>CAZXWI010000080.1:0-6877 GCA_964644555.1 uncultured Lachnospiraceae bacterium | reverse complement strand
ATATAATAAATGGTGGTATTCATGCGATACCGCCATTTTTTATGGAGAAGAGAATAATAGCATTAATAACAGTAGTCGTTATGGTAATGTCATTGGCAGGCTGCGCCGGAACGAAAATCGACGGAATCAATATGACATTGGAAGAATTCAGAACTTCAGTTAATGAAGTTTACAGCGAAAGAACAGGTATTGAAACCGATGTAATCGACGAATTTGTCAAAGAAGAAGATGAAACAAGCGGAGAAACAAAGTATGAGTACTACGATGATTGTGTTTTCTTTGATGTCCAAGAAGATGGAAGTCTTTATTTAAGTGTTGTGATTTTATACAGTGAAAATCGTTCTGACTATACTCCTATTTTCGAAAGATGGCTCTCTTTGATAGATAGTACGATTCTTGTATTAAATCCCGATTATGAAGATATTGATTTATTGCTTATCCGAACAATGACCGATGTAGGATCTACCGAGGACAGTGATTATCATTCTTATGGTAGAGGCGATTATTCATACGGATATATGTATTATGGAGAAAGTTCTAAATCATTCTGTGTAATGTTCTCAATTACACAGAAAAACTGATTATGTAAATTATGATGCAGTAATATAAAAACGATTTTAATTAAACGGAGTACCGTATTTGGGGATATAATTTTCCGGAACGGTATAAGAGTTGACATGTGCAGCAATGTATGTTATATTAAAATAGATAAGAGCTCTTACAATTATAATATCAAGAAGGAAGGTAATGATTATGAAAATAATACCATTGGTCTTGGTTTGTATTTGTCTTGTGTTCTTTGGCGGCAATTTTTGGGTCGATAAAAATATTAACTTGTCCAGGGTATCTTGAAAATGAACAAACATTTTAAACGATTTCTTGATGCAACAGGAAAATTCCTTGTTTGGGCGATACCGATTTTTATCTTTCTGATTTTTGCATACTATCCCAATGTAAGATATTTAACGCAAAAAATACCTCCTGAGGTAAATGAGGCAAAAACGATTTATTCCGATATAGAGTTCGGTTTGTCCGTTGACGAAACAGTTGAAACAGCAGAAGAAAAATTCGATGTGGAGTGCGTTTTGTCAACGGTTCCCAATACTTCGGTTTCAGGCTTAGACTGCAAAGGATTGGGAACGCCTAAACCTTTGATAAATTTTAACTTTGACGAAAATGAAGAATTGGCTGAAGTGAAAATCACATACAGTGATGTTAAATGTACACCTAATTATTCACTATATCGAAAGAGTAAAGACATAGAGTATTTCACGGAGGCATTTGGAGAAGCCGAGAATATAAAACCGAACGGAAGGGTTTGTGCATATTTATTCTATCCCGATGAAGATACAGTTATCGGATTTTCCACATTAAGTGCGGATCCTGTGGTTGATTCCGCATGGGACAGGCTTACATATGATTGGGGATTTTTCTACGACAGAATTTGTGTTGTTGTGTGCAGAAGAGATTATTTTGATGAAATGTATCCCTATAAGAATTATTCCGAGATATTCGGAATATCGGAAAACTAGGATTGCTGAAAGTTCGAGGTTTGTGCCTCGAACTTTTTTAGTGTTTGATTTTTTAATTCGTACCGAAAAGTTTTCGGCACTTTATCCCCCCTGGGGGCTTGCGGAATTTATATCAGTGAGTAAAATAACATTGTGTTGAAATTCAGCTTTATGGTAATAATGCAGGAGCGTTCTGTGGGAGAATGCTTCTGCATAATGTAGTGATATGGATAAATTGTTATGGAAAAAGTGTCGAAAATTTCACGGCGATAACTGTTTTGGGCTCGCTGTGGCATACCGTGCGGTGGAAGTGGCAGGGAAGTTTTTGGACATAGATATGATAAATTCTGCCGATTACGATGTGATATGCGTTTGTGAAAATTTAGGCTGCGGAGTGGATGCCGTGCAGATATTGACAAATTGCACAATCGGAAACGGTAAATTGATTGTAAGGGATACGGGAAAGATTGCCTATTCATTTTATGATGTGAAAAG
This sequence comes from uncultured Lachnospiraceae bacterium, assembly GCA_964644555.1. GTDB lineage: Bacteria > Bacillota > Clostridia > Eubacteriales > Anaerofustaceae > RUG14186. Next base: position 4,871 of record CAZXWI010000080.1, on the reverse strand, counting down.
CGGTGAAAATGTGCGCCTTGTGGCAAAACCGCTTAAAATGCAAAGCGAAAATTATACGGATATTCTAAAACACATATTTTATGCCGATGAAAAGGACATATTTTATATAAAAGAAATGGAATATATGCCCAAAGGCAATGCCGATATGTTCTCGTGTTATCCATGCGATGTTTGTGGTGAGATGACATTGGAGAGCAAACTAAAAGAAAAAAACAATAAAAAAATATGCATAGATTGCAATAAAAAAAGCGAGATGTGAATTCTCGCTATTTTAATAGTTCACTGATTAGCCCCTCGCAGCCCGATTTTATCTGCAAATATGCACTGTCAAAATCAAGGGTATACCAAGGGTCGGCAATGTCCTCGAATTCGAATTCATCGGAATGTAAGAGCAATTTTCTTATTTTCCCCTCGGGGTCGTTATTCGTCATTTTTAATATATCGGTCATATTCTTTGAATCAAATACCAATATATGGTCGAAATGTGCATAATCAGAATCTGTGAATTGCACTGCTTTGTGCGGCACGCAGTAAATGCCTTCTTCTTTTAATTTAGCCTGTGTGCGTGGGTCAACGGGGTTACCTATTTCCCATGTTCCCGTTGCCGATGATGCAATTTCAAACATATCGGATAACCCTTTTTTATTTACCATATCGGTGAAAACGCTCTCTGCCATGGTGCTTCTGCAAATGTTGCCAAGGCAGACAAACATAACTTTAATCATTTTATCTTCTCCTGTATTTATCTGGTTTGCCCATTGCCGTAGACAATGTATTTATAGCTTGTCAGTTCATTTAACCCCATAGGGCCTCTGGCGTGAAGTTTCTGGGTGGAAATGCCTATTTCGGCACCAAGCCCGAACACACCTCCGTCGGTAAAGCGTGTTGATGCATTGACATACACTGCGGCACTGTCCACATTTCTCAGGAAATAATCCCTGTTTTGGCAATTTTCGGTAATTATGGTTTCGGAATGAGATGTGCTGTATTTACGGATATGCTCCACAGCCTGTGCCACATCTTTCACAACCTTTATTGAAATTATATAATCGTTGTATTCTGCGTACCAATCATCTTCGGTGGCTTTAGCTATTTTATTATTTAATATTTCGCAAGTTTTTTCGCATCCTCTCATTTCTACATTGTTGGACTTGAAAATTTCATACATTTTCGGCAGGAATTTTTCAGCTATATTTTCGTTAACCAAAAGCTTTTCCAAGGAATTGCAAACCGATGGGCGGGATATTTTAGCCGAGAGTATTACATCGTAGGCGATGGTTTCGTCATAATCTTCGTCCACATATGCATGGCAATTTCCTGCTCCCGTTTCTATTACGGGTACGGTGGAATTTTGGATTACGCTTTGTATAAGGCTTTTGCCTCCTCTTGGAATAAGCACATCAATAATGCCGTTTAGGTGCATCATCTCATTTGCACTTTCTCTGGTTGTGTCCTCAATAAGATAGAGGAAGTTTTCGTTGTAACCGTTATTTTTAAGCACATTTTTCATTATTTGTGCTATCATCTTATTTGAATTTATAGCTTCTTTGCCTCCTCTTAATACGCAGGCATTTCCGCTTTTAAAGCACAGTGCTATGGAATCTGCGGTAACATTGGGGCGAGCTTCGTAGATTATGCCGATAACGCCCAAAGGCACGGTTACTTTTTTAAGCATAAGCCCTTTTTCAATTGTTCTCTCTTCGATAATCTTTCCGATCGGCTCATCAAAGGCAATAACTTTATTTATGCTGTTTGCTATATCATTGATTCGCTCTTTATTGAGAATGAGTCTGTCGATGAAGTTTTGGCGAATACCGCTGTTTTTGGCGTTGGCAACATCTATTTCGTTTGCTTTTATTATCTCATCGGCATTTGAAATTAAATCAGAGGCAAAGTCGCTTAATATCTTGTTTTTTTCTTCATTAGTAAGTGAAGCAAGTTGCCAAGAGGCTTCTTTTACTTTTTCGCAATCGGCATATATGCTCATTTGTTTTCCCCCGATTTATGAAAGAATGTGCCGCAGGGTATACCGTCTAAAATATCGTACAGTCCTGTTGGGTTCGAGCCGTTTATTATGAACATATCAATGCCCTTTTGGGTAACTCTTTTTGCGGCTCTTATTTTGGTTATCATGCCGCCCGTGCCGAGTTTGCCGGAGCTGTCTTCAGCGGCTGATTCTATTTTTGCTATATCGTAAACATCACTGATTAAGGTAGCATTTTTGTCTTTGGTGGGGTTAGATGTATATAATCCGTCGATATCCGACATGATTATGAGTGCATCGGCATTCGTTATTTCGGCAACTATTGCAGATAATGTATCGTTATCGCCGAAAACTATTTCCTCGACCGATACGGTATCGTTTTCGTTGACAATGGCGATAACATTCATCTCTCTTAATTTATTGAAAGTGTTGATAACATTGGTTTTGGAATTTTCATGGGTGAAAATATCCGCAGTGAGCAGCACCTGTGCGATATTGTGGTTGTATTCCGAAAAGAGTTTGTCGTAAACATACATAAGTTCACATTGCCCAACAGCGGCTGCTGCCTGTTTGGAAGGGGTATCGGTGGGGCGGTCTTTAAGGCGAAGTTTCCCAAGCCCTGCACCTATAGCACCCGATGAAACCATAGTAACATCGACTCCCATATTTTTTATATCCGAAATTACCTTTACCGTTTTCTCTAAATTTCGTATGTTAAGATTGCCTGTGTCGTAGGCAATGCTCGATGTACCTATTTTGATTACTATGTTTTTATATTTGGTATTAAGTGTCATTGATATCTCCGTTAAAATTCAGTAATACAGATATTATATATTAGTGATTTAGTTAAGTAAAGAACTAAAATGAAAACAATTTAAAACTTCACTCGGTTTTCGCTTTGCAGAAGGGAAATATTCACAAATAAATTATACATTATCTAACGCAAATAAAAAAGGACACTTAATACAAAGTGCCCTAAATATATCTTAGTTTAATGCTTTTGCAACCGCAACAGCGCAAGCTACCGTTGCTCCTACCATGGGGTTGTTGCCCATGCCGATGAATCCCATCATCTCAACATGAGCAGGAACGCTGGAAGAGCCTGCAAACTGCGCATCGGAATGCATTCTGCCCATGGTGTCGGTCATGCCGTATGAAGCAGGACCTGCTGCCATGTTGTCGGGGTGGAGGGTTCTTCCCGTACCGCCGCCTGATGCAACGGAGAAGTAGTTTTTGCCTATTTCGTTACATTCTTTTTTATATGTTCCTGCAACGGGGTGCTGGAATCTTGTGGGGTTGGTGGAGTTTCCCGTTATGGAAATATCGACTTCTTCCAAATGCATTATGGCAACGCCCTCTCTGACATCATCGGCACCGTAGCAGCGAACTTCGCCTCGTTCACTCTCGGAGTAGCGAATTTGATTTACCACCTCGAGCTTGCCTGTTAAGTAATCGAACTTCGTTTGCACATAGGTAAAACCGTTTATTCTGGAAATTATTTGGGCTGCATCTTTGCCGAGTCCGTTGAGGATTACTTTAAGCGGATTTTTTCTGACAGTGTTTGCATTTCGTGCAATGCCTATAGCACCTTCGGCAGCCGCAAATGATTCATGTCCTGCCAAGAATGCAAAGCATTTCGTTTCTTCTCTTAAGAGCTTTGCACCTAAATTGCCATGACCGATTCCTACTTTTCTGTTTTCGGCAACGGAGCCGGGAATACAGAATGAGTCAAGCCCCAAACCTATGGCTTCGGCGGCATCTGCTGCATTTTTACAATTTTTCTTGATTGCAATGGCACATCCTGCGGTGTATGCCCAGCAAGCATCTTCGAATGCAATGGGCTGGATACCCTTTACTATATCATATGGGTTGAAACCGTGTTGTTTGCATATTTCGGCGGCTTCGGTAAGGTCTTTGATGTCGTACTGATTTAATACGGCATTTATTTTATCTATTCTTCGTGCGTAATTTTCAAATAAATCCATTTCCGCCTCCTATTCCTGTCTGGGGTCAACATATTTTGCGGCTTCTGTGAATCTGCCATATGTTCCCGTAGCATTTTTTATTGCTTCGTTTGCATCGGTGCCTTTTTTAACGGCTTCCATAACTTTGCCGAGATGCACGAATTCATATCCTATGATAAGATCGTTTGTATCGACTGCAAGCTTGGTGATGTATCCCTCGGCAATCTCCAAATATCTGGGGCCTTTTTGAAGAGTTCCGAACGAGGTTCCCACTTGGCTTCTCATTCCTTTGCCCAAGTCCTCCAAAGAAGCGCCTATCAAAAGCCCTCCTTCCGAGAATGCTGTTTGGCTTCTGCCGTATACTATTTGCAGGAATAATTCCCTCATTGCCACATTGATGGCATCGCATACCAAGTCGGTATTGAGTGCCTCCAATATGGTTTTTCCGGGAAGAATTTCAGCAGCCATGGCGGCGGAGTGAGTCATTCCGCTGCAGCCTATGGTTTCCACCAATGCTTCCTGAATTATTCCGTCTTTAACATTGAGTGTGAGTTTGCATGCTCCCTGCTGGGGTGCACATGCACCGATACCATGGGTCAAACCCGAAATATCGCTGATTTGCGTAGCCTGTATCCATTTGGCTTCTTCGGGGATAGGCGCCGGTCCGTGATTGGCACCTTTTGCAATACAAACCATTTCTTCTACTTCTTTAGTGCAATCCATTGTAAGTTCCTTTCTGTTTTCTATTAAAGGATATCTATAATAATATAACATAAAAGCCGAATTGTCAATTTCAAGAAAAGATAATAAATGTTCTTTTTTATTTCGTGTGAATTTCTCTGATAAGTGGGGGGCTGTTTTATTGAATCGGTTAAACATTAAAATTCGATTAAAATTTGCAAAACATATATAACATATTGTAT
>CAZXWI010000079.1:0-7062 GCA_964644555.1 uncultured Lachnospiraceae bacterium | reverse complement strand
ATAATATACAAACTGATTTCTAATTGTTATAATTATAATATAAGTTTAGGGTGGTAAAATAAAATGGAAAAGAATGAAAAAAACACTGTTTTTCAGCGAATTTATGCTTACTTCTCACTGCATAAAAGCAAAAGCATGTATATAACCATTTCTCAAAGCGACGAGTGTATTACCGTGCCGTGGCTGCTTGCCGTATTGTGTCTGTTGGTGTTTGATATACCCTCTTGGATTTTGGGAGTGTTGTTGATTTTGCTTTTGGTATTTGATTTGGATTTGAGTATAACCGATGCTAAAAAGAATGAAAAAAGCTCATCTTCCAATACTACCTTAAAAAAGTTGGAAAATAAATCAAACAGTAAGATCAATGATAAAATTAAAGTCGATGAAGACGGTTTTTGTGAAATAACAATTAATTAGCCGGAGGTTAATATGAAAAAAGTACTGATAATAGAAGACGAAAGTAAAATTTCACGATTCCTGCAATTGGAGTTGGAACACGAAGGTTATACAGCCGAAGTTGCCGAAGAAGGCAGAAAGGGCTACTCAATGGCTCAATGTGGAAAATATGATATAATAATACTCGATTTAATGCTTCCCAATTTAAGCGGAATAGAAATATGTCGCAGGCTTCGTGCCGAGGGGATAAACACTCCTATAATCATGCTTACCGCAAAGGACGATGTTTCCGATAAAGTAACCGGGCTTGATGTGGGTGCAAATGACTACATGACAAAACCTTTTGCCATAGAAGAACTTCTTGCCAGAATGAGAGTCGCTCTGAAAAACACGGATAAAGTAGCATCTTCTCCCATAGTGAAAGCAGGCAGATTAACTCTTGATCGTGATAAATACGAAGTGAAATTTGACGATACGCCAATAAGCTTAACAAAAAAAGAATTTGAGCTGTTATCTTTTTTGATGATAAATAAAAACATTGTTTTATCCAGAGAACAGATAGTGGAAAGCGTTTGGGGGTATGAGTACGAAGCCGAAACGAATGTAACTGATGTATATATTCGTTATCTGAGAAGTAAAATCGATGAAGCTTTCAACACCAGCTATATAAAAACTGTACGAGGAATCGGATACCAATTTAAAGATGAAGAATAGACCTTTTGCGTCACATAGAAAGAAAAGTTCGATAAAAAGAATAATTTCTTCCACATACATTGTTGTATATATAATCGTATGTGTATTTGTTGTGTCGTATTTCGTCATGGCAGATGCATTCAACCGATTTAAGGAACTTGAAAGCTACACCCCTGTTTTGACGGAGGAAATAAAATCAGCCTCGGAAAAGGTGCAAATAACTTCATACGATTTTAGGTATTATTTGAATAACTTCCGCAATATCAACAATATAAAAGAAATATATATTCTCAATGAAGATATGGATATTATTACGGGAACATCTATGAGAACCGATGCCATATCCGATTATATAGAAAATTTGACCATAATAAGCCGAATCTTACCCGAACTTTGCGAAATAGAAAAAGGGTACTATTTGGATTTCGGAACATACCGATATTTGCCCATTTCTCAAAATGTCAATATAGTCATTTGCTATGATGCTCAGGTGGTAATATCAAATGTATTGAATTCTGCAAAGGATTTGGCAGTTGCTTTGATTATGGGTGCTTTCGTATTTATATTTGCGGGATATGCACGAACGGCAAAGATATTAAAGCCCATAGATAATATCACTCAGGTAGCCAAAAAGATAAACGGCGAAAACTTGGATCTTAGAATTGATGTGGCAAGCATGGAATACGAACTTAACGAACTTGCCGAAACCATAAACAGCATGATGGATCGCATACAGTTGTCATACGATAAACAAAAAAGGTTTGTATCCGATGTTTCGCATGAACTCAGAACACCGATTGCCGTAATATCCGGATATGGCTCCATGCTTAAAAGGTGGGGCAAGAGCGATGAATCTATTTTAGATGAGTCTATTGAAGCCATAATAAGCGAAAGCAATAATATGAAAGATTTGGTCGAAAAACTTTTATTCTTAACCAGACACGACAATGATACGATATCATTTGATATGTATGATGTGAATATATCCGAATTGGTTTCTGCAACAGTTAAGGAAGAGGGTATGGTTCATCCGGATTTTATGTTTAATCTTGAAATTGATGAAAACATAATCCGTAAAGCAGACACGACCAGATTCAAGCAGGCAATACGAATATTTTTGGATAATGCCGTAAAATATTCGGGGAATTCAAAGAGAGTGGATATATCACTTAAGAAAAACGAAAATAATATAAATCTCAGCATTCGAGATTACGGCATAGGCATTTCAAAAGAAGATTTGCCGAATATTTTCGAGCGTTTTTACCGAGCCGATACTTCTAGGACCAAAGAAACCGGTGGTTACGGATTGGGACTTTCCATAGCGAAAATAATAGTAAATAATCACAACGGCTACATAAAAGTGCGCACCAAGGAAAACGAGGGGAGCTCATTCAGCATTATTTTAACTTAATGCGTATAAATAAATTTTTTATTAAACAACCTACATCTAATTTATTGAAAAATAAGTGATTGTCGGGTTGTTTTTTCGTGGGTAAATCAGCGATTTTTTGATTGATTTAAATGATATTATGTGTGATATGTTCATTAAAAAATACGGAAATTCAATTTTTTTTGTTATACTTATTGATGATAAAGTATAAAAGGAGTTTTTAATGGATATTTTTTCAATATTCACAATGCTCGGTGGGCTGGCTTTTTTTATGTTCGGAATGAATGTAATGTCGGCATCTCTCGAAAAAATGTCGGGAGGAAAGCTTGAGCAAACACTTAGGTCTTTAACAGACAACAAATTCAAAGGATTTTTATTGGGAGCAGGTCTTACAGTTGCCATGCAGTCATCATCTGCCATGACGGTTATGCTTGTAGGTCTTGTTAACTCGGGTATAATGCAGCTAAAACAGACCATTGCCGTTATTATGGGTTCTAATGTGGGAACCACACTCACAGCTTGGATATTGGGGCTTGCGGGTATTCAATCCGATAGCTTTGTTTTGAGTCTACTTAAACCAGAAAATTTTGCACCGATCTTTGCGTTTATCGGCATAATTTTAAGAACAGTAAGCAAAGACCAGAAAAAGCATGATATTTCCGACATATTGCTTGGATTTGCGGTGTTGATGTTTGGTATGGAGATAATGGGTGATGCAGTAAAACCCCTTGCCGATATGCCTCAGTTCGCGTCACTTTTGACGGCTTTCGACAATCCGATACTCGCCGTTTTAATCTCTGCGGTATTTACGGGAGTAATCCAAAGCTCTGCTGCGACCATTGGTATTTTGCAGGCACTTTGCCTAACGGGCGGCATTACCTATAATATGGCTATACCGATTATTATGGGACTTAACATAGGAACATGTATGACTGCGCTTTTATCCAGCATCGGAGCAAACAAGAGTGCAAAACGAGTCGTTGTTATCCATTTTTCGTTTAATATTATCGGAACAGTTCTATGCATGATATTGTATTTCGGACTTTCGGCAATATTCCCACTGCCGTTTGGAGATTCGGCAATCAGCACATTCGGCATAGCACTTGTTCACAGTGTGTTTAACATATTCACAACAATTGCTCTCTTCCCGTTTATGGACAAGCTGGAGAAGATTGCATTTACTTTTGTCAAGGGAGATATAGTTCATGATGAACACAGCTTTATTGATGAACGACTCTTTAACACTCCATCGATTGCCCTTGCAGAATGCGAATCGAAACTTCGTGAGATGGCTCAAATGAGTAGAAATTTGTTATTCCGTGCAATGTCGCTTGTGGGAGAATACAGTGATGAAAAAGCAAATGAGCTGCTTACGGTGGAAGATGAACTTGATATGTACGAAGATAAACTTTCTTCAAGTCTTATGATAATCGCCTCCAAAGACATTAATGAGATTGAGGCTAAAAAAGTAAGTCAGCTTACTCATGTTGCCAACGACTTTGAGCGTATAGGAGATCATGCCACTAATATAATCGAGATTGCTCGCTCTGTTTTTGAAAAGGAACTTGCGTTCTCCTCAAACGGCGCAAAAGAGTTGGGAATAATATCTTCTGCAATTAAGGAAGTTGTGGATAACACGATTACCGTAGTAATTGACGAAGATCTCAAAACAGCGTTTAAGATAGAGCCTTTGGAAGAAGTTATCGACTGCATAGTCGACCAGATGAAATCAAACCACATTCAAAGACTGCAAAATAAGGAATGTAATATAGAAAGCGGATTTGCTTTTGCGGATCTTTTGTCAAACTATGAACGAATCAGCGACCATTGTTCCAATATCGCACTGTCGCTAATCGAGCTTGCTCAAAAAGATGTGGAGGCGCATGATTATATATTGGGGCTGAGAGAATCTCCCGATGCGGATTTCACAAGAAGAATGAACGAATATAAAGAAAAATATTCATTGTAACTAATAAATAAAAAGCCTCTCGGAATATTCTTCGAGGGGCTTTAATTTAGTTTAATATTCTTTGAGGTATGCCTGAATGATCAAATCTACGCATAAATCTTCGCCGAGTTTACTGCTGTTGAGGGCGATGTCGTAATTTTCGCTGTTGCCCCATTCTCTTTGCGTAAAGTATTCGTAATTGACTTTTCGTTTGGCATCTTTGTCATTGACTCTCGTGATTGGTTCTTTTTCGCTTTCGCCGTAGAGTCTAACGACCCTGTCGGCACGATAATCGATGTCGGCATGAATGTAGGTATGAAGGCAATCATCCCTGTCTTTTAAAATATAGTCGGCACATCTGCCTACTATAATGCAGGGTTCCTGCTCGGCAAGAGAAACGATGACTTCACGCTGCATTGCCCATAGAAATTCGGCCATTGAAAGTCCGTTCATTACTCCGGGTGTTCTTTGAAGCCCCAAAGAAAATGCGAATTTACTTTTGCTATGAGCAAATTCACCATGTTCCTCCACAAATTCAGGTGCAAATCCGGTTTCGAGTGCTACCTTTTTCACCAATTCTTTATCATAATATGCAATCCCCAATTTTTCGGATAATGTTTTGGCTATTGTTCTTCCTCCGCTTCCGAATTGTCTGGATACGGTTATGATTCTTTTATGCATATTTATGTCTCCCGATTGAGTTTATTTTGATTTTCAATTAAATAGGTTTAGCTGTTAAAATTTAATTGTTATCGGCTCTTGTGTGAATGAGCAAATTTGTGCTGTTGCATCTTTTAAATACAAAACCTGTGTGTTGTCATCTTCGGCATCATACATTTCTTTAAGATTCGGGTATTCATCAAGCATGTGCTTTTTAGCTTCGATGTTATCGTCATTAACAGCTGTAGCGTCAACTCTTATCCATTCGCCGCCTTTCATCGCACAAATCGAAATTTTCGGGTTCTCTGCCATTTGTTTGGAACATTCCTTCGCTTTTCCCGTTTGGATGTATAATTTGCCATCGTATAAATCGATTGTGCCGAACGGGCGAATCTTTGGCTGGTCTTTATCAACAGTCGCTAAGTAATAAGTTCCTGCTTCTTTTAGGAAATCATAAACTCTTTGCATCGTTGCACCTCCGTAGTTATTTGCTTTTATTTTATAATTAAATCAAAAAAAATTCAACAGAAATTTATGCTCCTGTTAAAATATATTTTGTTTACTTTATTCTTATTGGGTTTGATCTTAGAATTGCTTTTCGGATAGGGCAGGGGAAATGTTAAAATAAAGTAAAGATAAATGTATAAATCTCTTTTTGATGTAAACAATATTAAATGTAAACTTTGAAAGGAGATTACTTTTATGGCAACTCAAGCTAAAACAGGTGAACAGCCGGGCAAAGGCACATATGCTTGCACAAACTGCGGACAGAATGTAACACTGGATGATTCTACAGACAGAATGCCTCCATGCCCGAATTGCAGTAATACAGAATTTAAAAAGTGTAAATAGTTTTGGATTCTGAATGAGCCTTTTATTTCAGGTTATTAATTTCGAAGAAGTGTCCTTTTCGCTGCGGAGTATTATTTTATAATACCGATTGGTGATAAAGGATATTTCTTTTTATTAAAATAAATTGTAATAAATTAAGATTTTGCATACAATGATAAATCATGTTATAATCTGTCATATATGAAAGAATTATTCGAAAAAAAACCATTCGGATATACTTATCGCTTGGTATGCGTGGCTATATTGGCTTTGTTTACTATAATAAGCTCTTTTTATGAAGATTATCACCATATACAAGTAACGGTAACGGATGGCGAAAATGTTGAAAAGATAGATTATTACAATGAGGTTCGTGTGGACGAAGTGTTTGCCGACTTGGGTATTACGCTCTCATCTAACGACACTATAAATTACTCTTTGGATACCCTTATTACCAAGGATACTGTTTTAGACATTATAAGAGATGGGCAAACGAAGATTCCCGTTGAATTTTCGCTTAATTTGGGCGAATTTATGTTTGATAGCGGATACAGGGAATATTTGAGCATAAGGGAAGAAGAAGAGAGAGAAGCCGAGAGAAAAAGGCAGGAACAGCTCGCACATTCCTACACATACATAGGCTATGTGGGAGGCGATTACACATTTAATGATGACGGCACAATTACCACCTCTTCCGGCACATATGAATTATTGGAAACTCTTACGGTGAACGCTTCGGCATATTGCCCATGTGAAATATGCTGCGAAGAATATGCTAACGGCTATACTGCCGACGGCTCTAAAGCTACCGCAGGATACACCCTTGCTGCACCGAGTATATACGATTTCGGAACGCTCTTTTATATTCCGTATTTTGACAGAGTCTTTGAAGTAGAGGACAGAGGCGGAGCAATACAGGATAACCGTATTGATATTTACTTCGATACTCACCACGAAGCGCTTCAATTCGGCAGACAGCATATTACTATATACAGAATAAAGTAAAAAAATGAAAAAAGTGTTAATTGATACTTGACAAATCACTCCTTAGCATATATAATGATAAAGCTGTGATTCATTAGCTCAGTCGGTAGAGCACCTGACTTTTAATCAGGGTGTCCGGGGTTCAAATCCCCGATGGATC
>CAZXWI010000078.1:0-7098 GCA_964644555.1 uncultured Lachnospiraceae bacterium | reverse complement strand
TGATGAAAAATATATTAATTATCCCGCTTTTCCATTTCAAGAAGATAAACAGTTTGAAACATATCGTATTGAAATAAAAGAAGGGGGGTATTTGCAGGCTCAACCTCACTTGGACGGAGCTGAAGAATATATCACTGTTTTTGATGGAGAAGTTGAGATCATCGCTGATTCGGAAATATTTCGGTTAAAAAGGGGTGATTCGTTATGTTTTAAGGCAGATGTACCCCATTCTTATAAAAACACAGGAGTAGCAACGACATATTTAAGTATGATCATTTATTATTCAAAATAATAAGATACCATTCGCCACACTCGAACCATGTTAGAACTACTCCACAAAAAAGAAAGAGCCACTACTCTTTCTCTCTTGCATATATCTCATATATTTCATCCGTATTCGTTCCGTCATCATTATATATCACAAGTGGCGGATAAATGTCGCACCAGCAGCCTCCGTCCTTACCGGCGCATACCAATATCAGCTTGGCATCGGTATCCTTCCTCGACTGCACGCTTCTTAGCTTTTTTATCTCAAAATCGTACTTTTTCAGCGTTACGATTATCTCTCCAAGCCTGTTTGCCTTATGCACGAATATGAATTTTCCCTTCGTCTTAAGAAGCCTCTTTGCCGTTTTGGTTATCCCCTCAAAATCGGCGGTTAATTCCTGACGAGAAATGCTCTTGTTCTTATCAGGGCTGGTCAGTCCGCTTTTCGGGTTGGTGTAGGGAGGGTTCACCACAATCGCATCATACATATTGGTGTGGGTCGAATCAAGGTTGTTTAAATCTTCGTTTAAAATTCGTATTTCATCGCCTATCTCGTTAATTTCTTTGTTGTGCATGGCAAGAGCCGCCACATCCTTTTGGATTTCCACCCCCGTTATAACCAGGTTAGAATTCCTTGCGTGCATCAAAATCGATATCGCCCCATTTCCGCAGCACATCTCCATAACCTTGCTTTTGTTTTTAATATGCTTTACCGCAAAGTCGGCAAGAAGCACCGCATCGGTTCCGAAACAAAACTGATTTTTGTTTTGAAGCAGTTTATATCCCTTTATTTGCAAATCGTCAAGTCTGTATTCATCGCTATCAAAATTTATTTCCATAATTTAATTTTAACATAAATGCACTTTGTATAGTGGGTATTCGAAATGAAAAACTGTTATATTTGCAATATAATTTTTTTAGGAAAGGAAGTATCTGTATGACAGCAACTATTTACGGATATGCCAGAGTATCTAGCAAATCTCAATGCGAAGACAGACAAATGATTGCTCTGGACGATTTCGACGGCATGATCAAAAAAATTTACCTTGATAAGATAAGCGGAGCAGATTTTGAGCGCCCTGCCTACAAAAGACTTATTAAAAAGTTAAAAAAGGGCGATATTTTGGTAATCAAATCCATCGACAGGCTCGGACGAAATTATGAAGAAATACAAAATCAATGGCGATATCTGACAAAAGAAAAATGCGTTGATATCGTGGTATTGGATATGCCCCTATTGGATACGAGAAGTAGTCCCGATGACTTAACGGGAGTTTTCATCGCTGATCTGGTCCTACAGATATTATCATATGTGGCGCAAGCCGAAAGGGATAACACCAAGCAGCGCCAAGCCGAAGGAATAAAAGCAGCCATCGACCGAGGAGTAAAATTCGGCCGCCCTCATAAAATACCTCCGGAGAAATTTTTCCCGTTAATGGCAAAATATCTAAACGGAGAAATCTCCTCCAGAAAGGCTGCGCAAAGCATGAACATAGCACAAAGCACTTTCCTTCGCTGGGTCAGCCTCTGGAGGTAAAATAACGGCTTAGATAAGACGAAATTTCGAGTTTTCAACAGAAGTTATGAACAAGTGCTGTTCATTTACTTATTTTGCCTTTGGTGCAAAATAATTTCATCGGGAAATATCACCTACTTATCAACATTGCAAAAAACCATTGTTTAAGCCAAAAATTCACACTATTCAATTTCGGGAAATAAGTTATTTACAAACCTAAGTCTGCTTTAGACATCTTGTCGACAAATTTCCAAAACTTATCAACAATTTATCAACACCTTTTGACAAATGCCGAAATAAAAAACAAAGAAGGCTGATTTTTTGCTATTCAACCTTCTTTTTTTGATTAATCTTCGTATTTAACCAGCTCTATTCCGGCTTCTTTTAACATATCCATAGCCAGCTCATCAGGGTAATCTCCCCTGTAGATTATGCGCTTTATTCCCGCATTGATAAGCATACGGCTGCACAAAACGCACGGCGAACAGGTGATGTATATATCCGCTCCTTCTATGCTGACTCCGTGAAGCGATGCCTGAATTATGGCATTTTGTTCGGCGTGTATTCCACGGCAGAGTTCGTGGCGCTGCCCCGACGGAATATTCATTTTTTCTCTTAAGCAACCCACCTCTTCGCAATGTCTTAATCCTTTGGCACTGCCGTTATATCCGGTGGAAATTATCTGCCTGTCCTTTACTATAACTGCGGCTACCTGCCTCCTTATGCAGGTAGAACGGGTCTTGATGACCTCAAGCATATTCATGAAATATTCGTCCCAACTCGGTCGCATAAATTACTTCACTCCTTTAGCTATTTTGTTGCGTAAAGTCTGTCGCCGGCATCTCCAAGTCCAGGAATGATGTAAGCGTTTTCGTTAAGCTTTTCATCGAGAGCTGCTGCGTAAATGTCGATATCGGGGTGAGCTTTCGAAAGAGTTTCGATTCCTTCGGGTGCTGCGATAAGGCACATGAATTTGATGTTTTTAGCTCCTCTGTCTTTCAAAAACTGTACTGCGGCTGCTCCGCTGCCTCCGGTTGCGAGCATCGGGTCAAGCAAAATTACCAAATCATTTTCAATGCTTTCGGGAACTTTGCAATAATATTCCACAGGTTCATGCGTGTCGTGGTCACGGTAAAGCCCTACAAAACCTACTTTGGCATTCGGAATGAGTGTCAAAAGTCCGTCAAGCATACCAAGACCTGCTCTTAAAATAGGAACAACGCTTATACCCTCTTCGTTTACTTTTTTTACAGTCGTTTCGCACATAGGTGTTTTTACAACTTTTTCTTCCAAGTGTAAATCCCTTGTTACTTCATATGTCATAAGAAGTGCGATTTCGCTGAGTAATTCTCTGAATACTTTGTGTTCTGTCTGTTCGTTTCTGATAATACCTACTTTGTGCTGAATCAGTGGGTGGTCGAATACCAATACTTTGCCCATTATTTACTCCTTCTCCTATTTGGGTTTAATATATACAATACGGCAAAACCGTTTGCAGCAATTTAAATATATATAACTTCGTCGCTTGCCTTATTGAGCCTGTTGTTGTAAGCATCTGCGATGCCGCCGTATTCAAGCCCCATGGCAAATGCAAGCTTAATATCGTATGTGTCGCAAGAGCGAAGCGACGCAAACAGATTCGCCGCAGCACTCTCAGGTGTCGATACACTGCCGAGCGAAAATATATGTTCGGCATTGGGAATTTCTGCTTCGTCAAAGGCAATACACGCTATTTTGTCTTTGTCTATATCGGATTCATCAATTCTCTTTGTTATGTACTCGCAAACCTTTTCAAGCTCTCCGTAAACGCAAACAACGCTTGCCTTGGGCTTATAGTGAGTGTATTTCATTCCGGGGGCTTTCGGGGCGTCCTTTAGTTCTTCTTTGTATGCCAAAGTAACCTGAACTCCCAAAACATCTTCTATCATATCTTTTGTTATCGCACCGGGGCGCAGTATCGCAGGCTTATCCCCCGACATATCCACCACCGTTGACTCAAGCCCCACAAGGCAATCATCTCCGAGAAGGATTGCATCTGCTCTGCCATTCATATCGAATATGACATGCTCCCCCCTCGTGGGAGATGGCTTTCCCGAAATATTGGCACTGGGTGCAGCAATCGGGCAGGCACATTCTTTGATAAAATCCCTTGCCTGAGCCGATGAAGGGCATCTTACCGCTACGGTGTCAAGCCCTGCCGTTACATTATCGGCAAGACGATAGTTCTTTTTTAAAATTATGCTTATAGGTCCGGGCATAAACGCCTTAATAAGAAGCTTTGCACTCTCGCTTACCTCTCTTGCCGCCAAAAAAATATCCCCCAAATCTGCAATATGCACAATCAGAGGATTGTCGCTCGGTCGCCCTTTAGCTTGGAATATTTTAGCCACGCTGTCCTTATCGTAGGCATTTGCGCCGAGTCCGTATACTGTTTCCGTGGGAAACACAACAATACCCCCCTTTTTAACAAGAGAAGCTGCTTTTTTTATTGATTGATCATATTCTTCTGCCAAATCAAAAATCTGTGTTTCCATAACCATACTCTTTATCCAATAAATTATAACAAAGTTTTGTTTCATTTGGTATAGTTTGATAGAAAAACTTTTATTTAGCTAAAGGTTGCGAATGTGGGTTCATATAGCACTTATTGTGGGATTCTACCGCATATATCCGCAAACGAAGTTTGCATAAAAAAGTATCTAAGCTCTTTTTCCACCCCCACCTTTGTTATATAATCTTGGTATGAAATACTCTAACCTGGTTAAAGCAAAATTTTTATCTCGCCCCAACCGATTTTTGGCGGATGTTGAAATTCACGGCGAAATTCATCGTGTGCATATTAAAAACACAGGAAGATTAAAGGAATTATTGATTAGCGGCTGCACAGTATTTTTGACAAAATCCGATAACCCAAACAGAAAAACCGCATATGATCTTATCTGCGTGGAAAAGCTTTCCGATGCTACATCGGTTCTTTTTAACATCGACTCCCAAGCATCCAACGATGTATGCGAAGAATTTCTTAAAAAAGGTATGCTCTTTGATAAAATAACACTAATAAAAAGGGAAGTAAAATACAACGATTCCCGATTCGATTTTTATATAGAAACCGAAAATAAAAAGGCATTTTTGGAAGTAAAAGGAGTAACTCTCGATGATAACGGCATAGCTCTTTTTCCAGATGCCCCCACCCAAAGGGGATTAAAGCATATAAACGAACTTGCAAAGGTCAGCCACAACGGATACGAAGCATATATTTTATTCGTACTTCAATATAAAGGAGCAAAAGTTTTTTCACCGAACACAAAAGCCCAGCCCGAATTTGCTTCGGCACTAAAAAAAGCACAAAACGAGGGAGTAAAAATTATCGCAATCGACTGCATAATCACCCCCGACAGCATTGAGGCCGATAATTTTGTCGGTATAAAAATTTGAGTAAATTCTTTACTTTAGCTTCCCAATTTGATATTATTTAGATGTAAAATTTCATTGACTTTTAAAACTTATATACTTTGCATTCCCCTTTTATTTCATGCTTTCGTTTTGATTTAAATACCGAAAATTACATACTCAAATAAATAGGAGGACTGCATACATGGGAGAAGACCCACACACACCCTGTGTCGGTGGCGACCGGCTTTGCTTCTTTCTTAAGAAATCGCTGTAGGTCGTCTACAGACAAAAGGGTGGGGGTATCCCCCACAATACCACCGACTAAGTTACAATAAAACCAAAACATAAATTTATTCACGGAGGAACTATGCAAAAGGATTATTCATCAATGACGATAGCAGAGCTTAAAGAAACTGCAAAAGAAATGGGTTTGGAAAAAATAAGCAAGCTCAATAAGCAGGAGCTTGCGCTTTTGGTGAGTGAAACCGCTCAGCAAAGGGATAAGCGATACGCAAAGCTTAAAGATTCCATAGACGAAACCGTGGAAATGTCGGGAATTGTGCAAATACTTCCCGAGGGCTACGGACTGTTGAAAACGCCCGAAATGAAAAGCAAAGACGAATATGTCTATGTATCGGCATCACAAGTTCAGAAATTCAAGCTGCTTACAGGATATGAAATCAGCGGCAAGGTGCGTCCGCCGAAAGAAAACGAAACATATTACGCAATGCTGTTTTTGGAAAATGTAAACGGAAAAAGCACTCAGCAGATATTGGAAGAAGAAAAGAAAAAAATGAGTGCCGACAATTCCAAGGACATGACTCAATACGAAATCTCCCACAGCGGAATTTTGGAACTCACTGCCGACGGATACGGATTTTTAAGAAAGAACAACTACATGGCAGGTGATGACGATATATATGTTTCACCCTCGCAAATAAGAAAGTACCGCCTTAAAAACGGTGACTGCGTGCAGGGCAGAATCCGCACCTCAGGCGAAAACGAAAAATACGATGCACTCTTATATGTGGAAAAAGTAAACGGGATGGATCCGGAATGCATAGTAAATCGTGCTGAATTCGAAAAGCTCATTCCCGTATTTCCGAATGAAAAAATAAAGCTCGAAACAGACAGCAAAATAATTTCCACCAGAATACTCGATATGTTCGCCCCCATAGGCAAGGGGCAAAGGGGGCTTATCGTAGCTGCACCCAAAGCAGGCAAGACCATTCTTTTGAAAAACATAGCTAAGGCAATAGAGAAAAATCACCCAAATATCAAGCTTATCATTCTTCTTGTGGACGAACGCCCCGAAGAAGTAACCGATATGCAAAGAAGTGTCAATGCGGATGTGGTCTACTCCACCTTTGACCAAAAGCCCTCCAACCACATTAAAGCTGCCGAAATTGTCCTCGACAGAGCAAAAAGGCTCGTTGAATCCAAGAAAGATGTCGTTATCTTGGTGGACAGCATAACACGCCTTGCCAGAGCCAACAACCTCGTTGTTGCCCCATCAGGCAGAACATTATCGGGTGGGCTTGATCCGGAAAGCTTATATTTCCCGAAAAAATTCTTCGGTGCTGCAAGAAATATCGAGGGAGGAGGCTCACTCACCATTTTGGCAACCGCCCTTGTGGATACAGGCAGCAGAATGGACGATATGATATACGAAGAATTCAAAGGCACGGGCAATATGGAAGTGCATCTTGAAAGAGAGCTTGCCGAAAGCAGAATATTCCCCGCAATCAATATCCAGCGTTCGGGAACAAGAAGAGAAGAACTGCTCTTAACAAAAGAAGAATTATCCGCCTCTTACGCAGTCAGAAAATCTTTTGCCAATATAGGAGCAGCGGGATTCAGCGAAAGCGTAATACAAACCATGAGCAAAACTCGCTCAAACGAAGATTTTGTGTGCTTAATAT
>CAZXWI010000077.1:0-7151 GCA_964644555.1 uncultured Lachnospiraceae bacterium | reverse complement strand
TGGGAACTGCGATATTAACCGTATTGTATTACACGGGGTATGGACCGTTTTAAAAGTAAAATAAGTAGCCTCTGCTTGGATATATGAGCGAAGTCTATTGCTGTATTTAAATGAACTTCAAATTCACAGCACAGAAATGTGCTGTTTTTTTATTGCAATTTACCGCTTCCTAAATTATTGCAAGTTGTCATCTATGCGTAACAACACCTATAAAAAAACAGCAAACAATTCCCAATGATCATTCGCTGTAAATATTTTATAAAATAAAAAAAGCACAACGCTCTGTGCAAAAAAATGGCGGAGAAGGAGGGATTTGAACCCTCGCGACGCTTTCACGTCCTACACCCTTAGCAGGGGCGCCTCTTCGGCCTCTTGAGTACTTCTCCGAATTGATATAAATATATGACTAAGTTATTATATATTAAAACAAGTGCTAATGCAAGTGATTTTAAAAAATAAGTTATTAAATCATCAATCATGTGTAACATTTTCATGCTACACATGATTGTATTGGTGAAATATTTTACATTATGTGATTTGGCTGATTTTATTTTTTCCTTTTTATGTATCCGAATGTTTTCCAAATGATAATTCCCGCAATAATCAAGATAACCACCCATAAAATTATTTTCGAGTTATCTCCTGTTTGGGGTATATTATCGGTAAGGTTTTTGTCATTGTTAAGCGTATCTTCATTTGTGCCGTCGTTATTTGTATTATTGTTATTTGAGTTATCGTTGTTGTTTGGGTTGTTATTATCACCTAAGCCCAGATCTCTTAAAAGGGTATTCAAGCTACCATCGCATTCAGCTCTCCATTCTCTGTGGGTTGTGGAAGTGGACTGTGTTACATTGAATTTAAAATCAATTTCCATACTCATATCCATCTTTGCATTCGGGTCAAATGCACCGATAAGGTTTTGCGAAGTGGATTTGCCTTCTTGGGTAAGTTCTGACTGTAAAATAAACACGCCCGTTGTTTGGCTCTTTATACCCTCTAATTTCAATGTGAGTTTAGAGTTTGTATCTTCCGAAAGTTCAATACCTTTGATTAAGTAATAAACTGTACCGTCGCTGCCTTTGACGGATTCCAAATAACCTGAGGCTACAGTATCGCTTTCATCATGTGGTATTTTCCCCGATGCCAAAGTTTGCGATTTTTCATTAAGGATTTTAACTGTTAAATCATCATCTTCTTCGGGTGCGTTCGCAAGAGAGAATTTAAAATCGACGCTGTAAAGCTTTTGGGTATCGGTTGACTTGTCTTCAACGACTCCGCTTACTATAACATCCAAATTTTTGATTGAGTTTTCTTTAATTGCTATCTCTTTTTCGATATATGTATTCTTATCGGCTAAATCAAGTAAGAATTTTGCCAATTTATTTGTCAGTTCATCATTTGTTTTCATTTGAATGTATTCATCTGTTCCGAGTTCGATTCGATTGGCGATAGTCCATATTGATATCTGTGTAGCCAGAGCCGCTTGCTGCCATGTAATAGTGTCGATTGAATCGATTATGGTTGTATCGGTAAGAATATTATTATCCTTTGCATCTTTAAGTTTTGCACGGAATAAAACGATATTCTGTTCATTCGTGCTTACACCTGTAGGAGAGGCTTCTGCTGGTGTTTCATCAACTCCCAATACAAATCCGTTGTTTAATATATTTCGCAGTTTTGCGGCATCTGCTTTGGTGTAATAGCCGTCTTGTGCTGCGTCTTCGGGAGTAACTTTTCTGTATGCGTAACCTATATGTGCGTTTGTGCTGAAATCAGCGCAGTAAAGTCCTCCGATTAGTTCACCGTTTCTCGGATCATCGGGATTTGATGTGTTTTTATATTCAACGAACATATTATAAATGGTTTCGCCTTTTACTCTTCTTAAAAAGCTTCCGTTTTCGTCAACTATATTGCAGGTGATTTTGTATATGTTTGTGCCGTCGGAGTCAAACTTTTCTATGCCGTCGTAACCGTCAACATAAAAATAGAGGTAGTCGTTATTGGCAGCCGGTTCTTGTTCGCCCTCAAAAATAGGTTCGCTGTATTAAGTTTCTATTTTGGAAATATTAAATGAAACACTTCTTCCGACTATGGTTTCGGTAGTCTGGTCGTAATTTGCAGAATTTTCTTCTTTGGTCTGCTTCCCTTCTTTGCTCGGAAGGGTGTTAGTTCTTGATGTATTATCGGTGCCGTGTGGATCTGTTACTTTTATTCCTGAAGAAATCAAACTTACGCTGATTGGGGAACTTGATTTTATATTTTTAATATTTATATTTCTTCCGCCTGCTGCAGCATAGGTACTGTCATTATGTGTAATAGTGTATTCTTCGCTAAAGTCTATAAGATTTCTTGTGTTTTCTATGGGACTTGTCTCCAAATCGTTTTCCGTGCTTTTGTATGTTACCATAAGTCCGCTGTCGGTAATATCGCCTCCATTGGCAGTTTCTTTAACAGTAGTGGTAGTGCCGTCTATATTTGCGGTGGTCGTAATGACAACATCAACATCTTCCATCGTTTCTCCGCCCTTAACGCTCGGCACGGGAACTTTGCCGTTTGTTTGGGAGGCAAACGCCGGAGTTGCTACTACGCTGATTGCTATCACCAAACATAGCAACACACTTAAGCTTTTTGTGAGTAGTCTACATAATTTCATAAATATTTCTCCTTATGTATAAGATAGGGGACTTTGTTTTGTCAAATATGGTGTATTTGCAAATTTTTACGTTTTTACCACGGTTATTATACACAGAGTAAAAGTAAATTCCAATAATTTATATATTATTTTTGTACAATTTTTTTATGTAAATTAATTTTTTGTCGGTATTTTTGAATAAATAAAATTTGCCTTAATTATCGAATTTTTACGGTGAATACTCATGTATAAAAAAACGAGCGAAAATATTATTTTCACTCGTTTAGTAGTCATGTATTTTATTTTTTGATTAACTTTTTGCCTACGGATTTGAAATAGGCAAATTCTTCGTTTTTAGAATAAACTGTTATAAATAATGCATTGGTAATCACAACGCACACCACTGCCTTCAAAATCAATCCGATGAACGAACTCGGTAAAAATGACGATATATAAGCGCATATTATAAAGCAGCATACCGTAAACAGCATATATCCGAATTGCTTTTTTAAATATGATGACAATTTATCATTGAAGTGGTGTTTAAAGAGTGCATACGGTTCCCACCAGAAAGAAACGCACAAAATTCCGATTATCGTGCCGAGCTTAACCCCGGCAACTCCGAAAAACTTAGCAAGAATTATCGATACTATAAGATTTACTGCGGCTTCGGTAAGGCTACGGTAGCGATCGTTCCAAAATAGCCCCGTTACTTCTTTATATATACCTACGCTGCGCCTGATTCCCGTAAGGTAGAAACACCCTGCCACTGCCCACATTGTGTAACTACCCAGAACATAGCCTTTCCCAAAGAAAAGTGCTATAAAAGGTTCACTCAAAACAAAAATACACACGCTGCAGTTTAAATATATCCAGAAATTAGCAAAGAGCAAATCATTGAAAAATTTGTGCTGTTCTGCAGTATCCTTTTCGGCAACAAAATTACCGACACTACCGACCAATGCATTTATTATGCTCAAAGCTAAAATGTTGATGTTGCTGGTAATAAGGTAATAATTGGAATATATACCCTCGATTATAAGCCCCAATACTTTTGTGATTATAATATTATCCGTGGCATTTACTATTACATCGCCAATCTTTTGAAATAATAAAGCCAATACATTTTGTTTGATGTCCGCTTTTTCATTTACAGTGAGTTCTTCGGCATCATTTAAAGATAGATACGGATAATTTTTATTGACAATACGAACAACAACGACTTTTTCCAATAATGCCAAAACTACCTGAACCGACAAATATATGAGGTAGTTTTGTGTAAATAAAAGAACAATTATTTGCAAAATTTTGGTTACAATAAAGCATACCATTTCGCATGCAGCTGAAATGTATACCTTTTGGTCACTGTTAAGAAGCGTAACCTTATATGTGAAAAAGTATCCCAGCCCTGCATCCAACACATAAAGGATGTATGACGAATAAAAGTATTTCATATCGGAGGGTAAGTCCAAAACGAAATATTTAAGAAACGGTGTGAGTGCAATTCCCGCAAGTAGAATGAAAGTACCTATGGCAATGTAAAATTTTTTAAAAAGAGCCATAAGGCTTTTTATTTTATTGGTATCGTTTTGAGCTAATGGTTTGTAAAGAGCAAAGGATATTGCCGTTCCGATGCCGAGTTCGGATAGAGTTAGAAAACTGAGTATGTTGGTAAATAATCCGCTAAGCCCCAAATATTCGGCAGGAAGCATTTTGATAAAAACAAAACGGCTTGCAAGCTGAAGTACGATGATTATAAGCCTTGATGTCATGGAAAATATTATATTTTTTATACCCTTTGATGTTCGGGATGAATTCATAAATGCATACCTCTTCGGTTATGAATGTATTTATATGGTGAGAAATAAAACTGCAAAATACATATTTAAATTATTATACCATACCATTTTCACTTTAACGCATTATTCCACAATTAAATATTTGATGGCATTATTGTAAAACTTATGAGTAATCAATTATGACGAAGAAAACAGAGTGATGCTTAATGAGGGTGTACATTCAAGTTTGAGGTTAAAATCAATTAAATCTCGATATGATTCTTTTTCTTAGGGACTTTCTGCCATATTAATTCGAAAAAGTCAGGTGATGTCAATGCATATGTATTAAATTCGTCATCAGCAGGCAAAAAATCAAATTCGACTTCGCCGGATTCTAGACCAAGTTTCTTTACGCACATGTCGTTGAAACAAATATGCATTTGGCAAATGATTCGCAATATCGTTTCTTTTGAATGTTGGTTTTTATTTTGCAATCCCATATGTTTTTTTGTTTAAATAGCACCAGTCAATGTTGTCATAAGAAACGGCAATATAGTTTTCAATCGAATTACGATCAATTATGTATAATTTATCTTCGCAAATTGCTCAAAAACAATAGTCGATAGGAAATTTTATTGTGTACGCAAAACATGATATCAGCACTTTAGGACGGTATAATCCGGAGATTTCTTTTACAGTTTCTGCATATGAATTCTTTTTACCGAATTTTAGAATTAAATCTTTGAAAAATAATCGGTATAAACCATATGCGATTAAGAGAATACCGAGAATCGTATCTATCGTTTCATTGAATATTATCATAGGTTAACCTTCATAACTTTAGACAATTATATCACAAAGTTTCCGATAATGATAAAAGTATTCTCATTGCCTACAGCCTAAAAAAATTTGTTTCGTAACCTAATATATTTATTTGCTCAATGATATCGTAGACTCTGCTTTATAATATACTATTCCTTATAATATATTGTCTGATTAGCTTCGACCGAATGAGTAAGCCATACATTACCGCCGATAATGCAGTTATCTCCGATAGTGGTATCTCCCCCGAGTATTGTGGCTCCTGCATATATAATGACATTATTTCCTATGTTGGGGTGTCTTTTTATCCCCTTTACCGGGTTGCCGTTTTCGTCAGCTTCAAAGCTTTTAGCACCCAATGTAACCCCTTGATAAAGCTTTACATTATCACCTATCACGCATGTTTCACCCACTACCACACCTGTGCCGTGGTCGATGAAAAAATGTTTGCCGATGGTAGCTCCGGGGTGGATATCTATGCCTGTTATTCGGTGAGCGTGTTCCGTCATCATTCGAGGCAAAATCGGTACATTCATCAAATAAAGCTTATGAGCCATACGGTATATGGTAATAGCTTCGAATGCCGGATATGCAAGCATTATTTCTTCATGTGACTTCGCCGCAGGGTCGCCCTCATAAGCTGCGGCAACATCACTTTTTAACATTTGAACAGTATCCGGCAGAGTATGGAAAAATTCATTAACGGTGTCTTCTATATTATCCTCAAAACCGTATTTTGACAAACTCCGGCATATTTCACCGAGAATATGTGCTGATGAAAGCAGATTTTCGTATATCGTATTTTTTATTTGTGAATAATTAAGCACTTGCGTTGTATATATCATGGGGTAAAGCCCTGTTTGCAATTTGGTAATAAATTCAGGCACTTTTACACGAAGCCCCACCCCGATATTATCGTTTCCATTTGAATATTCGCTGCTTTCGTATATAATTTCGGCAGTTTTCATTATGCATGAATCAATGTTGTCAAATTTCAAAATATTTCTCCTTAAAAATCAAATAATTCGGTAGATAAATATCTTTCTCCCGTATCGGGCAGCAATGCGACGATGTTTTTGCCCTTATTTTCCTCTTTTGATGCAAGATTAACTGCCGCACAAAGAGCAGCCCCCGATGATATTCCCACAAGCATTCCCTCGCATTGTGCCATTTGACGAGAATAACTCAGTGCGTCTTCGTTTGAGATGCAGATTATATCATCGCACACGCTTTGATCAAACACATCGGGTTTAAAGCCTGCGCCTATTCCCTGAATTTTATGAACTCCTGATTTGCCCTGAGTTAAAAACGGCGAACTCAAAGGTTCTACACCGTATACCTTTACATTTGGGATATTTTCTTTAAGGTACTTGCCTACCCCCGTGATAGTGCCTCCTGTGCCGATTCCCGCAACGAAAATATCAATTTTGTTGTTTAAGTCGTTACATATTTCAACAGCCGTGGTTTCGTAGTGAGCCTGTGCATTGGCAGGATTTGAAAATTGCGAAGCTATAAAACTCCCTTTGATTTCGTTACTTAATTCCTCGGCTTTTTTTATTGCACCGCTCATGCCCTCGGATGACGGAGTAAGCACAAGTTCTGCACCGAAAGCTTTCATTATCTTTTGTCTTTCGATGCTCATGTTATCGGGCATAACTATTATGCAGTTGTACCCCTTGGAAGATGCTATTGCACATAAGCCTATTCCCGTATTTCCGCTGGTCGGCTCTATGATGGTGCTGCCTTCTTTTAAGATGCCTTTCTTTTCTGCATCCTCTATCATATACAAAGAGGCTCTGTCTTTGGCGCTTGATGTGGGGTTAAAACATTCCAATTTTGTGTACAAATAAGCGTTAAGGGAATATTTTTTCTCTATATTTTTCACCCTTAAAAGAGGTGTGTTTCCTATTATTTTATCT
>CAZXWI010000076.1:2871-7176 GCA_964644555.1 uncultured Lachnospiraceae bacterium | reverse complement strand
ACCTCGTTGCATAAGCAATCAATATCATCACGCACATGTGAAGCGATCATAATAAGCTTTCCCTTCTTCTTTTCAATCAACAGCAATTCTCTTACGATATCGACTGTTTCACGATCCAAACTATTCATTGGTTCATCTAGAATCAATATAGGAGAATCTTCCATAAGAGCCTGTATAATTCCTAGCTTCTGCTTCATTCCAAGTGAGTATTTTCGAACGTGCTTTCTAGAGTTTGGATCCAACCCGAGATCGATCATCATATGCCTTATGCGGTTGTCATCGATTCTTCCTCGGAACAGTGCTAATGTCTTGAGGTTGTCAAAGCCGCTTAAGTAAGGCAGAAAGCCAGGTGTTTCAATGATTGCTCCGATATCTTCAGATATAATATTACGCTGCGATATTATGCGACCGTTAACCTTTATGGTGCCGCTATCGACTGGAGTAAATCCACATATACATTTCATCAGAATGGTTTTGCCAGAACCATTTCTGCCAATGATTCCATATATATTTCCTCCCGACATTTGGATATTCACATCGTCCAGCACAACATGATCACGGAAACTCTTATGAGCATGTTGAATATCAATACTTGGTTTCATACTAACATTCCTCTCTACTTAGCCAAAGTGTTTGTTTCTACAGAGAATCTCAATGTTGTCCGCCATAACAGATAGCCGACCAACAGGTTGGCTCCTATCAAGTAGGCAAATGCGTATTGTACAGACGGTAGCCTTGAAATACTATCGATATTTAGCATGTTCAAATTGCATAGAGAAACGGGAGAAAAATACACCCAGCCGGTATCCACGAACCATCCGCAAATATGGCCATGCAACATAATGAGAATGATAGGAATGACAACTCCATAGTTCTTGTTAGTCTTTGCATTAACCAACCAAGTGATCGATGCGAGCAATGTAGTGAGTAGACACTTGAGGGAAAAACTTAAGGTAAAAGTTTTTAGCGCATTGCCGACCTTAAGATATCTAAGGCTCCCCAAAAGATCAGGGATTTCGCCTGTCTTCATAATCGATGTAAAAACTCTTCCCCATTCAGAAGTCCACTCACAACAACCAATAATCGAAATGACACAGGCAATAAACACAATTACCCAATAACCCAAGACTAACATAACCATGTACCCGAAAGTCCCTAAAAACCAACTCAGACGTCCAGTTCTCTGTATGCAAGAGGACATTATGCCATTTATAAATGGAGCGTCGCACACAAGCATTAGGAAAAGCAAAAGCAGTAACTTCTGATTATACAAAGTCTCTGTTATAACGACGAACAATGGAAAGGGAGAAGTTTTTACGTTCAACATTGAACAAAACATTCTCAATTCATCGGTGCGTTTCCCAATAATCAGCAAAAAAACGGTAGCAACACACAAGATCAACCTGCTATCGTGAAGTAGTCTTCTTAGATTGATGATGCAAATGTGCGCTAATTTATGAAGGCTATTCATATTGCATCCTCCTCGTAGCTGCATACCAAAAGACAATACCTGCAATTAAAATGATTGGCAAGTAGCACAGTAGCGTCATGCATAGAGCACTCAATGGATCAGTGATTATGGTAATTCCCCTTCCCAAATAATAAAGATCGATTCCATTGTTGAGGAACACGTTATGATTTAACTGATCAACAATCGACATTATGAAATGGAGGAAAAACGATAACAACATAGGTGACATGACAACTACAAACAGGTTATCTGTACATGCGCTTACGGCAAGAGCAGATAACGCCCATGCGATTGAACTGATAAGCAGACACCCTCCTATAATGAGCCATATGCGCCATGGGCTGTCACTTGTCAGAACTTGACTACCACTGACACATAAATCACTCATTGTTTCAGCGTTGGTTGGGTAGAGCGGATATCCTTGCCATACCAAGAATAGGATGAACAGACCAACGCTAATAAACACGGCAAAGGCTGCGTGTATGCCGGTAGAAACCAGACAACTTGATAGATATCTTCGGCGTCCTTCGCGTTGTAAGGCTAGTCTTAGGAATCCCGATTTTCTTTCAACGAGATATGCTTGCGAGGCAATCAACGAGTATGCAACACATTCTATTTCGCGCATTGCTCCAATACTCGAAGTTCGATCAAACACCTCTAAAGCATTATCAAACTGTCGCAGAAACAACTCCGAAAGAACCGGTTGTAGTAATGAGAACAAAAGAAGAAGAACCGCCAACATTAGATAGATATTTCTTGATGATTTATAGGTGTTGGCAGCAATACTGCGCCATAATTGTTTCTTCATAAACCAAACACCTCTCCACTGACGGCATCCAGAACGTAGTCTCTTCTTTCGCCATCTTCAGAATTCGCATAAAAAACCCAAAATGGTCTTAAGATATAGTTGCTGTTATCGTCAAAGGTCATATACATTAAAGCCATATCATAGACAAATATATGTTTCGGCGACATGGTAAGTAGATCGTTATAGGCTTTTGCAAATGTATCTATTGCTGTTTCATAGTCTATAATGTTATTGAGCTGAGAAATATCAACCATTGCAGTTGTCCAGCCACAAGAAATGTACTCGAAACCATCATTAGAAAGAAAGGCTACGATCTCTGTACCTGGATAGTTATTGATAAGTTCCTCATACCAGAAAGAACCAGGATATACACCTATCCCTTCATATATTTGGTTGAGGTAAATCACATAACAAATGTCATCATCTGACCAATCCAGTTTGGTACGCCCCATATTGGTTATCCATTCCTTATGCGAAGTATAGAGGCGTTCATATTCTGATGCATCAATAGCATACGCAGCTTCAACAGCAACCGATATCCCTAACTTGTCGAAGCACGAAATGGCATATTCACAAGCATCTTCAATCGGCATAAATGACAAGTCAAACGTATGCAACTCGTCCAAATTCTCATGATCAATCATATACAATGCATCAGATATAGCTAATCCTAGCTCTGTTTCATAAACGAACCCATCGTTATAAACAGACAGGTTTTCGTTTTCTTTGGATCCTAATGAAAATGCATCCATAACATTCTCGGTTCGATATCCGTCAGGCATAACTATAATATCATTCAGTGTATCGTAGTTATAGTTATTCTCTTGGACATAGAAATCAACGAGACCAAATGTCCGATTTTCTGTTTCACCTATGGCACTTTGAGAAACTAACGCAATAATGATTGATAGGATCATACATATCTTCATATATTTCACATCCCGTCCCCAATGAAGTCGCCACTACATGCGTCAACAAAATCGTGACATGTATAGCACATGACATCTGTGTTCTGAGTTTTTTCGAAGGACCAAAACGGATGAGCATAACCATCATATACTCCATATACCAGCCTGATATCTGTCACGAGTAATTCATTCAGAGTTATAACATCGTTTACAGACTGAGCATATATGGAGATGGCATCTTCTGCAGGAAGTATTGCCGTTGCTTCCGTTAAAGATAAAACATCCCATGCATTTTCAATTTTTAGATAGCGAATCCCATCTTCGAATACCAGGGCCATAATACCGGTTCGGTTTAGGCAATACGGCATTATCTCCATATTTGACACGGCGGTTTCTCCGCGCGCAAAAAAGGGGATATTACCGATGTTTTCAAACATATAAACAATATAGCAAACGTCATCCGAATCCCACTGAATCAATTCTGTTGCTCCTTGTTTTCCCCCTGCTATAAGCTCCTGTTCGAGAATACTGCGCTGATCTTCATAAAGGGATTCATAGGTTGATTGCTTCAAGGCACATGTCTTATATATGCTTACAGATATACCAAAATGCTGCTCCATAAATTCGGTAATGTACTTCTCTACATCATCTCTGCTCATGAAGGCTAATTCATAATCAAGATCAGGTATCTGGGAACTGATATCAATATTGATCACGCAAGTCACCGCATTAGATAAATCATCTGCATATAGGAAGTTTCCTTGCTCGTCATTTGTGCATACATACTGAGTTGATATAGGAAACATGGATGGCACATCTTGCTGATATACACGCATATCTTTCTTAGCAACATAACAATCGGGCAATTCAATCAGAGCCGTTCCTGATATTGATGCATCTATCGATAACCTTCCAATGGTCTCAGAGAGGTGAATTGTTTCTTCAGCATAGGTAAAACCGGAGAAGGCAAAGAAAATGACGAACAATATTGATATGAAGGATTTATACATTGTGGATTCCCTCCTGTTACAATATACTTGCATGCGTTTGGCAGTCATCGGGGGCAGTATTTTATTGCTTAAATCATTAGTATGAGAACGGCAAAAATGCTCTGTATC
>CAZXWI010000076.1:0-2771 GCA_964644555.1 uncultured Lachnospiraceae bacterium | reverse complement strand
AAATCCTTTGTATCTATGTTAGGCAAGCAGCTTGATGGCTGTCTTAGCCGTAACAACATGGTGATCGTTAGGTTACACCTTTTTTCGATTGTAGATACTCTATCTCATGAGAATATCTGGTAGTGCCTCCGTTATAAGAGACAAAATATCCAAGTACCTTGTGACAGAAATTCTTGATTTTTGTATCATTTTTTATTTGTCTAGCGTTTGAATAAGAAGGCGAAGACGAACTCGTCCGCGTAGCCAATACACGCGTACTGTAGATTGACTGATATGTAGTAAATTTGAGATCTCTTTATTACTTATGTCATTCAGTTTGAAACGAACAATGCGCGCTTCCTGCGGGGGCAGCATGGCAAGCATCGAGGAAAGGGTATCGCACACCAGAAGGTCATTGTATTCCTCTCTAGAGTTGGCGTCAGCGATGTTTTCACCGAGTTCAACTGTATTGACCAATTGATGCTGTTGCCTGCGAAAGTGATCAATTGCTTCATTCTGAACAGTTGTCAGTATGTATGACGATTTCGCCTGCTCATCCATCGACATCAGCGTATGGATTCGTGGAATCAGGCGAATCCAACAATTACTTACTACATCCTCGGCATCGTAGATATCAGAAAGATAACGTCTAGCCCTTTTTAGCATCGCTGTATAGTAGCGTTCGTATAGCAGAGTTCCTGATCTGAGTTTCTCTTCATCTATCATAGTCAGTAAACTAATATGCCTTTGTAGCAGAATACTTATCTACTGTTTCGACGACTGTTCCGGTGCTGTTATAAACCTTTCCGGTTACATAAACTCGATAGCTGTATCCGGACGTAAGCATCTTTGTTCCACCGGCCTCTGAAGCACCACTATTGTTGCTACCGGTCCACGTAGAGATAGTAGTCCATGTACCGCTACTACTTTTTTTTGCAGCCGGACGGTAATCGATGTCTTCAGATTGTTGCTGGAACAAACCTTTCCAGCGGCCTTCGCTGTGCCAGAGCTAATACTCAACGAAGCATTTATACTGCTGACATATTCGTAACACAGCATGATATCCTCTTCAGCATGTACGACTCCTACTGCACCTAAGGCAAGTACCAAACACAAAACCAAACATATTCCCTTACGCATATAAAAAACCTCCTATTCTGTCTTCACTATAAGAGACAAAATAGGAGATTTATGTGTGACAAGAAAAATCATGGAATTTGAGAAATTCTTCGCACATTCTGGACGAGGTTAAGTGCTTCGTCCTTAGGTAGTTCTGTTTCCATTACGATATACCTATCTTCAACAGCCCATGTTGCGATAACCATATCGTCTCGTTCGATTACGAATACATCATGTCCGTTTATTTCAGAATAGGACAGTGCCGCATTTTCGCTATTTATATTTACCGTATCACTCTCGTTATATTCAGTAAAGTAAATATTTTGGCCTGCATTGTCTTGATATCGCACATAACAAGTAAACTCGCCCTGTTCAACGAGGTTGAATCCTGCAGGTATATAAGATGGATAGTAGTTTCCTTGCCAATCTGCAGGTACATAGAATTCTGCGTCCTCATCCTCAACAAAAATTAACTCGGCATGATCTTCTTGGATATCAATTAAGAGTTCCATGATTCTTACACGAATCACCTCCACGTTTGCGACGGCGAAGGGCGTTGCAATGCCCAATACCAATACGAGACATGCTGCGATCTGAATAAACCGAGGAATACTGCTGCGGAATCGAACAATGCGTGATTGCTTTCTCTCCTGTGCCTCCTGCTTGGCAAGCTTATCGAGGAACATGTCATAAGTCGCTTTTGCGCGCTCCTCGTCAACGGGGCACTCCGCATTCTCACACTCTTCCATGATTTCTTGAGTTTCCAAAGCATCCGCATGCTTGAATGCCAGCGATATCATGGTATCCAAATGCTGATCCTTGATTTCATCATAGTTTAGTTGATTCTTGCTCATAATCAGGCCCCTTTACTCTGCATAGACGATGACCTTGATGCGATCTCTCGCTCTGCCAACGTACTTTCGAATACTGCTCGCAGACAGACCTACTTCCTTCGCAATTTCGTCATCCGTCATCTCCATAGCATATTTCATCCGCATGATCTGCTGCTCTTTAGTAGGTAGTTGCTTGATTGCCTTCCAGACGCGAGATAGTTCATCTTCGAGTAAAACTTTATCTTCAACATCGAAACCGTCTGACACAGCCTCAATCGCCTCACTCTCGTCACCCACAACATGACTGTTGATTCGTTGCTGCTTATCGAAGAAGTTCAACGAGGTGTTTCTGACTGTAGAAACGATGTAGCTCCTCAATTTGTTACGTTCTAATCCTCTCAAAGTAGGTATTTTTTTCATTAACGCCAGGCAGCTCTCCGATACAACATCATCAACTGTGGCTTTATCCTTAAATATCTTCCACGCAGTAGAGAACATCAAGCGATAATGCTCTTTGTATAGCCATTCCATATAGTCTCGATCGTCGCCAGCCGGCATAGCTAGTATAACGCTCGGTAACATAATCATATTTCAAAATCCCTCCTGCTTATAGTATATCATTGGCACCACGGTAAAGCAATCATTGACATGTTGCTTCAAACGAAAAAAATACCAGCTTTGTATAACCGATAAGTCATGCAGATATTGGCTATGTTGCGGTATTAGGAAATGCAAGTAAGCGTAAGTAACAAGTAATAAGATACAAGTTTCCTGGGTTATGAAATAACCCAGGAAGGGATATCCCTTCCTAAAATGCATGAATGATTGTCCATATTATAG
>CAZXWI010000075.1:0-7198 GCA_964644555.1 uncultured Lachnospiraceae bacterium | reverse complement strand
ATGCAAAAACAAAAAATGCAGTTGAATTAGGGAATTTGTTAGAAATTCAAAAAAAATCTTATGATTGGTTTATGACTGAAGGTATTAAAGAAGTATTTGATGATATTTTTCCTGTAGAAAGTTTTACAGGAAATTTGTTGTTAGAATTTGGAGAATACTCATTTGATGAACCAAGATATAACATTAAAGAATGTAAGGAAAGATATGCAACTTATGCTGCTCCATTAAAAGTTCAAGCTAGACTTTTTAACCAAGAAACTGGAGAAGTTAAGGAACAAGATATTTTTCTAGGCGATATGCCTATTATGACAGATAGTGGAACATTCATTATCAATGGTGCTGAGCGTGTAATTGTTTCTCAATTAGTTCGTTCTCCATCTTGTTACTATGGTAAAGAAATTGATAAAAAGAATGGTAAAGTAGTTGTTACTTCACAAATTATTCCAACTAGAGGTACTTGGCTTGAATATGAAACAGATGCAAGAGATGTTATCTATGTTCGTATTGATCGTACAAGAAAAGTTCCTATTACAACGCTTTTACGTGCTTTAGGATTATCTAGTGATGAAGATATTTTAGATTTATATGGTGAAGACGATTATTTAAAACGTACTATTGAAAAAGATACAAACAAAAATACTGATGAATCATTAATAGATATTCATTCTAAATTAAGACCTGGAGAACCATCTACATTAGATAGTGCAAAAAATCAATTAATTAGTAGATTTTTTGATGCTTTTCGCTATGATTTAGCTAAAGTAGGTCGTTATAAATTTAATCGTAAATTAAATGTTTGCGAAAGATTATTAGGTTGCACTTTAGCTGAAACAATTAAAGAAAATGGTGAAGTTGTTTTAGAAAAAGGTACAGTTATTGGAAAAGAAGAATTAGAAAAATTAATTCCAGTAATGCAAAATGGATATGGAGTAAAAGAAGTTTTAATTAACGAAGAATTAGATAGTTATAACAATATTCAAGAAGTTAAAGTTTTCTCTAAACTAAATCCAGAAAAAGTAGTTAGTGTTATTGGAAATGATCAAACTATTGAGGAAAAACGTTTAACTATTTCTGATGTATACGCATCTATTTCTTACTATTTGAATTTACTTGAAGGAATTGGTAATTATGATGAAATCGATAACTTATCAAATCGTCGTGTTCGTCAAGTAGGAGAACTTTTGCAAAATCAATTCCGTATAGGTATTAGTAGAATTGAAAGAGTAATTAGAGATCGTATGAGTACTCAAGAAATGAGTGAAGTTACTCCAAAAACTTTAATTAATATCAGACCTTTAACTGCTGCTATTAAAGAGTTCTTTGGAAGTAGTCAATTATCACAATTTATGGATCAAACAAATCCAGTTGCCGAGCTTACTAATAAACGTCGTTTATCAAGTTTAGGACCAGGTGGTTTATCTCGTGATAGAGCTGGTATGGAAGTTCGTGATGTTAATCCTTCTCACTATGGAAGAATTTGTCCTATCGAATCTCCTGAAGGACCAAACATCGGTCTTATAACTTCACTTGCAAGTTATGCTCGTGTTGATGATTATGGATTTATAATGACTCCATATCGTAAAGTAAAAGATTGTAAATTAACTGATGAAATAGTATATATGACTGCTGATGAAGAATTAGATCATTATATTTCACAAGCAACAATTGAAACAGATGAAAATGGAGTTATTATTCCAGATCGTGTTCCAGTTCGTTATCGTACTGAAAACATTATGATTGAAAAAGAAAAAATTGATTATATAGATGTTTCCCCACAACAAGTTGTATCTATTACAACACAAGGTATCCCATTCCTTGAACATGATGATGGTAAACGTGCTTTGATGGGTGCTAACATGCAACGTCAAGCAATTCCACTTTTAAAAGCTGAAGCTCCACTTGTTGGAACTGGTATTGAAGCTATTGCGGCTCGTGATAGTGGTGCTGTTATTATGGCTAAAGCTGATGGTATAGTTGATTATGCTGATGGTAAGAAAATTATCGTTAAAACTAAAGGTGGTAAAGATACTTATTACTTAAATGGTTTTGAACGTAGCAATGCTGGTACTTGTTATCACCAAGTTCCAATTGTAAGAACTGGCGATGTAGTAACTGCTGGTGAAGTTATTGCTGATGGTCCAAGTACTGAAAAAGGTGAAATGGCTTTAGGTAAAAACGTTACAGTAGCGTTTATGAACTACAATGGTTATAACTATGAAGATGCTGTAATCTTAAATGAAAGATTAGTTAAAGATGATGTTTATACTTCAATTCATATTGAAGATTATCAAATAGAATGTCGTGATACCAAATTAGGACCAGAAGAGTTTACTCGTGATATTCCAAATATCGGAGAAGATGCACGTAAAAATTTAGATGAGAATGGTATTGTTCGTATTGGTACTGAGGTTAAAGATGATGATATTTTAGTAGGTAAAGTTACTCCTAAAGGAATGGCTGAACTTACTTCAGAAGAAAAATTATTACATGCTATCTTTGGTGAAAAGACTCGTGAAGTAAGAGATACATCTTTACGTGTTCCACATGGTGGAGAAGGTATTGTTCATGATGTTAAGATATTTACTAAAGAAAATTGTGATGAACTTCCTGCTGGTGTATCAATGATGGTTCGTGTATATATTGCTCAAAAACGTAAAATTAGCGTTGGAGATAAGATGGCTGGACGTCATGGTAATAAGGGTGTTATCTCACTTATATTACCAGAAGAAGACATGCCATACTTAAGTGATGGACGTCCTGTAGATATTTTACTTAATCCACTTGGAGTTCCATCTCGTATGAATATTGGACAAATCTTAGAAATGCATTTAGGTATAGCTGCTAAGAATTTAGGTATTTATGTAGCAACTCCAGTGTTTGATGGTGCTAATCGTGGTGAAATCATTGATGCTTTAAAAGAAGCTGGACTTGATGAAGATGGTAAAGCCGTACTTTATGATGGACGTACTGGTGAACCATTTGATAACCGTATTAGTGTTGGAGTTATGTATATGATTAAACTTAACCATATGGTTGATGATAAATTACATGCTCGTTCAACAGGACCTTACAGTTTAGTAACACAACAACCTCTAGGAGGAAAAGCTCAATTTGGTGGTCAAAGATTCGGAGAAATGGAAGTTTGGGCACTATATGCATATGGTGCAGCTAACGTTTTACAAGAAATGATGACTATTAAATCAGATGATGTTGTTGGTCGTGTAAAAGTTTATGAATCTCTTGTTAAAGGAACACCAATTCCAAAAAGTGGTATTCCAGAATCATTTAGAGTATTAATTAAAGAGTTCCAAGCTTTAGGACTTGATATTACAGTTTTAGATGAAAATGGAAATTATAATGAATTAAAAGATTTAGAAGAAGAAGAAAAAGATACTTATCTTACAAATGATGAATTTGAAGTAAGTAATACTTCAGAAGAAGAACCAGAACTTCCTAGCGAAGAATTAGATGAATATTTATATGAAGATGAATTTGATGATTTGGAAGAAGATTTAGAGGAAGAAATGGAAGATAATTTTGAAGAAGATATGGAAGGGGATGAGGAATAATGGAAGTAAATCAATTTGAAGGATTACGTATAGGAATCGCCTCACCTGAAAAAATTCGTTCATGGTCTTATGGTGAAGTTAAAAAAGCTGAAACAATTAATTATCGTACATTAAAACCAGAACGTGAAGGTTTATTCTGCGAGAAAATATTTGGTCCAACTAAGGATTTTGAATGTTCTTGTGGTAAATATAAGCGTTTAAGATATAAAAATATTATATGTGATCGCTGTGGAGTAGAAGTTACAAGATCAAAAGTTCGTCGTGAAAGAATGGGACATATTGAACTTGCTACTCCTTGTAGCCACATTTGGTTCTTTAAAGGCGTACCATCTCGTATGGGATTAGTACTAGATATGAGTCCAAGAGACTTAGAAGAAGTATTATATTTCGTTTCATATGTTGTTTTAGATCCAGGAGCTGCTCCTTTAGAGAAAAAACAAACAATTAGTGATAAAGAATACCGTGCTTACTATGAAAAATATGGAAATAGTTTTAGAGTAGGTATGGGTGCTGAAGCTATTAAAGAATTATTATGTCAAGTTAATCTTGAAGAAGAAGTAAAAAATATAAAAGAAGAAATAGAAGAAATTAAAGATACAGCTAGTCAAAAACGTATTCGTTTAATGAAACGTTTAGATGTATTAGATGCATTCTTAGAGTCAGGAAATCGTCCTGAATGGATGATTTTAGATGCTCTTCCTGTAATTCCACCAGAACTTCGTCCAATGATTCAATTAGATGGTGGTAGATTTGCTACTTCTGACTTAAATGATTTATATCGTCGTGTAATAAATCGTAACAATCGTTTAAAGAAATTAATGGAATTAGGTGCACCTAGTATCATTATTCAAAATGAAAAACGTATGTTACAAGAAGCAGTAGATGCATTATTTGATAATGGTCGTCGTGGACGTAATATAACTGGTGCAGGTAATAGACCATTAAAATCATTATCTAGTATGTTAAAAGGTAAACAAGGCCGTTTCCGTCAAAATTTATTAGGAAAACGTGTTGATTATTCTGGTCGTTCTGTTATCGTTGTAGGACCAAGTTTAAAAATGTATGAATGTGGTATTCCTAAAGAAATGGCTTTAGAATTATTTAAACCACATGTTATAAATGGATTAGTTACTAAAGAAATTGCAAGTAATATAAAAGCTGCTAAAAAAATGATTGAAAATCAAGATCCTCGTGTTTGGGATATTGTTGAAGAAAAAATTAAAGAACATCCAGTTCTATTAAACCGTGCTCCAACATTACATAGACTTGGTATTCAAGCATTCGAACCAAAATTAATTGAAGGTCGTGCAATTAGATTACATCCTTTAGTTTGTACAGCATTTAATGCCGATTTCGATGGTGACCAAATGGCTGTTCATGTTCCTATTACAGAAGAAGCTCAAGCTGAAGCAAGAATTCTTATGTTAGGTGCTAATAACATCTTGTCACCTAAAGATGGAAAACCAATTGTTACACCAGGGCAAGATATGGTATTAGGTAACTACTATATAACTATTGAAAAAGCTGGACTTCCAGGTGAAGGTAGAGTATTTAAAAATAGTAATGAAGTATTAATGGCTTATGAAAGACGTGAAATAACACTTCATACGCGTATTGCTTTACCAGTTAGTTCATTTACACATAAAATTTTCCCAGATTCTTACTTAGATAAATATTTAGTAACAACTCCAGGTAAAATTTTATTCAATGAAATATTCCCTGATACTTTCCAATATATTAATGATGGTAGTCAAGAAAATATTGAAAAAACAACTCCTAAAAAATACTTTATTAATAGAGGAGAAAATATTCCTGAAAAAATTAAAGAAATGCCTTTAGTTGATGCTTTAAATAAAGGAGCATTAGGAAAAATAATTGCTCAAATCTATAAACGTTATCAAACAACTGAAACTTCAGTTATGCTTGATAAATTAAAAGATTTAGGATTTAAGTATTCAACACTATCTGGTATTTCAATCGCTATATCTGATATTAGAGAATCAGTTAAAAAACCAGAAATATTAAAAGAAAGCCAAGCAATGGTTGATACTGTTAATAAACAATTTAAACGTGGTTTAATAACTGAAGAAGAAAGATATAATAAAGTAATTGAAATATGGAATAATGCTAAAAAACAAGTTCAAAAAGAACTTGAAGAAATGGTTAAAGAAGATAAAGAAAATCCAATTTGTATCATGATGCAATCAAAAGCTCGTGGTGATATTAATTCTTATACACAATTAGTTGGTATGCGTGGATTATTCGCTAAACCAAGTGGTGGGCAAGTAGAAATCCCAGTTAAATCTTCCTTCTCTGAAGGTGTTACAATTAGTGAATTCTTCTTATCTACTCACGGTGCTCGTAAAGGTGCTGTTGATACCGCTTTAAAAACTGCCGATGCTGGTTACTTAACACGTCGTTTAGTTGATGTAGCACAAGATATTATTGTTAAATGTGAAGATTGTGGTACAGAACAAGGTGTTGTAGTAGAAGACTTTATCAATGATAAAGATGGTACTGTAATTGAACCACTTTACAATCGTATTGTTGGTCGTTATACAAATAAAAAGATTATTAATCCAGAAACAAAAGAAGTTATGTATGATAGAAATACATATATTACTGAACAAATTGCTGACAAAATTATTGCTGCTGGTATTACAAAAGTACCAATTAGAACTGTACTTACTTGTAAAACAGAACAAGGTGTATGTCAAAGATGTTATGGACGTAATCTTGCAACAGGTTCAATTGTTGAAATTGGTGAAGCTGTAGGTATTATGGCCGCACAATCAATCGGTGAACCAGGTACTCAGTTAACCATGAGAAACTTCAACACTGGTGGTGTTGCCGGTGGAGATGATATTACACAAGGTTTACCTCGTGTTCAAGAATTATTCGAAGCTCGTAATCCAAAAGGAAAAGCAACTATTTCTGAAATTAATGGTGTTGTAACAGCTATCGAAGAAGATGGTGGTAAATTAATTATTAATATTACAAATGATGTTGAAACTAAAAAGCATACTTCTAACTATGGAGCTAAAGCTGCTGTAGAATTAAATCAAGAAGTTGTTGCTGGACAAAGATTAACACATGGTGCTATTAGTCCAAAAGAATTATTAGTTGTAACAGATCCACTTACAGTACAAGAATATATCTTACTTGAAATACAAAAAGTATATGGTTCTCAAGGTGTTGATATTTCTGATAAACACGTTGAAATTATTGCTAAACGTATGATTTCTAAGATTAAGATTTTAAATAGTGGTGATTCAATGTTCTTACCAGGAACACTTGTTAATATTAACCACTTCTCAGATGTTAATAAATCATTAATTATTGAAGGAAAACGTCCTTCAACAGGAAAACCAGTTCTTTTAGGTATAACTAAAGCATCTCTAGAAACTGATTCCTTCTTATCTGCCGCATCATTCCAAGAAACAACAAGAATTTTAACAGATGCTGCTATACATGGAAAAGTTGATAAACTAGAAGGATTAAAAGAAAATGTTATCATTGGTAAATTAATTCCTGCTGGTACAGGTGCTAAAAAATACAAAAAAGCTGATTATGATTTAGAATTAGATGTATTAAATGAGGAACCATTAGAAGCTTTAGAACAAGAATTA
>CAZXWI010000074.1:0-7572 GCA_964644555.1 uncultured Lachnospiraceae bacterium | reverse complement strand
TTATAATATTACTCCTTAATATTTTATTTAGTAGTATAATGTAGCTATGGAAATTACAGGCAAATTTCAACAATGGCTAAGCCAACCCGATTTATCGGACGAATTAAAAGAAGAACTGGAAATAATGAAAAATGATGCCGACCTTCAAAACGATGCATTCTACACCGATTTGGAATTCGGCACAGCAGGACTAAGAGGTGTTATCGGTGCAGGAACGAACCGCATGAATATCTACACCGTTGCCAGAGCGACTCAGGGACTTTGCAAATATTTAAAAAGCAAATCCGACTCCCCCAAAGCCGCAATAGCATACGACAGCAGGAATATGTCACTTGAATTTGCACAAACAGCGGCACTCTTTCTTGCACAGGGCGGCTGCCATGTGTATATTTACGATACACTTATGCCCACCCCAATGCTTTCATTTGCGGTAAGAGAACTTAAATTAGATGCAGGAATCGTTATCACCGCAAGCCATAATCCGGCAAAATATAACGGATATAAGGTATATGACAACACAGGGTGTCAAATATCCACCGAAGTTGCCGAAGAGATATCAAAGCTTATTGAGCAAAGTGATTTGTTCGCAAAAACCGAGTACGATTTTCTCGATTATGTAAAAAATGGCACTATCGAATATATCAAAGACGATACCATAGAAAAATATTACGAAGCGGTTTTATCCGAGAGCATCATAAAGCCCGAAACCAATATCAATGTTGTCTACACTCCGCTTAACGGAACGGGCAATATTCCGGTAAGAGAAATTCTCAAAAGAATTGGGAATGTGAATGTAGCGGTAGTTCCCGAACAGGAAATGCCCGATAAAAATTTTACCACTTGCACATATCCGAACCCTGAAAACAACGAAGCTATGTCACTTGCGGTAAAACTAATGAAAGAAACAAATGCAGACTTCTGCCTTGCCACCGACCCCGACTGCGACAGAGTGGGCGCTGCGGTGCTGAGCAAATCCGGAGAAACCGTATTTATAAGCGGCAATGAAATGGGCGCTATGCTCCTTGAATTTATTTGCGAAGTAAAAGCAAAAGAAGGTAAGCTTAACAACAACCCGATAGCGGTAAAAACCATTGTTACCACGCCAATGGCAGAAGCTGTTGCCGATAATTACAATGTGCAAACCGTAAATGTGCTTACAGGGTTTAAATACATAGGGGAAGTTATAAATAAGCTTGAAAAAAGTAACGAGGATGACCGCTTCATTTTCGGCTACGAAGAAAGCTGCGGATATTTATCGGGAGGCTTTGTACGAGATAAGGACGCAGTCAACGCATGTATGCTCATATGCGAAATGGCATCGTACTATAAAAAAGACGGTAAATCCCTTATAGACATACGAAACAGTTTATTCGAAAAATACGGCTGTTATAAAAGCGAAGTATTAAACACCGCATTTGAGGGTGAACTCGGTATGCAGGAAATGACAAATATATTGGAAAAACTGCGAATATGCCCACCCAAAGACTTTGCAAACAAGAGCGTTATTGCAATAACCGATTATTTGCTTGACGAAACCCATCTTCCGAAAAGCAATGTGCTGAAATACACTTTGCAAGATAAATGCAGTGTAATCGTTCGCCCGTCCGGCACGGAGCCGAAACTGAAAATGTATATAACCTCAGTCGGTGCTTCCCCCGAAGAAGCCGAAGAGATTGCAAACAATTTAAAAGAAAGTTGCAAGCAACTTATTTCAAAATAAAATCAAAGCTCAAAGGTATTTAAGTTAAATACTTTTGAGCCGTTTTTGCTATTATTAAAATAATTTGGTTCAGAATAAATACATCAGTCCCCCAAAGCACAAATTTCCAAAAGAGCATATGTATTTTCTTCGGAATACTCTATTTCGGAAGAAAAAATTCTTGCATACTCCACTATGCTATCAAAACTCAATGATTTATTCTTTTCGTATTCTGCAACGCACATTGCCATAACACTTACTAAACACAGCAGCACGAAATTTGCCACATCTGAAACAGAATACCCTTCGAAATATTTGGCAAAATGACGGTAGATGAAATATAATGCGAGGTTTGCAAAACACTCATCGGCGTTTTTGATAAATGAGTGTAAACTATCTTTCGATACATAATTTTTTATATCAGAGATGATTTCCCCTCTTACAGGATCCATTTCTTCCAAGACGAAAAATATATCTACCCATTCGTCAATGTTCTTATTAAGCTTCTTACAGCGGCATA
Organism: uncultured Lachnospiraceae bacterium; assembly: GCA_964644555.1. Classification (GTDB taxonomy): domain Bacteria; phylum Bacillota; class Clostridia; order Eubacteriales; family Anaerofustaceae; genus RUG14186. Next base: position 5,353 of record CAZXWI010000074.1, on the reverse strand, counting down.
TTCTGGCAAATTCGGAAATTTTATCGTAAAGGTTCATGGATTTATCCGAAAATATATCAATACATTTTTCTCTGAATGAGAAAAACTCTTCTTCTCCGAATTTGTAACAATCTTCGTTTTCAGAGTCTTCCAGATACACAAGCGAAAATCCTCTTTTATCCGAAAGGATAATCCTTGAAGCTGCTTCGCAGCAAAGCCCCAAACCTACCTCCACCCTATCGGAATAATAATTTCTGAAACGGGGGTGTTCTGCGCAGATATCGCATAATGCACCTTTACCGAGATTTACTATTATTTCGCAAAGGTTATCTTCGTTTAAAAAGGCGCATCTATCGGAATCTTTAAGCTTAAAATGAGCAGTGGGTTCGTACTCTATGTTTTCGCATACCTTATGAGCAAAAGGCGTGTTTAAATCTTCATATTTCTTAAGAGAGGTTTCATCTATGTCTATCTCCCAACCTATACAGCAGTTATGTTTACATTTTGCAGCTATGCAATTAAATTTTTCGTAATATTCGGGGGCATAAACTTTCATAAAAACTCCTTAATCGAATCGGTTATATAAACTTAAAAAAATAATATAAACATAGTTACATCATAGCGGCAATGTAATAATTATTTTTGTGCCTTTGCCCTTTTTGCTCTCGGCTTCAACAGTGCCGAAATGAGCCTCGGCTATCTGTCTTGCAATGGAAAGCCCCAATCCGGTTCCTCCCTCTTTGCGGCTTCGAGCCTTGTCGGTGCGGTAAAAGCGCTTGAATATGTTATCAAGTTCTTTAGTATCGATGCCTATACCGTGGTCGATTACCTCTATAATGGCATGTTTGTTATCGCCCATTCGCAAAGTGAGTTCCACGATTTGATTATCCAATGAATACTTTATGGCATTATCCATAACTATGGACAATAGCTGCGACAATTTTTTGTAGTCGGCAGTGATTGCCAGATTAGGTACTGTGCTTTTGTAGCGAATAGTGATATTTTTCTTTTGGGCGATAGGCTCGAAACGATTTTTTACATCAAGGCAAAGCTTTTGCAAGAAGAACTCCTGTCTGATTAAATCATCGTGCCCTGCATCTGACTTGGCTATTTGCAAGAGATTATCTACCAAATTTTGCATATGCTCGGTTTCTTTGTAGGCGCTTTCTATCCATTCCATTTGCGACTCCACGGTTTCATCATCGCAGGCTTTTACCACATCGAGGTTGGTGCGCATAATAGTGATAGGGGTACGCAGCTCATGTGAAGCATCGGCAATAAATTCCTTTTGCTGATTAAGTGTGTCCTGAATGGGTTTCATGGCATTGCCGGCTATATAATAACCGGATATGAGCGACAACAAAACCCCTATGAGAATTGCAAGAAGCAAGAAATCCGTAAAAGTATCGGCAAAGCTTTCCTGCATATCCATATTTTGCACGGTTTGGATTATTCTCATACTGCCGCTGTCGGAAGCGACTACCGTGGAGCAGATTCTTAAACTCAGCCCGTTGTATTCGTAAAGATGAATGAAATATTTGCCATCGGATTCCGTTTTTTCGACTATAGCTTTGGTGTCGGAAGCAAATATCAGCTTTCGTATGCTCGATAGCGTTTCGGGCAAAATACTGTAGCTGCTGACATAGACATATTCTTTATCGGAAATATCCCATATGCCGTAGCTGACATTTGTGGAAGAGAGCCTTTCCTTGAAATTATAATATTCTTCGCAGAGTTCGGCATTTGCTCCCGATGAACTTTCTTCAAACAAACCGACATATCGCTTCAGCATATAAGCGTGATTCATAAGTTCTTCGTCACAGCGCTGCGTTGTTTCTATTCTCACGCTGATAAATACGAATGTTACAATGCATATGAGTATCCCCAAAACCACTGCCGAATTGAGCAAGGTCATACGCACTTTCAGTTTTTTAAGCATTTTCGGTTTCCTCTATTATGTAACCCAAATTTCGCCTTGTGGTTATCTTGACGGTTTTGCTTTTTAAAAGCTTCTTTCTCAAATAGTGCATATATATTTCCACGGTGTTATCGGTGGCTTCGCTGTCAAACCCCCAAACCGTATCGAGGAGGTACTCTTTCGATATTATAGTATTTGGGTTTTTCATAAGGATCTCCAGCATTTGTGCTTCTTTTGAGGGAAGCGTTTCGGTACTATCTCCAATTATCAAAAGAGCCGTATTTACATTAAGAGAAATATCCCCGAATGAAAGGGTATTCGGGGTAAATGTGCTGACGCTTCTTCGAGAAAGAGCCTTTACTCTGGCAATAAATTCGTCCATGGCAAAGGGCTTTGTGAGGTAATCGTCTGCGCCGAGCTCCAGCCCTTTTACCTTGTCCTCCACGCTGTCCTTGGCAGTGAGAAGAAGTATGGGAGTGAGGATATTTTCGTTTCGCAAATTTTTCAATACATCAAGCCCATTCATTTCGGGAAGCATTATATCCAAAATTATAACATCGTAGGTATTTCGTTTACCCTGTATGTAGCCGGAGAGTCCGTCGTAGACGCTGTCGGCATGGATATTGTTTTTCTCCAGCATTTTGCATAATGGTTTGGCAATATTTATTTCATCTTCAATAAGCAGAACATTCATATTAATTATCCTTTGTGATTTATATATATTATTATACAACTTTTCTTTAACATGTCAATTTAAGCAAGAATTAGAATTGTGCTTTAAAGTATTATAAGTAAATTTTATCTTATGTGTTAAAATATAAACAGAATACATCTTAAAGGTGCATATACAAAGGGGAATACAAATGAAATCACTGAAAAGTTTGTATAAGATAGGACACGGACCGTCAAGCTCACACACTATGGGGCCAAACAATGCGGCAAAGCTCTTCGGAAAAGAATACGATAATGCGGATTTCGTAAAGGTGGTGCTGTACGGTTCACTTGCAAAAACAGGCAAGGGCCATATGACGGACAAAGCCATACGAGAGGGGCTTTTGCCTACTGAGTCCGAAATAATATTTTGCGAAGATGATGTGGTGCTGCATCACCCAAACACGATGGAATTTTTCGCATACAAAAACGAAGAACAAATCGGGTTTTGGAGAGTATTCAGCATAGGCGGAGGAAGCATAGAAATTGAGGGCAGAGGCGTTGCCAGCGAGGTGGAAGTGTATCCGCACAAAAATTTTGAAGAAATAAAAACCTATTGCCTGGAAAATAAGATAAGATTATGGCAATATGCCGAAAGATTCGAGGGAGATACCATCTGGGATTATCTTGCGCAAATTTGGAAAGCCATGAAAAACTCCATTGACGAAGGGCTTGAAGCCGAGGGGATACTTTCGGGAGGGCTTGAAATACAGCGAAAAGCAAAACTGCTTTTTTCGCAAAGGCATATTGACGAGCGTCCCGAAACGAAAGAGAGCCGAATCGTGGCAAGCTACGCATATGCGGTAAGCGAACAGAATGCCGATATGGGCATTGTGGTAACATCGCCCACCTGCGGAGCAAGCGGAGTCGTGCCGAGCGTGTTAAGATATATGCAGGAGAAAAAAGGTTTTTCCGATGAAGAAGTTCTGCATGCGCTTGCAGTAGGCGGGATAATAGGAAATGTTATCAAAACAAATGCTTCGATAAGCGGAGCGGAGTGCGGCTGTCAAGCGGAAATCGGAAGTGCCTGCTGTATGGCAGCAGCGGCTTTGGCGGAACTGTACGAAATGGATCTGGATCAAATAGAATACGCAGCCGAGATATCCATGGAACACCATCTCGGGCTGACTTGCGACCCTATTGACGGGCTTGTGCAAATACCGTGCATCGAAAGAAATGCCGTAGCGGCAATGAGAGCAATCGATTCATTGAACTTGGCAAACTTCTTAACGCACACAAGAAAGATATCTTTCGATACGGTGGTGGCAGCCATGCTGGAAACAGGTCAGAATATGCACCGCTTCTACCGTGAAACATCGGAGGGGGGCTTGGCTGTTAAATATACGAAAAAATAAGGACCGTAATAGGTCCTTATTTTATTACACTGTAATTTATTATCCGATTATTTCATCAGCCAAAACCAGCATTGCAGCGCCGACCAATGCGGCATGATAGCCGAGCTTGGTCTGCTCAATGGGTGTATCTGCAACAAATTCGACACATGATGAATTTAAGGTAGCTCTTATATTCGGCAATAACAAATCCAAAGAGAGCGACACCCCTCCCCCAATGAAAACTCTTTGCGGATTTAAAAGGTTTAATGCGCTTGATAACGCTCTGCCTATATAAACTCCTGCGGTTTCGAATATTTTAAGAGATGTTTCATCGTTTTGCCTTGCCAACTCGGAACAGCCTTTGGCATCAATCGGGAGATTGTTTTTTATAAAAAGGTTTTTATAATTTTCATTTTTTTCGGCTTCGCTTTGCACTTTCCGTCCGATTCCGAAACCCGATGCCAAAGCCTCGACACAGCCGAGCTGACCACAGGAACAGACTACACTGCTGTCATAATCGACTTTTATATGCCCTATTTCTCCTGCCACATCACCGGAGCCTTTATAAAGCTTATTATTTATAATGAGCGCTCCACCGATCCCGTTACTGACGGTTATCCAAAGAAGATCGGAATACCCTCCTAAAAACGCTTCTGCCACGGCGCAAGCGTTTACATCACCCTCGGTTCTTATAACATCAAAGCCCGTCAACGATTTGTATTCTTCTATTATATTTATGTTTCGCCAATCCACCGCAGGGGCATACAAAAGAGTATCTTCCGAAACCATTCCGGGAAGAACTACACCTATGCCGCTTATGTCTGATTTGGAAATAGCGAGTTCGTCGATTAGTTCATACAAAACCTTAACGGTTAGTGCAAAATGTTTTTTATAATCCTCTTTATATGTGGGAAGTTTACGATTTATTAAAACATCGCCTTTTTCATTGACAATTCCCACTATTGTTTTGCTGCCGCCTATGTCTATTGCTCCGATATACATGTTATCCTCCGAAATATAGTATTATCATACACCATTATCGGTAATTAATCAATTTTAACTTTTAAATTGTGGAGGGGTTTATGGTATATGCAAAAAATGAGTCCGCAAGGCCGAACTCATTTTAAATTTTATTAGTGTCTATTTATGAAATCATATACAATCGGGTAAGCAAAAGCCGTATACATAAGAAGCTATGCGCAGACGCTTCGATTAAATAATCAAGCTGTTATCCCTTCTTATGTATTAAATAATTTAACAACCTATCACACAAAAGCCGCACTCACCGAGTGTGGCTTTAAACTATCAGAGTTACGAAAATACGGATATCTGAGTAAATATACATAATAAATTAACTTTATTTTAGATATATCCTGATAGAATAAATTATTTTTATGATTTTACCTAATAA
>CAZXWI010000073.1:0-7787 GCA_964644555.1 uncultured Lachnospiraceae bacterium | reverse complement strand
CTATATAAAGAATAAAGATAAGGTAGAGTAAATATATGTACGAAGATTTAACAGGTGTTCAGATTGCTATATTAGAATATATAAAAGATGAATTGCATAAACGCAATTATCCCCCCTCGGTAAGAGAAATATGTGCATCCGTAGGTCTTAATTCGACTTCGTCGGTTCATTATCAGCTCAATAACTTGGAAAAGAAAGGTTACCTCAGAAGAGATCCTCAAAAACCGAGAGCTATGGAAGTTGTTAAAGGAAATAACAATGACAACCCATCTATTACCGAACAAGTGGTAAATGTTCCGCTTCTCGGCAAAGTTGCCGCAGGAGCTCCCATATTGGCTCAGGAAGATCATGAAAATTATTATCCGCTTCCCCTTTCATTTACCAATAATGCTGATTGCTTTATGCTCACCGTGCAAGGCAGCAGTATGATAAACGCAGGAATCATGGATGGTGATTATGTTGTTGTCAAGCGCCAGAATTCGGCAGTTGACGGAGATATAGTCGTTGCTTTACTAGATGATGAAGCAACTGTAAAAACATTCTATAAAGAAAAGGATACCATCAGACTTCAGCCTGAAAACCCGATGTTAGCGCCTATATATTCCAAAACGGCAAAAGTTTTGGGTAAAGTAATCGGTGTTATAAGACATTATTAAAAAATAAATGCGAGACTTTTAAAGCCTCGCATTTTGTTTATTTTTATAATAAATTAAGTTTAGAAACTGCGTTATATAGGGCAATCTTAGCGTGTTCGTATGTAAGGCCTCCCTGCTGATACACTACATAAGGCGGTTTCATCGGTGAGTCAGCACTGAGTTCTATGGAAGAGCCCTGTATGAAATTTCCTGCCGCCATGACCACAGCTTCGTCATAACCGGGCATATCCCAAGCTTCCGGTGTTACATATGAGTCAACCGGTGATGACGACTGAATTGCAGCACAATATTTTAAAACTGCTTCTTCACTGTTTAGAACGATTGCCTGAATGATATCGCTTCGTTTGCTGTCGTGCTTCGGAAAAACTTCGTAACCGAGTTTTTCGAATACCGAAGCAGTTAAAATAGCACCTTTTATTGCAGATTTAACTACGCTCGGTGCAAGGAAAAGCCCTTGCAAATACGATCTTGTAACGCCGAGAGATGCTCCTACTTCGTATGCAATTGCAGGAGCCGACAATCGTGAAGCTACCATATCCACATATTTGCCTTTTCCGCAAACATATCCTCCACTTTGAGCCAGCCCTCCACCGGGGTTTTTGATAAGAGAACCCGCAATCAAATCGGCACCCACTTCAAGAGGCTCCTTTTCTTCGATAAATTCGCCATAGCAATTATCCACAAAAACGATAACATCGGATTTGATATTTTTTACAAATGTACATATCTCCCCTATTCTCTCAACGGTCAATGCATCACGCAGGGAATATCCGGTGGAACGCTGGATATAAATTAATTTTGTATTTTCGTCTATCGCATTTCGTACCGCATCAAAATCAACGCTGTTATCCTCTTTAAGATCCACTTCTTTATAAGAAATATTGTATTCCGACAAAAGCCCCATACCCTCAAATTGCTTATCAACTCCTATATTGGAATATATGGTATCATAAGGTTTTCCCGTTACAGCCACCATATTGTCCCCGGGGCGCAAAACTCCCGATACGCAAAGCCATATCGCATGAGTACCAGAAACGATTTGCGAACGAACAAGGGCTTTTTCCCCCTTAAACACCATAGAATATATCTCTTCGGTAATATCTCTTCCTATGTCATTGTAACCGTATCCGGTAGATGATGCAAAATGCTGCTCAGCCAGATGCTTTTCTTGCATGGCACAAAGCACTTTGTTTTGATTGAGCAATGCTATTTCATCATGATATGCAAAAGTTTCTTTTAAACTGTTTTCACATTCTGCAATTAATTCGTAAACTTTTCTATTTTCAAACATTATAATTCTCCATATATTATATTGGCTATATCACTTGCGTTTTCATTTCCCTCAAGCGTAATAAAGCGAGCAAAACTGTTAGCTCTAAACCAAGTGTACTGTCTTTTTGCGTAATTTCTGGTGTGTTGTTTGATAAGCTCAACGGCATTTTCCAAACTGATTTCGCCTTTTAAATATGATATCAATTCTGCGTATCCGATAGCCTTAAATGCCTGTGTGGCACATTCGGAATACCTTTCATATAATGACTTAACTTCTTCGAGCAATCCGCAATCCATCATTTCGTCCACTCTCAAGTTTATTTTGGGGTAAAGCTTTGCTCTGTCCAAACTAAGCACAAAATATTTTGTATTATCGTAATATAGTTTCTTCTGAGTTTTATTCTCGCTCATTTTTTTGCCCGTTGCGTGGTAATATTCCAGTGCTCTGATTACCCTCTTTACATTATTGCAATGCGTGGTTTGTGCGTAATCGGGATCTAATTCGCACAACTTTTCATATAAAGCATTTTTCCCGTTTTCTTCGGCATATTTTTGCAAAAATGTGCGGTAGCTGGTATCGGTGCTGTCTTCATCGAAATTATAATTATCAAATACTATACTGTCTATATATAGTCCGCTTCCACCGACTAGAATTATATCATTATGCTTAATTCGCTCTTTGATTATTTCCTTGCTCTTTTGGGCATATTCAAACACGCTCAGTGATTCAGTTGGGTCGTATTCACTTACCATAAAATGTTTTACCGATTTAAGCTGATCTTCGGTTGCTTTCGCCGTTCCTATATCCATATATTTGTAGCATTGATAACAATCGACGGATATTATTTGCGCATTTATTCTTTTTGCAAGCTCAATGGCTGCACTGCTCTTGCCTATTGCAGTAGGTCCTGCAATAACTATCAAATTATGCATTATTTAATTCGCTCAAATACTTTCATGAAATATTTTTCGTTTAGTTTTCCTATTATAGGTCTGCCGTGGGGGCATGTAAACGGCATTTCGCATTTATAAAGTTCTTTTAATAAATACATGACAGAATCTTTTGATATGTTTTCTCTTCCTCTTACAGCACTATGACAAGCGTTTTTTATAAGCGCTTCATTACGGTTTTGCAAATCCTTAAAAGTATAATCGAATTTATCTATTTGATTTACCATTTCATTTATCTTTTCTTTAATATCGTCGCTATGAAGATATGCAGGAATACTTCTTACAATAATGCTGTTATCCGAAAAATCCTCTATACTAAAGCCCAATTGCTCAAAGGTTTGCACATTGTTAATGGCAATCAAATATTGATTCGGTGTAAACGATACCACAATCGGTATCATAAGTTCCTGCACGGGAATTTTAGATGAATTGTAATCTCGTAGGTACTTTTCATAAAGCACTCGCTCATGTGCCGCATGAGTATCCACTGCATAAAGATTATCATTTCCTTCTATAAGCGCATACAGCATGAATGCATTGCCTATATAATTCATCTGTGTCAATTCAAGAAAAATATCTTTGTTTATTTTATAGGGAATATCCTGTTTTTTTATTACACAGTACGCTTCGTCAAATGTTTCGTTAATTTGCAATACATCGTATTTGTCCGTTTCTTCAAAGGGTAATATATTGAGTTTTCCCTGTACGCTTTTGGGATCTTCAGCACTCGGTTTTACAAAATCGGATCGCATTTGATAATTCGGTTTATCAGAATCCGATTCAATGCTTTCAGCTTGATGTTTTTTATTTTCATTTGCAAATGAATTATCGAAACATTTTTCTTCGATTCTCTTTGGAATAATCTCTTTAATTGTAAAAATATCTTTTAAACAGTCCTTTATCCCCTGCTTTATCAAAAGCATTATCAATGATTCGTTTAAAAATCTTACGGTCGTTTTGCTCGGATGGATATTTACATCTATCATGTTGTAAGGAAGATTAATATACAATATATAATCAGCTCCCGTTTTGCCGCAATATTCCATATAAACGGAATCTATCGCTTTTGTTATGGCAGGGCATTGTATATATCTGCCATTTAGAAAAACGATGTGTTCGCTGTTTTTGTTGTTTATATAATTAGGTGAGGAAATAAGCCCACTAACATACAAGGGTTCGTTTTCGAAGTGAATAGGCATAAGTCCGTCTGATTTATTTCTTCCTAAAACAGAAGATACGCATGCCTTCAAATCTCCGTTACCCGAAGTGGAAAATACAGTTCTGTCATCGCAAACCAGTGTAACGCTTATGTCGGTATGCGATAATGCAACTTTTCCTGTGATATCAATAATATCCTTAGTTTCCGATGAATCCGTTCCCAGATGTTTCAGCCTTGCAGGGAAATTGAAAAACAAATCTCTTACTTCGATGGTTGTACCCACATTGCAAGCAATATCATGATAAGTGCCTATCTCGTTATTGTATATTTCGCATTTGGTACCCACATCTTCCGATTGATGTCTTGTGGCAACGGTGATGTTCGACACAAATGAAATACTCGATAATGCTTCTCCTCTGAAACCTAGTGAACTTATCGATGAAATATCGTCATATATCTTGCTTGTGGCGTTTCTCGTAAAAGCCAAATGAATGTCCTCACGCATTATGCCGCATCCGTCGTCAATGACTCTTATTAAGTTTTTGCCACCGTGCTTTGTCAAAACAATGATATTTTTGCTCTTGGCATCTATTGCGTTTTCCAAAAGTTCTTTTATGACGGACGATGCGTTTACTACGACCTCCCCTGCCGCAATCTTATCAACGGTATCTTTCGGTAATAATCTGATTACACCCATTATTTATTAAGCTCCTGTTGTAATTTTGCCACAAAATTGACTACTTCCAGCGGGGTCATGTCGTATATCGGCAATGATTTAATATCTTCGGCAACTTTTGATTCTTTGTAGTTAAATAAATTAATATCGCTGCACTGCTGTTGTTTTGCTGCTTTCGCTTTCTTTACATTCTTAGTGCTGATTTTATCTTCATCGTTTTCAAGCTGATATAATATTTCTTCGCTTCGTGCAATTACATCTTCGGGGAGTCCTGCCAGTTTTGCTACCTCAATTCCGTAACTTCTGTCGGCAGCACCCTGTTTTATTTTATGCAAAAATACTACACCGCTTTGGGTCTGTGCAATATCTATATGTAAATTCACTATTCCTTCATTGGCGTTATCCAGTTCGGTCAGTTCGTGATAATGAGTTGCAAAAAGTGTTTTACAGCCTGCTGTTTCTTTATTATATAAATATTCAACGACTGCCCATGCAATGCTCAGCCCGTCTAATGTGCTTGTTCCTCTTCCGACTTCGTCCAATATTACGAGGCTGTTTTTTGTGGCATGCTTTAAAATATTGGAAACTTCGCTCATTTCCACCATAAATGTGCTTTGACCTTTCGAGAGGTCATCACTGGCACCAACTCTGGTAAATACCCTGTCAACTACCGACATATTAGCACTTTCGCACGGTAAAAAGCACCCTATCTGAAACATTATGCAAATAAGTGCGGTTTGTCTTATATATGTCGATTTACCTGCCATATTAGGACCTGTGATAAGATTCATTCGGTTATTATTCGTATCAAGAAGTATATCGTTCGGAATAAATTGCAAATTATCGCTTATCTGCTCTACCACAGGGTGTCTTGAATTTTTTACATCTATAATCCCGTCAGTGTTTATGCTTGGTCTTACATATCTGTTTTTACTGCTGACATATGCCATAGAGCATAACGCATCCAAAACACCTATAGTTTCCGCTGTTTTTTGCAAACGCTCTATATGTAGCAATATATCATCGATTATTTCATTGAAAAGTTGTGTTTCTATTCTTTCGAGTTCATCCTGAGCGCTTAATAATTTAGTTTCAATTTCTTTTAATTCCTCGGTATAGAATCTTTCCGCATTGACCAAAGTTTGTTTTCTGATGAAATAATTCGGAACCAAATCCAAATTACCTTTGGATACTTCGAAATAATATCCGAAAACCTTGTTATATTTTACCTTTAAATTCTTTATACCTGTCTTTTCTTTTTCATCCGATTCAAGTTTTGCGAGAATATTTTTTGCATTAAGCCTGTAATTTCTTATCTCGTCAGCTTGAAGATTATATCCCTCTTTAAATGTGTTTCCGTCTTTAATGTTTATTGAACATTCTTCATTTATCGCTCTGTCTATTAAATTGTAGACTTCGTAAACAGGGTCTAAATCATTATTTACTTGTACTAAATACGAGCAAGAGGCTCTGCTTAATAATGTATTCATTTTCGGAATCATTTCAAGCGTGGTTTTAAGCGCAATAAGATCTTTACCGTGAATCGTGCGGTAATTGAGTTTGGAACAAAGCCTTTGTATATCGGAGGTTTGTTTTAAGTAGTATTGGGTATCTTCAAGAAGCATTAAATCAGAGCAAAACTCGGTTAACACATCTTCACGCTTTATTATTTCGTCCACATTAAGAAGAGGTTCATTTATCCACTTTCTCAATGTTCGAGAACCTACATTCGTTACTGTTTTATCAAGCACCCACAAAAGAGAACCTTTTTTCGTATTTCCTCTTATGGTTTCCGTAAGTTCCAAATTGCGCTTTGTAGCATAATCGATATGCATATTCATATTGTCGGTACTTATATCTATTTTATGAATATGCTTTAACACTCCCTTTTGGGTATCATTGAGGTAATAAAGAAGTGAGCCTACGGCTTTAATGGCTTCGTCATTACCTTCAAGACCGGTGGAACTCAATGAATATACTTCGAGTTGATTGGTTATCTGTGCTACACATCTATCAAACGAATATATCGATGATGACATGGGCGTAATATTTCTTTGTGTAATATATTCTATGCGCTCTTTTATTTCGGGAGTTTGATACAAAGTGTTGTTTACCAATATCTCGGCAGGCATTATTCCGCTTACAATATTATAAAATCTCTCTTTTGCATCATCCCCGTCAATTCGAAGTGCGTTCATTTCCCCCGTTGTTATATCACAATAGGCAATTCCAAAACTAAGACGCGAATAATATACGCTCATAAGGTAATTATTCTTATCTTCACTTAAAGAACCGATATCTGTAACAGTTCCCGATGTTATAATTCGGGTTATCTTTCTTTCCACAAGCCCTTTTGCTTCTTTCGGGTCCCCTATTTGCTCACATATAGCAACTTTAAAGCCCTTATCCACCAATTTGGCAACATAGGAGTCGACTGCATGATACGGCACACCGCACATTGGAGCTCTTTCTTCCAAACCGCAATCTCGCCCTGTTAAAACCAAATCCAATATTTTGGATGCTTTTATAGCATCATCGAAAAACATTTCGTAAAAGTCGCCTAAACGATACATTAAAAAAGCATCGGGTACTTCTTCATGGGTTTTCAAATATTGCTGCATCATAGGCGTTAATGGACTCATATTATATCTCCGTATCTTTAATTCGTAACTAATTATACCACTTAAATTATCAATAACAATACAGCCGTAATTAAGTTTAAAAAAGGAAAATAAATGAATTTAGTAATAGACGAAAAAATCATAAAATATTGATTAAGTAACATTATAAAGCTACTTGGAATCGTGCTTTAAAACTTAGTGTGGTGCATTTATTAAACAGTAATTCGAGATTATTTAAATCTCTCATTATGCAAACTTCGTTTGCCTTAAAGACTGCGTAAATAAAAATTTATTAAGCAAGCTTATAAATTTTTTATTTACTTGTCTTTAACCGTTTAATAAAAAAAGCTGTTCTTAAAGAACAGCCTGAATTTACTATGGTGGACCTTCAGGGACTTGAACCCCGGACAAACCGGTTATGAGCCGGTTGCTCTAACCAACTGAGCTAAACG
>CAZXWI010000072.1:0-7920 GCA_964644555.1 uncultured Lachnospiraceae bacterium | reverse complement strand
GCTATATATAATAAGCTCATTTCCGATTATGAAGATTTGGAAGCTGAGTGGCTGGAGCTATCCTACAAGCTGGAAAATAACGAGTCGTAATTTCCCGAAAATGAATATCGCGATGAATTAATCATATCGCAAAGAATATTATAATCATCAATTTCAATAAAAGGATAATCCGTTGGGTTGTCCTTTTTTAATGTCAGCTCGTCTTTCGGTAGTAAGTTGAGATATTGCATTAATTCTTTGTAGGAAAGAGGTCTGTCTTCGGCTGTGTTATTGGTGTAGTTACTGAGTTTGGCATTAAATTCGTTTGTTTGGTAAAATTCCAGACTGTTTACCGTTCCGTAGTTATAGACGACATTCAAATAGGAAGTTATATTTGTATTCGGATTGGTATAACTTTTATTGTATTCTTCCTTTAAATCCGCCACAAAAACTTCGGTATTTCCTTTTTTCGCATTTTCTATTGTTTGGTTTGCCATAACTTTAAATGCATAGGCATAATTTTCGTCTTTATAGATTTTCAAAGATGTTTGATTTTGTAGAATTTCATTGGTAAGTGTTTTTATGTCGGACTTAAAAACTTCCGCTTTGTTCAGTTCGCTTTCATCGTGCATATTTGAAAATCGGTTTAAGTTTTCGTTAAACATATCGAATGATATGCTATTTATGATGCCGTTTTGTACAGAAATTTTCATAGCATACAAATATCCGTCGTTGTTGAAATATTCGGAAATAGTGCGATATTCACCGTCAACATATTTGTATTTCGGCTCGTCAGTTTGTATGAGTCCTGTTTCTGTATCATTTACGGCTTTATTTGTTTTGCATGAAGATAGCATCAAGAATAAGCACGGTATTAATAATATCGAAAAAATCTTTTTATATTTTAAAAATCTGTTCATAATATTCTCCGATTTTTTATTGTTTTTACTATATTACAACTCTTAAGCATTTTTTCAAAAAGGAAATGCGATTTTTTATTCTTTTAATGATATAATTATTTAAATAGGGAGATTTAAATATGGCACAGTTGTATTATAGATATTCAAGTATGAATGCAGGCAAATCCATTGATTTGTTAAAAATTGCACATAATTATGAAGAACAGGGGAAGAGAGTAGTTTTGATGAATTCTGCATTGGACACACGATTCGGGAAAAATGTCATAGCCTCCAGAATCGGGTTAAAAAAGGAAGCCATTGCATACGACAAGGAAACCTCCGTTCTTAATATAGTTCAGCAGCTGCAATACGAAAACAGCGATCCCATCCATTGTATATTGATTGATGAGGGGCAGTTTCTAACCGAACATCAGGTCATTGAACTTGCGCAGATAGTAGATTACATGAATATACCCGTAATCGTTTACGGCTTAAAAAACGATTTCAGCAATAATCTGTTTGAGGGAAGCCGAGCGCTGCTTATATATGCAGATAAAATAGAAGAAATAAAAACGGTTTGCCGTTTTTGCGACAAAAAAGCAACTATGGTATTAAGGGTAATAGACGGAAAGCCTGTGTATGCCGGTGAGCAGGTGCTTATAGGTGATAATGACAAATATATACCCGTTTGCCGAAAATGTTACGGAAACCCGAATTTAGAGGAAATAAACAAAAAATAATAAAACCCCTCCGTAAGGGTAACGCAACGCTTATGCGTTTGCTAAATCGGAGGGGCTCTTATTTATTTAACTTAATTTACCGCTTATAAATTGTTTAATAACAAAGCTGTGGCTGCCTCTTGCACCTGTGATTACTTTAATACCCATATCCTCAATGGATTGTTTAAGACTTGGGGATATAGCACCTGTAATTATTACATTGATTTTCATTTTGCTGAAATAATCCGCAATGCTTATGGCTCTTACGGGGTTTTGCATCGGAAAGAGCAATCCTTCCGTTATAATTTCGGTTTTGTCTGGGTTTAGTTCATAAAGCTGGAATGTGGTTTCCATGGTTACGCTGTTTGCTATCATTGTGTCATGAACTGCTATTGCCACCTTAAAATTATCTGTGATGCTGTTTAAAAATCTTTCGTCTTCGATTTGTGCGGTGTCAAGTCCGTCGCAATCCAAGCCGCATGATGCACAATCTAAATTGCAATCTGTACTCATTGGTTTTCTCCTCCTATATTCTGTTTTAAGTATTCATGTATAAAGTTTAAAATATCTCCGTCCATTACTGCTTTGATATTACCCGTTTCAGCTCCCGTTCTGTGGTCTTTAACCATTGTGTATGGGTGGAACACATATGAGCGAATTTGGTTGCCCCATGCAATCTGTGAATAGTCGCCTTGAAGATCCGATATTTTTTCTTTATGCTCGTTATGCATAAGTTCCGTTAATTTGCTCAGCAATATGGACATTGCCTTTTCTTTGTTTTGGTGCTGGCTTCTTTCATTTTGGCAAGCTACTACAATTCCTGTGGGGATATGGGTAATTCGTACTGCGGAGTCGGTCTTGTTGACATGCTGCCCTCCTGCTCCGGACGAACGGTAGGTATCTATTCTTAAATCTTTATTGTCAATTTCCACATCGGATATTTCGGTTATCTCGGGCATAACATCTACCGAGGCAAATGAAGTATGTCTTCTTGCTGCAGAATCGAAGGGTGATATTCGCACCAATCGGTGAACGCCTTTTTCCGATTTGAGATAGCCGTATGCGTTTTTGCCTTCAAACATGAGGGTTACGCTTTTGATTCCTGCTACATCTCCCGGAAGATAATCGAGCATTGTTACCTTGTAATTATTGCGTTCTCCGTATCTTGTATACATACGAAGCAGCATATCCGCCCAATCCTGCGATTCTGTGCCTCCTGCTCCTGGGTGGATGGAAAGTATTGCATTGTTTGTATCGTATTCCCCGCTTAGCATGGTATTTACTTTAAACTGCTCAAACAAATGAATCAGCTCTTTGAATGAATGGTTAAGTTCTTCTTCGTTTTCGCTACTTTCATCGTCTTCGAATATTTCGACTAAAATCGATGTGTTATCGCAAGCATCCCTTGCCAAGTCATAATCTTCGGTTTTGTTTTTTAATTGTTTTATTCTCTTTACAACATCGTTTGCTTTTTCACTGTCATCCCAAAAATCGTTTGCATTCATTTGGTTTTCCAGTTCTTGTATGCTTTGTTTTATTCCTGCGATGTCAAAGAGAACACCCCATTTCGTTTATTTGATTATCAATTTTTTTGAGTTCGCTTTTCAACTCGTCAATGATAAGCACTAAATCACTTCCTTTTCGATAATTTTGATTTCATCTTGTGGATTTAATTTGATAAAACTTTTATTTAAACAAATCTTTTCCGCAACATTGCTTATATTTTTTCCCGCTTCCACATGGGCATTTCGCATTTTTGGCAATGTTGGTGCCGTAAGTTGTCGGTGGTGCTGAAGTATCTGCTTTATCGGGTGGCGACATCGTGGGTATATTCGATTCGTTTGATGCTGCAGCGGTTTTGAGTTCGAAATTATACATAAGTCGCACCGTTTCTTCGATAATGCTGTCATTCATGGCATCAAACATTTGAGAACCCTCAGATGTATAAGCCTGCACAGGGTTTACCGAACCGTAGGCTCGTAAGTTAATGCCCTGCTTCAATTGATCCATATTATCGATATGATCCATCCATTTGCTGTCTACAACTTTAAGCAGAATAAGTCTTTCGATATCTCTCATCTGTTCCGAGCCGATCTCTTCTTCTTTTTCGGCTTTCTTTGAGATCATGGCATCATACGATTTTTTAACCATTTGTTCGGTGGATTCGTTTTCGTTAAAGGCTACATTTACATTGTAGAGCGATTTGAATCTTGCAGATAATTTGGCTAAATTATCTGCTTTGCTTTCGTCTGGGTTTGCAAATGTTGTATATGTGTCCACTGTGTTTTGGCAAATTGTGTTTATCATATCGTTAATCGTTTCTCGGATATCTTCGCCTTCTAGGACTCGTTTTCTTTGTGAATAAATGACTTCTCTGTGCTTATTCATTACATCGTCGTATTGAAGAACGTATTTTCTTACGCTGAAATGCTTGCCTTCAACGGTTTTTTGCGCACTTTCTATGCCTTTTGATAAAATTCCGGCTTCCAAGGGCATATCGTCTTCCATGCCGAGTTTGTCGCTGATCGCCAATGTTTTTTCGGAACCGAATATTCTCATTAAGTCATCTTCAAGAGAGATGAAAAACTGACTTGAACCGGGGTCGCCTTGGCGGCCTGATCTTCCTCTTAATTGGTTGTCGATACGGCGACTTTCATGCCTTTCCGTGCCGATTATATGAAGCCCTCCGACTTCTTTAACACCATCTCCCAACACGATGTCGGTTCCTCTCCCTGCCATGTTGGTGGATATGGTTACTGCACCCATCTGACCTGCGCCGGATATGATTTCGGCTTCCTTTTGATGGTTTTTGGCATTTAATACATTGTGTTTTATGCCGGCTCTTTTTAGCATTCCGCTTAAAAGTTCACTCTTTTCGATGGAAATAGTGCCTACCAATATGGGCTGACCTGTTTCGTGCCTTTTTTTGATTTCTTTGACAACGGCTTCAAATTTTGCTTTCTCGGTTTTATATACTGCATCATTGAGGTCATTACGAATCATGGGTTTGTTTGTTGGAACGCATACTACCTTCATGCCATATATTTCGCTGAATTCTCTTTCTTCGGTCTTTGCCGTTCCTGTCATGCCGCTTATTTTATCGTACATTCTGAAATAGTTTTGGAATGTTATAGTTGCAAGTGTAACGGATTCTTTTGCCACACGCAGATTTTCTTTTGCCTCGATTGCTTGATGAAGTCCTTCGTTGTAGCGACGCCCGGGCATAAGTCGCCCTGTGAATTCATCAACGATTATAACTTCGCCGTCATTTACCACATAATCTACATCTCTTTTCATTATGTATCTTGCTTTGAGAGCTTGATTTATGTGGTGGAGAAGTTCCATGTTTTCCAAATCGCTTAAATTCTCGATATTAAAGGCTCTTTCTGCCTTTTGTACACCTTCTTCGGTAAGAGTTACCGTTTTTTCTTTTTCTTCTATTGTGTAATCGTTCTCTTTGAGGGTGCGAGCAAAATCATTGGCATATTTATAAAGCTTTGTACTTTCCATGCCGCTGCCCGAAATTATAAGAGGTGTTCTGGCTTCATCAATTAAGATAGAGTCGACTTCGTCTATTACGGCAAAGTTTAAAGGCCTTTGCACTAAATCTATCTTTTGTACTACCATGTTATCTCTTAAATAATCAAAACCGAATTCGTTATTTGTTCCGTAGGTTATATCGGCATTGTAGGCTTCCTTTTTCTGCTCTTGACTAAGCCCATGCACGATAAGTCCTACGCTAAGCCCCAGAAAATTATACAGCTTACCCATCCATTCGGCATCACGCCTTGCCAGATAGTCATTTACCGTTACAACATGCACTCCTTTGCCCGAAAGTGCGTTAAGATAAACAGGCAATGTGGCAACGAGAGTTTTTCCTTCACCTGTTTTCATTTCCGCAATGTTTCCTTCGTGCAGAATTATGCCACCCATTATCTGAACAGGGAAATGCGTCATGCCGAGAATCCTTGAAGATGCTTCCCTTGCCGTAGCGAAAGCCTCGGGCAAAATATCATCGAGAGTTTCTCCCTTTTGAAGCCTTTGTTTAAAGATTTGTGTATTATTTTTTAAATCCTCATCGGATAGTTTTTTGTATTCGTTTTCGTATTGTAATACTTCATCAACTTTTTTATAGTATTTTTTAAGTTCATGAGAATCTAAGGACTTTGTTATTTTACTGAAAATACCCATAGTGATCCTTTCTTTTTTATTAATTAACCAATAAATTATAGCACAGTTTTTATTTATTACCGATTTATTAATGCAATAATAATCTCGATAATGCTTTTATGTTGCAATAATTACATAAAAAATAAGAATAAACTTTAAAATAAATTGTTGAACATGGTTTGTGAGCTATAATATCTATTATGATTACGAAATTAAATGACATACAAAAATCAGCCGAATTTATAAAAGTTCATAAGTTTATAACCGATAATCACTTAATAACAAAGCACGATAAAGTATTGGTATCTCTCAGCGGAGGAGCGGATTCTGTGGTTTTGATGCTGATGCTTATTTTGCTGAAAGATGAGTATGAACTCGGTGTGGAAGCGTTTCATTTAAATCACGGTATAAGAAAAAATGCAATAAACGATGAAAATTTTTGTGTAAAGCTTTGCGAAGAGTTTAACATTATACTTCATGTTTTTCATGCGGATATTCCGCAGATTGCGAAAAATAATAAACTATCCGAAGAAACTGCAGGAAGATTAGAGCGATACCGTATTATTGAAGAATTATCGAAAAATTTTACTAAAGTTGCAACAGCACATCATGCTGACGACAATGCCGAAACTGTTTTGATGCATATTATAAGAGGCAGCGGGGTGAGCGGCATTTGCGGTATTCCTTTGTCAAGAGAAAAGATAATTCGTCCTCTTTTGTGTTTAACCAAAGATGAAATATATAATTTTGTAAATAAAGCGGCAGTTGGATATGCGGTTGATGAAACTAATTTTGAAAATGAGTATTTCAGAAACCGTGTAAGAAATATCTTAATTCCTCAAATAAAAGAAGAATGTCCGAATTTTTCGCAGAATGTATTTAATTTATCGCAAGTGGCTTCGGATTATTGCGATTTTACCAGGAAAGAAGCAGATAAGATAGATATAAAGAAAGAGAATAATTCTTACATTGTTTCCTATTGCGATATTGAATCTTTACATAGGGTTGTGTTGTATTCGCTCATTTCCAAAATAGGGGAACTATGCGAAGTTTACGAAAATATCGGATATAACAGCGTGAATTCGCTTATAGCTCTTATAAAAAATAAAGAAAATACCACATGGGAATACAGTTTGTATTCGATGAAGGTAAAGCGAGTTTACGATAAAGTAATTTTTATAAATAATCGATACTTCGTAAATGATGAAATATCTCCATACGAATATAAGATAGGCTTAGCGGGTGTGTATGTATTTGCAAAGCAGGGCTTTGCGTTAAATGTAAGTTCGGTGCAAAAAATAAAAAAGAATGTATCTAATGAGATAATAACTTACATTGATTATGATAAAATAAATGATAGTGTGATTATCCGAAGCCGAACCCCAGGGGATTCTTACAATCAAATAGGACTTGGGCATAAAAAAACGGTAAAAAAACTGTTTATTGACAGAAAAGTTCCCGAGAACGAAAGAAATCGAATTCCCATTTTATGTATTAGCGGTGAGATTGCGGCAATAATCGGATATGAAACAGATGATAATTTTAAAGTTACCGATCAAACGAAGAATATAATGAAAATCGAATATATTAATTTAAATTAACAGGAGTACAAAGCAATGCATCAAGATGTAAAAAAAATATTGATAACAGAAGAAGACATTGTAAACAGAACGGTTGAGTTGGGTAAAGAACTTACTGCCTACTATGAGGGCAAAAATCCGATAGTCCTCGGAATCCTCAAAGGCGCCTCATTTTTCATGACAGATTTGGTAAGACATATCGAAACGGATTTGGAAATGGACTTTATGGCTGTGTCAAGCTACGGTTCTTCCACGACTTCCAGCGGAGAAGTAAGAATTCTTAAGGATCTTAATATCTCTTTGGAAGGCAGAGATGTGCTTATTGTCGAAGATATTATAGATACGGGACTTACTTTGAGTTATCTTATGAAGTCATTTAAAAACAGAGGTGCAAACGATATAAAAATATGTACACTGCTTTGGAAAACCAAAGAAAATACGCAAACTCTCGTTAATGCGGATTATATAGGGTTTACGGTTCCCGATGAATTTGTGGTAGGATATGGACTGGACTTTGATGAAAAATACAGAAATCTTCCGTACATCGGAGTATTAAAAGAAGAAGTATACTCA
>CAZXWI010000071.1:0-7952 GCA_964644555.1 uncultured Lachnospiraceae bacterium | reverse complement strand
AATATACCAAACTCCCAGCCGGAAGTCAAGCAAAATAATGCAAACGGTAATAAAAATTCCGCACTTGTCAATGTCGACTTAGACAAGATAAGTTCCATGATACCCGAAAGACAGCGCATCGGCGAACCTATAACCGATTTTAACAACCTGACAGCGGAAGAAAAGAAAGCTACAACAGTTGAAAGGATAAGAGATGTAAAAGCAAAAGCCGAGAAAACAAAAGACTTTGCATTAACACAAATGTCCGATACAGGGTATGTAATAGACAAGGCAACGAGAAAGAAAAACAGAGATGTGTATACAGCTTTCCACGATGCAAAAGGCTCTATGGGCAAGATAGGCTACATACTGGGGCAAAAAATAGGCAAGAGCGGCAAATTCTCGGGCGGTATGTACGACATAGCGGGAAACAGGGTCGGCAATTCGCTTATGGAAACGCTTTCGCCGTTTATGGAAGCAGATTCAAGCGTGTTGGGCGAAAATCTCAAAGGGCAGGCTCTTAAAACAGCACAAACAGCGTATTGGAAAGACGCTCAGAATTATTTGATATGCCTGCACAACCTTGATTGTATCAATAACGGAGAAATCCGAGTGCTTTCGCTTGATAAAGAAACATATTTAAATAAAATGAAAAATAAAAAAACGGCTTAATGCCGTTATTTTTTGATTTGGTGGAGCCGGAGGGAATCGAACCCTCGTCCAAAAATACGTCCAAAAGACTTTCTCCGGGTGCAGTATATCGTTAAATTTTCGCCTGAGTTCTGTACGATATACAAAACCGAACACAGGCTATCCTATAATTACAATGCAGCTATAGGCATTACTGCACAGTTACCTGTTATAATCTGATGCATCCATGCAGCCTAACAGGAAAGCTGCGGATACACTCGCCGGCTAATTATGCAGCGAGAGCAAAATTTTCGTTTTTTGCGTTTATATTTAAGTTACCGTTTTTAAAGATGTACGGTGCATCTACCCGCTTATCTAATTTCAATATCCCTGTCGAAACCATTGCGGCCCCTTAATGATATTTTTTCATAGCCCTTTCGATATCTCGTTGGACATCTTTTTTAGCACTGACCTCTCGTTTGTCGTAAAGTTTCTTTCCTTTGCCAACTCCGAGATTGAGTTTAACATTTGCCCCCGAAAAATGAAGATCTATAGGCACGAGAGTATACCCGTCCTTTTGCTGAAACTCTGTAAGTTTTCGTATTTCTCTTTTGTGAAGCAGGAGTTTACGCTGCCTAAGTGGGTCTTTATTGTATATATTACCTTGTTCATAAGGGCTTATATGCATTCCCTCTACGAAAACTTCACCTTTCCTTATAAAGGCATAACTGTCCTTTAAATTTACTTTGCCGAGCCTTATCGACTTAACTTCGGTACCGCTTAATGAAATACCGGCTTCATAAATATCATCTATGAAGTATTCGTGATAAGCTGTTTTGTTTTTTGCAATTACTTTATCGTTTTCTTTTTTAGCCACACCGGTATTTCCTTTCTGTGGTAATTATATTTTATATTTATCGCTAAGTCAAGGCATACATACTCAAATATTTATTCTAATCGATTCGTAATAATTTATCGCATATTGAAGCCCAATAAAGCTTTTTATAATATCGTTTTTTTATTTGTCGGGTAATGTATTAATAAAAATTTGTATGTACATACTTTTTACCATTTGCAACAAATTGTACAGCTATAATAACCATTGACATTTAAAGAAAGGATATGTTGTAAATGAAAAAGTATATATATGGTGCATTTATCATCTTCTTATTCATCATATGTACCACTTGCGAAGTTTATGCACTTGAAGCAATAAACAAAAGCGAAAATACTTATACAATAACATTTATATCCGGCAAAATGGGTAAATTGCTCAATGAAGAAAACAAAATCGAAGAATGTATAGTTTATGAAAATATCAAAGATAAAGCTCTGTGGATAAACGAGATAAAAGTGCCCGTGGTATCTCCCGATGAAGGGTACTTGTTTGTAGGCTGGAGTAGGGAAAATTCCAATGAAATACTCCTTAATTTTCCATCGGAAATAAAAAATGATGAGGTGTTCGTTGCCAATTTTGCACCGATTACTCAAGAAAAAACACCGATGGCTCAAAAACACACAAGCCTGTTATATAAAATATTTTTATTTTGCATGAAATTTTGAAAGATATCGTAAAAATTATGCTATTATAATATTAGATATAAACTGATTTTTGGAGGATTATCATGGTTGAAAGAAAGTATTATGTTTGTCCGAATTGCGGAAATTTTATTACGATGATTAACTCATCCGCAGAAAAAATTAAATGCTGCGGTGAGGATATGAAGCTACTGGAATTTAACAACCCTAATTTCAGTGCTGAAAAACATTTCCCCGTTATAGAACTTACGGATAATAAGGTTGTTGTCAATGTGGGAAATGTAGAACATCCTATGGCTGAAGATCATTATATCGAATGGATATATATTCAGACCAAAAACGGCGGACAGGCTAAATGCTTAAAACCGAATCAGAAACCATGTGCCGAATTTTTATTAAATGATGATGAACTAATTGCGGCATATGCATATTGCAATCTGCACGGTTTGTGGATGACTAAGTTTGAATAAACGCCTATTTAGGCAATGAAAATAGGGGAAAATGCTCTAAATGTATATTTTCCTGCATTTTCAATATTAAAATTTATTTTAAATTTACAATTAATATTTGTATTATTATTTAATGTGATATAATAAAACACGCTTATATATGAGAAAGGAAGTAAACCCATGAATAAACAAGAATTAATTGCTAAAATAGCTGAAAAATCGGCAATCACAAAGAAACAGGCAACCGCCGTACTTGAAGCTACACTCGAAACTATTTCCGATACACTCGCAGAAGGCGAAAATGTACAGCTCATCGGATTCGGTACTTTCGAAGTAAGAGAAAGAGAAGCAAGAACAGGTATTAACCCGAGAACAAAAGCTCCTATCGAAATTCCGGCATCAAAAGTACCCGCATTCAAAGCAGGTGCAAAATTAAAAGAAAAAGTTAACAACTAGTAAGCAATTAAATTATATAACAGCCCTTGCCTTATGCAAGGGCTGTTTGTTATTAGTTTCCCATTTCTATACTGATGTTGTTAAATATACCGAGTAAGTCATCGACTTTTGTAGATGCTTTTTCATCTGAGGATAAATCAAGCACATTCTTTCCTTCGTGCATCATAATAAGTCTTGTGCCGAAATCAACGGCGTATCTTAGGTTGTGTGTAACCATTATAGTTGTAATGTTTTTTTCTTTGATAAGTTTATCGGTTAGTTGCATTATGCTCTCTGAAGATTTCGGATCAAGAGCTGCGGTGTGTTCATCGAGAATCAATAATGAAATATCGTTCATGTTTGCAAGAATCAAAGCCAAAGCCTGGCGTTGACCGCCGCTTAGTGCGCTTGCTTTTATATTGATTTTATTTTCAAGCCCCATATTGCATTTTTCGAGAAGTGATTTATAGTAGTCTATTCTGTTTTTATTTATCGAACGGCTCAATCCGAACCTTTTGTTTTTATTATCGGAAAGTGTCATATTTTCAAGTATTGTCAAATCAGAACAAGTTCCCGATTTCGGGTCTTGCAAAACTCTGCCTATGAAAGCCGCTCTTTTGTATTCGGGAGTTATGGTAATATCTGAACCGTTAAATTTAATACTTCCGCTTGTAACATTATCTGAACCGCATATTATGTTGAGCAGGGTGGTTTTGCCGCTTCCGTTTGAGCCTATTATGCTTACAAATTCATTTTTGGATACGCTTAAATTGTAGTTGTCAAACAATACGGTTTCATCAAGCGTTGAGGGGTTAAATGTTTTGTTGATGTTTAATAACTCAAGCATTGTTTTTCCTCCTGATAGTCGGAAGTCCTTTTTCGGAAAATACCAATGATAATGTAAATAGGAGTGCCATTAACAGTTTTAGGTACTCCGTGGGTAGCCCTAAAGCAAGTGCCGTGGATAATACCGATTTATATAATATGCTTCCCAAAATTACTTTAGTTGTCGGTTTTAAGTGTTTTGCGTTTTTGAATACGCTGAGCCCGATTATTACGCAAGCCAATGCCATTACCACCATCCCCACACCCATTTGCTGGTCTGCGCTTCCCTTAGACTGTGCTATGACAGCTCCGGCAAATGCCGAGAATCCATTTCCAAGCATAAGCCCTATTATTTTGGATTTGCCGGGATTTTGCGATAACATGGTTACATATTTTTCATTATTTCCTACAGCTCTTAGTAGAAGGCCCGATTTGGTTGACAGGTACATATCTATCGCAAATTTGCAAAGTAAGCACACGATAAACGAAATAAGTATCGTTTTTATGTAAATGCCTCCTATGTAATCCGGCAATAAATTTGCAGGGGATGAGGTAAATATGGTTTCTTCTCTGAAAAACGAAGCTATGCTACTGCCGTTATTGAACTTAAACAGCAATACCAAGTTCACAGACAGCATTGCCGTGTAAACCAATATTCCGCAAAGAAGTGGCTTGATATTGAGTTTGACATGAAGTATTCCCGTAATTGCCCCTGCAAGTGCACCGAATATAAATGATAATATCAATGCTGCCCACGGATTAACTCCGTGAAGGAGCAAAAGAGCCGATCCTATTGCACCGAGAGGCATTGTGCCGTCCACCGACAAATCAGGAAAATCGAGTATTGAGTAGGTTATATATATGCCCATTGCAAGAATTGCATACATGAACCCTTCTTCCAGTGTTACCTTGATTATATTTAAAACAACATTCATTTTTACTAACCTAAAATTATTCTGTTATAAAATTTGCGTTATCGTATTGAGAGGGGATAGTTATTCCCAATTTTGCGGCAACATCTTTATTTATTACAGGGGTTGCATCGCTGATTGTTTTTACTTTCATTTGGCTTATGTCATATCCGTCCAAAACATCTTTTGCCATTTGCCCTGTTACTCTGCCCAATTCAATATAGTCGATACTTACCGAAGCCATACAGCCCTTTTCAACTTGCTCTATTTCCGAGCCGTAAACGGGAATATTATATATGTTGGCATTTTCTATGAGTATGGAAAGATTATTTACAACATTGTTATCTGTAAAATTGTTTATGCAATCCACCTTTGAGCATAAGCTTGCTGCAGCTTGAGGAATATCGGCAGCGGTTTGAACACCTTGAGATATTACCTCGATATCGTATGAGGCAGAGGCTTTGGTAAATCTATCGAGATTGCTTATCGAGTTGGCTTCGCTTGTTGTATAGAGAACTCCTATTTTTTTTACATCGGGCTGCATTGATGTTATGAGTTTAAGCTGTGAATCGAAATCAAGAATATCGCTTGTTCCCGAGCAAAGTCCTCCCGGATTATCAAGCGAATCCACAAGACCGGCTCCCACAGGGTCATTGACTGCGCAGAATATAACGGGAATGTTCGTGTTTCGGCAGGCGGCATAGGCACTTGAAGCCGCAGGGGTAGCTATTGCTATTATCAAATCATAATTTTTGCTTGCCATGTTTTTGGCAATGGTATCGCAAGTGGCAACTTCGAAATTTCCGTTTTGCAAATCTATTGTTACTCCGTCAATTTGCGAAAGTATTTCGTAGATTCCTTCGTAGCAGTTATCCAAACTGTCGTGAGAACCGTATTGTATTATGCCTACGGTGATCCCCGGATTCTTTGCAGTACAGCCGCTAAGCGATAAAAATAAAATTGCAGCAGAAAGTAATACACATAGAATTTTTTTCATTTTAAATTCCTCCTGAAATTAATTGAGAATTCGTTTTCTCTTATTGTAGGTTCGTACATTTTTTTAAAATTGTGGCTGTTGCGGTATTTTTTTACGGACATTCGAGATTGTGCCAATCTCTCATTTAGCAAACTTCGTTTGCCTTAAACTCTTTACAACAAAATATCTTATTAAGTAAACTTGCAAAATATTTTGTTGCATTATGTTGACCGTATAAAAGTGTTGAGGTAATTTTTTTAACGGACATTCGAGATTGTGCCAATCTCTCATTTAGCAAACTTCGTTTGCCTTAAACTCTTTACAACAAAATATCTTATTAAGTAAACTTATAAGATAATTTTTTTCTAAGAGTTTAATCGTTTTTTAAAAAAAAGAGAACCTTGTCCTTAAAAATAGGACAAGGTTGTAACTGACCCTGCGGTGCCACCTAAATTCATAAACATTTTGTTTATGCTCTTTGTCATGTACCAACATACATGCCCCGCTGTAACGTGCGGTCTACGTTCTTCCTAAAGCAAATATTGCATTCAGTCGACCCTCATGAGCCCATTCGCTATACCATTCGTTTATGTCTTGCACCGACCGACAATTCTCTGAAAACATCCGGTAAAGTTACTATCCTCAATCATTGGTTTGTTTTTAGTATATTAGCACATTAAAGTGATAATGTCAACAAGATTTTATTTTATAAAAACAAATAATTATTTTATGCTTTTTTAGCTTGTTCGAGTTTGGTTTGACGACGGTTTTTGACTTCATCGGACATGGGCTTGATTTCACCTGCGGCAGTAAGTGCCATTCTTGTAAGAAGCGGTCCGATAAGCTCATAAATCAAAACGGCAAATAATGTAATATTTCTGATTAGGACTCCTTCTTCAGGCATTTGCGATGCTACCGTGGCGCACATTCCCAGAGCTACTCCTGCTTGAGGCAAGAGCGTAATGCCGAGATATTTACATATGGAGTCATCGCATTTTGTGAGTTTGGCGCTTGACGATGCTCCCATATATTTTCCGAGAGAACGGAATATAATGTACACAAAACCGATAATTATTATTCCATAGTCCGTAAATACGCTCAGTTCAAGCTCAGCACCGCTGATAACGAAGAACAGTGCAAATAAAGGCGAAGTCCATTTGTCGCTTGCTTGCATAAGGTCTTTGGAAAGCGGACATATATTGCAAAAGACGGTTCCGAGCATCATGCATGTGAGCAGCGATGAAAACTGTATGGTAATGCTGCCTATGTTAAACTTAAGCATCGACAGCGACACCGTAAGAAATACCACGCCTATGGTAAGATTCAGTCGGTTTGTATTCGAATTAAAGAGTTTTTCAAGCTGCGTAAGTACCCAACCCATTATTGAGCCGAGCATAAGGGAAAATACAATTTCGCCAAGCGGATTTACCAATATGGAAATAAGATCTATTTGACCGCTGACAAGTGTTTTGGCAATGCCGTAAGATACCGCAAATGTAACAAGCCCCACAGCGTCATCAAGTGCGACGATCGGAAGCAAAAGTTTTGTCAAAGGTCCATCGGCTTTGTATTGACGAACGACCATGAGAGTTGCTGCAGGTGCTGTGGCGGTGGCTATCGCTCCGAGAGTTATGGCTTGAGCAATGCTGAGTTTATCCGGCATCATAAAGTGCAAAACAATTAATGCTATATCAACAAAAACCATAGCCACAACGGCTTGCACGATACCTATGATAAGAGCTTGTTTACCTGTTTTTTTAAGATCTTTTAAAATAAATTCATTACCTATGGAAAAAGCGATAAATCCAAGAGCTACATCGGATATCAATCCAAGTTTTTCCACATCGGCATAGCTTGAAAATCCTATGCCTTCAATGCCCAAAGCTCCTATGCAATATGGACCTATAAGCACTCCCGCTATAAGATATGCCGTAACTGACGGCAATTTCAATTTTTTAAAAACACGTGTCATTAAAAGTCCTGCCAACAGTGCAACAGAAACAGATAAAAGTGTATTCATTTGTTAAATCCCCCCGATTCCTAAAATGTAATTCACCGTTACATCGGTGAACAACAAAGGGTAATTTTAGCACTCCGAAATAAAAAAGCAACACAACGAGAAAAGTTTTTTGTTAAATATTTATTAGAATTGTAATGGGGGAAAATAATATTGATTTTACGAAAAATAATTAAAATAAAACTATAGAT
>CAZXWI010000070.1:5774-8003 GCA_964644555.1 uncultured Lachnospiraceae bacterium | reverse complement strand
ATATTATGTTATAATGTAACAAAAAGATATTTATTTTTGCAATATTTTGACAATGAGGTGAATATATGGCATTTTGGAATAAATCAAAAAAAGAAGATACTCCTAATGAAGCAGTTTCCGAAAATTCGGAAATTAAGGATATTTCAGTTGAAGATATCAGCGAACAAAATGAAAATGAATCGCTTGAAGACAATATCGAGAATGATTCGGTAAGCTCTGCCAAAGAAGAACCAAAACTCACTCAAGCCGAAACTCAAACTGAGCCAACCTCGGAACAAGAAAAGGCAGATAATCCACCGGAAAACAAAGAACAAAACCCGCCCGAAGTAAAAAAGAGCAGACGAGAGCTTAAAAAAGAAGAAAAATTACGCAAAAAAGAAGAGAAAGAAGCAAAGAAAAAGCGCATCAGCGGTTTCAGCGTATTTATATTGATATTATTTGTGAATTTAATATGGGTGGCTGCGTGTGTATTCTATTTCTTCCCGATGTATAACGATGATATATGGCAAAGGGAATCTCAAATCGAAGAGTATGAGGACAAGCTTAAAACAATGCAAGCCTTGTACGACAATATGAGCGAAGAGTACGAGTTAAAAATCGACGAATTGGAAAAAAAGTTGGATTCGCAACAGCAAAGTTATATCGAAGCACAAAAGCTTATAGAAAAGTATGAAAATATGCTTTTGAAAGAATCGCAAACCGATGAAAATAAAAACAACGAAAATTCTATCACCGATTCGACATCTACTCAAAATGTAGACAATACAACACAAAACAAAGGTGGGAATTGATATGAAGAGATTGATAAGAACAATAATCTTTACATGCATCATGACATTTTTGTGTATGTGTTACATATATTTGATGGCAAATCCTTTCAGAGCCAAGGATATTAAATTGGATATTACAAAAGCACAAAGCGTCAGAACTTCTCTTTCGGAACTACAGGAAAAAATCGACGAACGGCAGCCCATATACGACAGACTAAGCGAAATTTGTGATGAATTAGCCAAATAATCCTTGACAAGGGTGCGGTGTATGTAATATAATAAGTTGCTGTGCAAAATGCATGGTTGTATCCGCATGCAATGGGTTTTTAAGCTTGGCACCTTATTGCAGCGAGATTGGATAGCGGAGGTAAATTAATATGTATGCAATCATCAAAACAGGCGGTAAACAGTACCGTGTAGAAAAAGGCGACGTTATTGACGTTGAAAAGATTACACTTGCGAGAAGTAATCAGAAAACTTACAAATTTGACGAAGTTCTTCTCTTAAACGACGGCAAAGAAGTTCTTGTAGGTGCTCCTACAGTAGCTAATGCTCAGGTTGAAGCAAAAATCGTTGAACAGGGAAAAAGCGACAAAGTAATCGTTTACAAGTACAAAGCTAAGAAAGATTACAGAAGAAAACAGGGACATCGTCAGCCGTACACAAGACTTGAGATCACAAAAGTAGGTCTTAAGAAAGAAGCAGCTGAGGAAAAGGCAGAATAAGCTTTGATCAAAGCATGTTTTCACTTTGAAGAAGCCACACAAAAGATAACATCCGTTGAAGTTTCGGGGCATGCCGAAATGGCGGAGTATGGTTACGATATTGTGTGTGCGAGTGTTTCGTCTTTGGTTATTGCCGCAATCAACGGTT
Organism: uncultured Lachnospiraceae bacterium; assembly: GCA_964644555.1. GTDB lineage: Bacteria > Bacillota > Clostridia > Eubacteriales > Anaerofustaceae > RUG14186. The sequence goes on along the minus strand of CAZXWI010000070.1, from coordinate 6,360 downwards.
TGGAAGAATATGTACAGACTAATGTGTCGGCAAATGTCGAAAACGGAGTTACATCTTTTGAGATAAACGAGGATGACCCACTCAAAAGTACTCAAGCTCAGGCAATAGTAAATACCCTTTACATTGCAATGGTAGGTCTTGAGGACGAATACGAAGATTATATAGAAGTAACAATTACGGAGGATTAAGTTAATGATTAGATATACTCTTGACAATTTGCAGTTATTTGCACATAAAAAAGGTGTAGGTAGTTCAAAGAACGGTCGTGACAGCGAAGCTAAAAGACTTGGCGTTAAACGCGGCGACGGACAGTTCGTACTCGCAGGCAACATCCTTGTTCGCCAGAGAGGTACACACATTCATCCGGGTTTGAATGTAGGTAAAGGCGGCGATGATACATTGTTCGCTAAAGCTGACGGTGTTGTTCGTTTTGAAAGACTCGGCAAAGATAAAAAGCAAGTTAGCATTTATCCCAAAGCTGAGTAATTGAATATGTATGCGTATAAGTCGGTAATTCTACCGACTTATTTTTTTGAAAACGGTTAAAGTTAGAGAAGAGGACAATTTATAAGCTTGCTTAATAAAT
>CAZXWI010000070.1:0-5674 GCA_964644555.1 uncultured Lachnospiraceae bacterium | reverse complement strand
TATCCTCTTCTCTAACTTTAAGGCAAATGAAGTTTGCCAAATGAGAGATTTGAAAAAAATCTCTCATTACCGTTAAAAAAGCACGAAGTGTATACTAAGCACTCTGCCGAAAGATAAAGACTAAACCAAATAATTTATAAGCTTGCTTAATAAATTATCCTCTTCTCTAACTTTAAGGCAAATGAAGTTTGCCAAATGAGAGATTTGAAATTTTATCCAAGCCCAACATCAAGTGCTGTCATAACGCAAAATCCCAACATAAAACATAAACTCATTAAGGTTTTGTTTTTACCTTGTATGCTTTCGGGAAGTAGCTCCGTGATAACCACATATATCATGGCACCTGCCGCAAAGGAAAGTGCAAAAGGTAAAAGAGTTTTGATTTTTGATACGGCATATGAGCCTATTAGAGCGCTTATTGGTTCGGCAAAACCGCTGAGCTGACCATAGAAAAATGCTTTGTTTGTGCTGTAGCCCCTCCCCTTGAGGGGGAGGCTTATGGCAGCACCTTCCGGAAAATTTTGCAAGGCAATGCCGAATGTGAGAACGCATGCTGCAATAATATCGGCATAGCTTTGGCTTCCAGCAAATGCAACACCTATTGCCAAGCCCTCGGGGATATTATGCAGTGTTATGGAAAAAATAAGCATAAAACTTTGTTTGTCATCAGTTCGTATGATTTTGTCGGACAAGATCAAAAACGCCCCGCCCGAAAGAAACCCAATACACAAAACCCAATGGGGTATAAGGTTTAACTTGCTTGCCATGTCCCTCGCAGGAGATAAAAGCGACCAAAACGATGCTGCACACATTATTCCCGATGATATGCTTAAAAGAATATTGCAAAGCTTTTTATTGATATTTCTGAAAAAGTATACCAATAATGCCCCCATTGCCGTAACCGCCCAGGTAAATAAAGTGGCAAGGAGTGCTTTTAATGTATCATCCAAAGAAAAAAAGTAATCAGACATAATTTATATTATGTCGATTACCTTTTAATGTTACGCTACAACACAATGATCCCCAAATGTTCCAAAAGAATTTTAGTTCCCAATAATATAAGAATTATTCCTCCGGCAAGCTCGGCTTTCCCCTTAAATTTAGAACCGAAAATATTGCCTATTTTTACTCCGATTGCAGAAAAAATAAATGTGGTCGTTCCGATAAGCAGCGCCGCCGTTATGATATTCACATTCAAAAAAGCGAATGTTATTCCTACAGCTAAAGCATCTATGCTGGTAGCCACAGCCATGGTGAACATGGTTTTGAATCCGAGAGAAGCTTCTGTGCAGTCCTCGTTTTCACGGGATTCTTTTATCATGCTTATTCCTATGAATACAAGCAGGACAAAGGCAATCCAATGATCGAAGCGTTGTATTGCCTCAGAAAAAAGGCTTGCCGCAAAGAATCCTATACAGGGCATGAGTGCCTGAAACCCTCCGAACCAAAGCCCTACAATTCCACATTCTTTTATGCGTATTCTTTTTAGGGAAAGCCCTTTACATATGGCGACGGCAAAGGCATCCATGGAAAGGCCTATCGCCAGCAAAAACAGTTCAGCAAAATTCATTTAATTATACCACCTCATAAAAAATCAAGACAAACGCAGGAAAGACCTGCATGAGTCTTGTTAATTAAGGCAAGCCAGACTTTATAAGTCAGTATGTTGACTTGCCGCGATATTCGCCAACTACTCCCTCACGAGTGTTAGTAGATTATACAATAAAATGATAAAATTTGTCAATACTAAAATGCATGAGCGTTCTTAGTTTGATAAATAAAGTATATATGTGTTATAATTATATCTATAATTCGATTATTGATTTGATAAAATTTTACACATAATAAAACAGACAGCGAGGGAATAAGATGAGTGTAAGATGTTCTGTGGCAATGGCGGTATATAACGGAGAAAAATATTTGCCGACTCAAATAGATTCTATACTAAAACAGCTTGGCGAAGATGACGAACTTGTAATAAGCTACGATAAATCAAGCGATAACACATTGAGCGTTATAAATGATTATGCAAGAGGTGACTTGAGAGTTAAAGTCTTTGAGAATCCGTCATCGGGGGTTACAGGCAATTTCGAAAATGCGTTGTATCATTGCAGAGGAGAATATATATACATTTCCGATCAAGACGACAAATGGACGGAGGATAAACTTGGTAAGGTTCAGGAATGTTTTATGAAAACCTCTGCTGATATGGTAATACATAATGCTGTGCATACAGATATCGAGCTTAATCCTGCCGATAAAACTTTTTTTGATATATACCCTATAGGCCCGGGAAAAATAAAAAATATAGTAAAGCCGAGAATGAGCGGATGCTGTATGGCATTTACTAAGCGAATGAAAGATATTATTCTGCCTATTCCCAGAATACAGGGATATGACCAATGGATAGCGGTTATTGCGGAATTCAGCGGTAAGATTGCGTATTTAGACGATGTTTTGCTGTTTCACAGACTGCATGATTGCAATGTAACGGAGGGGAAACGAAGAAAATTATCACTTATTTTACGAATGAGAACAAGGCTCATTATTAATCTAATCAAAAGGCTTAACAGAGAAAGGAAAGAAAAAATATGAGCATATCCGAAAACATTGCCGTTGTTGTGGTAGTCTATAATAAATCCTGTGATGACAGTCTAACTTGCAAAACCCTTAAAGGGGTGGATAATGTAAAAGTAATTATCGTGGATAACAGCACAAAACCCTTTGACAATAAATCCTATTGCGCCGATATGGGTTGGAAATATATTAGCGAAAATAAAAATATAGGACTTTCCAAAGCATATAACAAAGGAATCGAGTATTTGACTTCGCTTGATTTTTGCGGATATGTTTGCTTGTTTGATGATGACAGCGAATTTGACAAGGAATATTTTGAGATTGTTAAAGGTTGCATAACAAATGATGAACAAGCGGATATCTTATTGCCGGTGATATATTCATCACATACTATAATTTCTCCGTGTAAAATTTTACCGAATATGCAAACGAATGTTTTTTCATCAAAAGAGGAAGCACTCTATTATAACGGCGATGACATAAGCGGCATAAATTCGGCAATGGCAATTCGCTTTGAAGTGTTTAAAAATTACCGATATGATGAGAACATATTCCTTGACGGAATAGATCATAAATTTATTTTGGATATGAAAAATCAGGGCAAGACAATATCGGTTATAGATTATGTAATGAAACAAAATTTCTCGGGAAATGAAAAACCGAGTTTATCATCGGCAATTAATCGTTTCGGGATATATGTTAAAGATATGGGATACATTATGAATAACTCATCAGAATATAAAAAGCTGATTTTCAGAAGAATGGCGAAATTGACTTTGACATATAAAAGTTTTGCATTTGTAAAAAAATATTATGAAACAGCAAAGGTTAAATAGAAGATTATGAAGGTATTGATTACAGGAGCAAATGGGCAGCTTGGTTACGATGTGGACAAACGGCTTAGACAGGTAGGGCATGAAACCGTTTTGACTGATGTCGATAATATGGACATTACCGATTACGAGAGCGTTTCCAAGATGTTTGAGAAAGAAGTTCCCGATTGTATAGTGCATTGTGCCGCATATACGAATGTGGACGCAGCTGAAGATAATATAGCTATGTGCGAAAAAATAAATGTTTTGGGGTGTGAAAACATAGCACGATGTGCAAAAGATATCGATGCAAAAGTAGTATATATAAGCACGGACTATGTTTTTGACGGCAGCGGAGATAATGAGTGGGAAACAGATGATAGCGTAGCACCATTAAGCGCATACGGAAGAACAAAGTATGAAGGCGAGGCTGCAATAAAAAAATACTTGCAAAAATATTTTATTCTTCGCATATCATGGGTATTTGGCATAAACGGAAAAAACTTTGTAAAGACCATGATTAATTTAGGGAAATCGGGTAAGAATCCATCGGTTGTGTCAGACCAAATAGGTTCGCCCACCTACACCTACGATTTGGCTGTGCTTATTGCGGATATGATAAAAAGTGATAAATATGCAACCTATCATGCTACCAACGAGGGATTTTGTTCTTGGTACGAATTTGCTTGCGAAATTTTTAGGCAGTCGGGGTTTGATAACATAAAAGTAACCCCCGTGCCAAGCAGCGAATACCCCACAAAAGCAACACGCCCGCAAAACAGCAGACTTAGTAAATCTTCTCTTGATAAAGCCGGCTTTAGCAGGCTTCCCTCATGGCAGGATGCATTAAGCCGATATATTGATGAACTCAAAAAATCGGAAGAGCTTAGCTGAATAAACACCCCGTGCAGCGATATAAAATAATATCAATGCACGGGGCAATTTTTATAAGTTTAATAATTCATTTATGAGTGTATCTAAAGTTTCTTCATCGGAGGGCTTCATAGAAGATTTGATGGAAAGCGTTGTATCACAAATTTTCATATTTTTCATGCTTTCGATTTCGGCACGCATCTTTTTACCTGACTGAGCTGTCCATGTGCCGTTTTCGATGAGTGCAACTTTCTTGTTTTGGAAGTTCTTGCCTTTTAGATGCATAAGGAGGGTTTCCATTGGTGGGAACATATCTCCGTTATATGTGGGGCAGGCAAGGATAAGTTTGTCGTAGCGGAAAGCGTCCTCTATGGCTTCTGCCATGTCATCTCTTGCAAGGTCGGCAATCGAGGCTTTAATTCCCTTCGATGTGAGCTTTTCGTAGGCAAACTCTGCGGCTTTTTTAGTGTGTCCGTAAATGGAAGCGTATGCAATAAATACACCCTCATCTTCCGAACGGTAGCTACTCCAGATATCGTATTTATTAATGTAGTAGCCCAAATTTTCTTTTAAGATGGGCCCGTGAAGGGGGCAAATTATTTGTATGTCGAGTTGTGCGGCCTGAGCTAAAACCTTTTGAACTTGTGCACCGTATTTGCCGACTATGTTAAAATAATATCTTCTTGCTTCGCAGTCCCATTCTTCTTCTACATCCAAAGCTCCGAATTTGCCGAATGCATCTGCGGCAAACAGAATCTTTTCGCTCTGTTCGTAAGCCAGCATTACTTCCGGCCAATGAACCATGGGTGCGGATACAAAAGTGAGGGTGTGCTTGCCTAAATTTAAGCTGTCATTTCCGTTAACAAGAAGAGTTCTTCCTGTTAAGTCGATATTAAAAAACTGCTCTGCAAATTTAACGGTTTTTTCGTTTCCTACCATTTTCGCATCGGGGTATTCGTCCAAAACACGTTTGAGGCTGCCCGAATGGTCGGGTTCCATATGCAGCACCACAATGTAGTCAAGAGGTCTTTCGCCGAGTGCATTTTTTAAATTTGCAAGCCATTCATCGGCTTTGGATGAATCCACGGTATCCATTAATGCGCATTTGTCATCCTCAATAAGGTATGAATTGTATGACATTCCGTTGGGGACTATGTATTGCCCCTCGAATAAATCGATTTCATGGTCATTAACGCCTATATATTTTATTTTATCCGTTACAGTAATCATTTTAGCCTCCTTATATGTTAAATTTAACATAATATTATTATACACATTTTTTCATCTTTTGCACATACAAAGCCGAATTATTTAGCTCAAAACACATATTGATTTTATTAAATTATGTGCATATTAAAATGTTAAAAGGTAAGCTTTAACATATTGACAAGTTATGAACATTTTTTATATAA
>CAZXWI010000069.1:7798-8084 GCA_964644555.1 uncultured Lachnospiraceae bacterium | reverse complement strand
GATGATGGGGTATCAATAAAATTGATACCCTTTTTTGTTATAAGCTATAATCCAAGACAAAAATAATATATAATAATACCAATCGGAGGTCGCATGAAAAAAATACTTACTTCTGAACAAATGCAAATTACGGAAAAAAATACAATACAAAATATCGGTGTACCTTCTTTGGTTTTGATGGAAAGAGCTGCTCTCGGTGCTTTTGAAGAACTGAAAAAGGGATTTGATTTGACAAAAGTTTTAGTCGTATCGTCAAACGGCAATAACGGTGCGGACGGCTTGGCTG
>CAZXWI010000069.1:0-7788 GCA_964644555.1 uncultured Lachnospiraceae bacterium | reverse complement strand
TTGAAAAACGCAGGGTATGACGTGAAAATATGGTTTGTGGGAGATGAAAGTAAACTTACCACGGAGGCTAAACTCCAAATGGATTTAGCCGAAAAATACGGTGTTGCATTTGAAAAAGACCCTTTAATAACCGAATTTACCACTGTAGTCGATGCAATATTCGGCATCGGTCTAAATAGGGATATAAAAGGAATTTACGAAGAAGTAATCGAGCGTATCAACAATGCAAAAGTGCCGGTACTCTCAATAGATATTCCCTCCGGCATTAATGCAACGAGCGGAGCGAAAATGAATTGTGCAGTTAAAGCATCTGCAACGGTAAGCTTTGCTTATGCCAAAACAGGACTTTATCTAAACGATGGGTATACGCACTGCGGTAAAGTAATAATAAAAGATATCGGCATATACTCAAATGATGATCTAGGTATAAATGCCATAGAGGATACCGATGTTCCCCTGCTGCTTCCCCAAAGGGACATAGGCGGAAATAAGGGAACATTCGGCAAAGTTTTGATTGTTTCCGGAAGCGAAAATATGGCGGGGGCTGCATATTTGTCGGCAAAAGCCGCCTTTACGAGCGGTGTGGGAATGGTAAAAATATTTACCGATGAGAAAAACCGCATAATACTACAACAATTACTCCCCGAAGCAATGCTATGCACATACTCTTCTAACGATACAAAAGAAACAGTAACCGAAAAGCTGATTAAAGCCGAAGAATGGGCGAATGCGGTGCTTTGCGGACCGGGAATAGGAACAGGTGAAATTGCAAAAAATATAACAAATCATCTTTTAAGTGAAGAAATCGATAAGCCCTTGGTTCTTGATGCCGATTCACTCAACATAATCAGCGAAAACACTGATGCACTAAAAAGCTCAAAAAGGGAAATTACGATAACTCCACATATGGGTGAGATGGCAAGATTATCCGGTTACAGCATAAAAGAATTAAAGTCTTCCCCATTTGAACTGATACAAAAGTTTAACGAGGAATATAATATAAATATTGTTATGAAAGATGCCAAAAGCATAATCATGACAAAGAATAAGAAAATATATATGAATCTTTCAGGCAACGACGGTATGGCAACGGCAGGCAGCGGTGATGTGCTGTCAGGCGTAATCGCAGGAATCATTTCGCAAGGTGCATCATTAAATACATCCCCTGCCCTATGTGCATACATACACGGCAGAGCAGGTGATAGAGCTGCACAACACAAAGGTAAAAGAGCAGTAATGGCTTCCGACATTGTTAAATGTGTGGGAGAAGTGCTGAAAGAATTAACGGAGCAGGTAAATGATTAGATTTTTTGTGTCAACTCAGGACATCCAAGGCGATATAATAACACTTACGGAAGAAAATTTAAACCATGCAAAAGTGCTTAGACTTAAAGTAAACGAGCAGGTTTTGGTTTGCGATGGTGATGGCTTAGAATGTTTATGCAAAGTATCTCAAATTTTTGATGATGAAATTATTTTAACTGTTTCTGAAAGACGCTCTTCCGTTTCGGAAGCAAAAATAAAAGCAAGCGTGTACATAGCTTTCCCAAAATCGGACAAACTTGAGCATATAATTCAAAAGGCAACGGAGCTGGGTGCATACGAAATTGTGGCATTCCCTGCAGCAAGGTGCATAACCAAAATCGATGCAAAATCATCGGTAAAAAAATTACAGCGCTGGCAAAAAATAGCCCACTCTGCCGCAGAGCAGTCGGGACGAGGCGTAATTCCGAAGGTAAGGCTCTTATCAAGCTATGCCGAAGCATTGAAAGATGCATCAAAATCGGATCTTGCAATCCTGTTTTACGAAAACGAGAAAGCCACGACTCTATCCATGGCATTAAAAGAAAAAGACTTTACTTCGATAAGCATTTTGACCGGCTCCGAGGGCGGATTTGAAGAAAGCGAAGTGGCAAAAGCAATAAATGAAGGATTTAAAATATGCACCTTGGGAAACAGAATACTAAGATGTGAAACCGCACCGCTTTGTGCATTATCGGCAATAATGTACGAAGCAGGAGAGTTTTAGTTTAACCTAACAAACCCCATTAATAAAGGAGATTACACAATGGGAAACAAAAAGTTCATAATGTCATATAGCTTAGGTAAAGACTCCACACTCGCTCTTCATAAAATGATTGCCGACGGATACGAGCCATATGCACTTATGGTGATGTTTGATAAAAACGAAAACCGCTCATTCTTTCACGGAGCAACACCCGACTTACTCAAGAGATACGAAGATTGCCTCGGTATACCCATGATAATCATTTCGACCATTGGCGAAAATTATCATTTGGCAATGGAAGAAGAACTTAAAAAGGCAAAAGCAAACGGAGTTGAGTTCGTTTGCTTTGGGGATATTGATATACAGTCAAACCGCCAATGGGGTGAAGACAAATGTAAAAACGCAAATATGAAAGCCATTTATCCGCTTTGGCAGAAAAACAGAGAAGAAAATGTGTATGAATTGATAAATCTCGGATATAAGTGCGTTATCAAATCAATAAACAATACAATGCTGCCTAAAAACATTCTCGGTAAAATCATAGATTGCGACATTATAGATATAATGAAAGAAAATAACATAGATATCTGCGGCGAAAACGGCGAATACCATACATTAACCGTGGACGGGCCGATATTTAAAAAGCCGATTTCGTATGAAACGGGAAATGTTTTCGATTTCGATGATTATTCGGTGGTGGATATAAAATAATGAGGGGTAATCCCCTCTTTTTTATTGTGTAGAATTCCGTATACACCTTTTGCATACTCAGTTTGTGGGTATGGGGTATGTAAAACCCGATTTATACCGACAAAATCGGTGAAATGAGGGGAGAACCACAACACCTTTACACTCCCTCGAAATCAAACTTAGGAATAAAGCTTTCTTTAGCACTCTCCCCTTCCTGCACAAAGGCATTTTCGATTCCAAGCTCTATTGCAAAATCAATTAGTTCATCATATTCCGTATCGGTTATTTTCCTATTGAGTTTTTCGTATGATGCTACATTTTCAAGCGGTGTATATTGGCTCATAAGGCTGAAAAACACCCTATCGCCGTATTCGGAATAGATGTACTCAACTATTTTTTTCGCCTCATCAACCAAATCTGGCAAGAGCAAATGCCTAACTATTACACCTCTTGTCATAATACCATGAGAGTCAAATTCGCAATTCGGAATTTGAGTGAGCATTTCTTTGAGAGCATTTTTTGCAACAATCGGATAATCTTTCGCATTGGAGTATTCATATGATGTAGTGTTTTCCCAATACTTGAAATCCGTAAGATATATATCGATATATCCAGATAACATTTTCAAAGTGTCCACCGACTCATATCCGCTTGTGTTATACACAAAAGGAAGATCGAATCCGTTATCCTTACTTAACTGAATTGCTTTTATTATCTTGTCGGCATAATGTGTCGGGGTAACAAGATTGATATTATTTGCACCTTTTTGCTTTAATTCGAAAAATATTTCCGAAAGTCTGGCTACGCTCACCTCTTTTGCCACGTTTCCCGATGATATATTATAATTTTGACAATAAACACATCTTAAGTTGCAACCGCTGAAAAACACAGTTCCCGAACCGTTTTCCCCCGATATGCAAGGTTCTTCCCAAAAGTGCAAAGCTGCTCGGGCAAGCCTAATCCCATCTCCGGATACTTGGCAATATCCGTTGGAAGCTTTTCTGTTAATATTACATTTTCTCGGGCAAAGGTTACATAAATTTGACATAAAAATATCCCCACTTTATTTTGTAGGGATATTATAACACAACTTAACTCATGCGGTATATTTCTTTTTTACATATATCATTTCGACAATGAACAATATACATAATTCGATTGCCGCAGTAATGAATCTTGCCTGAGCCGTAGTGCCTATAAGAACCGAAGGTGCGGTAACGAAATACGGCACAAGATAAACACCGAGGGACGCTCCTGCATTTATCATTGCCATTGAAGATGTAACCACTTCTTTAGAGGCGAACTCCGAAACATTAAGATACATTGTAGGCGAGAATATACCTTGTGCAAAGGCAGATACTATAATTGCAATAACGGTGAGCCAGATATTCTCGGAATATGCTATAACACCAAAACCCAAAGCAAGAGATGCAATGCAGAATGAAATCGTGTATTTGCCCAACTTTTTATATACTTTGGGAAGCACCATGGCAGCAATAAATAAAATTCCTGTCCATAATGCAGAAAGATATCCGGCTATAGCCACATTACCGAAATTCTTTTCACCTACCAAATACGATATATTGTAATTATAAACGACAAACAGCATTATATATAATGTTGTAACCGCCACATCATGTATGAGCTGTGGTGTCCATAACTTTGCTTTATTTTTGTTGTTTTCTTTTGATATGGTTTCTTTAGGCCCTTCGGGAAGCAAAAACAGACCGCTGAATAATGAAACAAGCCCAAATAAAAAGCTGAGATATCCCCACTTCCAACCTTTGACAGCCAAATATCCTACTAAAACCTGCAGCATCATAGTGCCGATTGACTGAGCCATCTGCTGAGCACCGAATACTTTTGCGGCTTCATGCGAATCGGGATAATTTTCGGTTATGATGGATTTGCTGATTGTCGAAACTATTGCAGCCGAAAATCCTATCATGACACTGGAAAAATACAATATCGCAAGACTTTTCCCAAAGAAGAATGCTATAAGTCCACCCAATACGGTAAGCCCTTGGAAGTAAATTATAATTTTGCGCTTTGATAATTTACTTGCAATATAGCCTACGATAAAATTAGTGAAAAGTTCTACCAACATAATATAAGAATATATGTTTTGTATTTGCACCAATGATGCGTTCGGGAATGCTTCTGATATTTCCGAAAGAAGCAGCGAAACCATATTTTCTATGTTGAGATACATAGAAAGAACCATTATCGATAGAAATATTCCCGTTTTTGATTTACTTTTACTATTCATAACAAATCTACTCCTACTTTCAACCAAGTTCCTTTCGTATCGATAATTAATTTTTATGTTATTTGGGCAATGCCCATTATATAAAGCATTGCCCAAATTTAATTTATTTTAATAATTCTTTTGCTTTTACTTCTTTCGGACGAATATCTACTATCGCTGCAATAACTGCTATCAAAGCATATACAATAGTTCCGATGAAGAATGTTTTTTCTATATCGGTCGGGAACATTGTAAGACCTGCACCGATTTTTTGCAAGAATGCCATAAAGTATGTAGAGAAGAAGCTTCCACATGAAACAGCGCATGACATCAATGTACCTGCAACTACCACGGTAGCTTTATCAGACATATCCTGTGCCCATTGAATACTAAAGAGCATAATAAAGCCGAAACCACCGCCGCAGCACAAACCACCGATAATGCAAGGTATAGCACTTGTTCTTGCAGAAAGAGTTAATACATAACCGATTACAACTATTGCTGCACCCATTGCATATCCACGTCTGGGGAATTTTTTGGCAATAGTACCGAAGAACATACTGAGTATAGCCATACCGATTGTGTAACCCGATGATGCAAAGCCCGATTCCGTAGCAGTCCCGATACCTCTATTGGCAATAAACATTGAAATGCTTGAGAGGAACGGATACAAACATAATGTGGTGAGCATAAGAACGAGGAAATAAGGAATTATCATCCAATTGAAATGACCTTTAACCTTTTCGCCTTTTTCTTCTGTAGCACTAACAGGAGCGGGTTCTGTATACCAAAAGATATTGATAAGCATACAAATAAAGCAGAAACCGTAAATAAGGAATGAATATTTCCAGTTGATATCTCCGAGAATACCACTTAATATCTGCCCTACTACGCCGACTGCAGCATTAAAGAACATTGCTGCACCAAGCCATTTTGCCGATTCAGACTCATCTGCCAATGATGCACGAACAATAGCATTTCTTGTTCCGAAGAAACCGAAACCTACTGCAAATAAAATTCTGGAAATGAGTATCTGGTTGAATGTTGCATTGATGAATGCAGGAAGCATACCACATATGCCTGCAATACAAGCACCTGCAACAAGAACAGGTTTATATTTGATCTTCTTACCTAAGAACAAAGATAATATCATACCTAATACTAAACCGAACAATGACGGTATCGTGGAGAGTGTTCTGATTGTAGCAACCGGAGTATCAGGATATGCTTCAACTAAATTTGCAATGATCGGTGTAATGAATGTACCTGTACCGAAAACAGCACAGATGCCCATAACGATCATCCATTTTTTAAAATTTGAGTCAGTTTTCTTCATTTAACAATCTCCTTATTGAAAGATTTGAATTATTGATTTAATAGAATAACGAACTGAATACTACACCCATGACAACTGCTTCTCTTTTAGCTTTGTCATCTTCCAAAAAATCGAGGCTGTCGACTATTTCATTGAATCCGTCGGGATATGTTGTATAATCTGTCATTTTATATCTCCTTTAAGCTTTGTAATTAAGTGCAAAATCGCAAACAGCAGACAAGTTCTCCGACTTCATATCGTACGGATATGACAAGAATTTATTCGGACCAAGCCATAATCCACCATCACGACCTAGTTCATCAATAGCTCGTTTTGCCATATCAACACATTTATCAGGTGTGGATTTACCCATGATGTCAACCGAAAGACCACCGATAATACCGATATTGGGGAGTTTCTTTCTTACTTCATACGGATCATCCATTTCTACTATGCAGCTGACAGTTCCTTTTTTGTAGTCTCCGAAGAAGTCAGCAAAACGAAGGAAGTCTGCTTCGGCATTGATAAATATCTGTTTGCCTGTTTCCTCGCAGATTTCTGCTAATTTATCCATAACAGGCATGAAGAATCTTTCGAATTGCTTTGAGTTACATACAACATGAGCCATGAATGCACTTCTGACATCATATGGGTTTGTCATATCCCATCCGGGATTTGCTTTCATGCTTTTTTCAATGTTCTTAAGCTTTATCGAATCATAGTATTCGCAAACTTCTGCAACTTTATCGGGCTGGCGTCTGAGGTCCATTGCCAAACCTTTAATACCTCTGTACATATTAAGAAGGTCATTAATGAACGCAGATACATTCGGAACATTTACATCTTCAGCCACACCGCATTTATCTCTTAAAACTTTAAATGCATTTGCTCTTGCGGTATTGAATTCGTATCCGACTTTCATTGCATTTACAAATTCTTCTTTGCTAAACTCTTTTACTCTGGGGAATGTACGAGGGAAAGCCTTTTCCCAAATTACCTTTTGGAAATCGTTTTTCAATTCGTCATATTCATCGGCTTTTATCATTTCATCTTCCTGAACACCGTTGAGGTAGTTCTCGTTGCCGCCTGCAACACCGAAAGATGAATTTTCGTTTTGTAAAACAGAATAAATATTTGTAGGAATGATTACATAGCCTGCACCGATGTTTAACTTATCTACCGGATATTTTTCGGCAAATCTGATAGCTGCTTCTTCGGCTTTTTTATAATCCTTTGATGCTGCCAATGATGTTATTCCTGCATCAATAAACATCCATCCGAAAACATTGGCATAAAGCGGAACCCTATCTGTTTTTTCGTGATTCAACGCTTTTCTGAGTAAGTTAAGTCTGTAATCCAACAACTCTTTTGGATTCTCAATCATAAGTCTTCTCCTTGTATTGGAATTTTAAGGCGCCCTTTGTAAATTTATGTTAGCACATTTTAAATAAAAATGGAAATTCTTAAATTTTTTATGCTTATAACTTAAAAAAATATGTCGCTATTTGTATTGACAAACATTTATTC
>CAZXWI010000068.1:0-8137 GCA_964644555.1 uncultured Lachnospiraceae bacterium | reverse complement strand
ATATTACTACATTATTTTTCCGGAGGATATATTATGAGTAAAACATATTACATATTAACATTCGGATGTCAAATGAATGAAAACGATAGCGAAAAACTTGCGGGCATACTCACCGAGATGGGCTACGAACATTCTACCGACCCGAAAAATTGCGATATTCTGATAATCAACACCTGCAGTGTAAGAGAAAATTCGGACGATCGTTTCTTCGGGAATTTAGGCGAATACAAGTCCGTTAAAAAGCAGAATCCGGATATGATAATATGTGTTTGCGGTTGTATGATGCAGCAGCAAATATTTATTGATGAAATAAAAAACAAATATAATTTCGTTGATATCGTTTTCGGCACTCATAACATACACGACTTCGGAAATATTCTCACGAAATACTTATCAGAAAAAAGAAAAATAGTCGATGTAAAAGATTCTTCAAAAATAGTTGAAAATATTCCCTGCAAGAGAGAATATAAACACAAAGCTTATGTAAGCATTACTTTCGGTTGTGATAATTTCTGTACTTATTGCATCGTTCCCTACACAAGAGGCAGAGAAAAGAGCAGAGAAGCTCAAAGCATAATCGAGGAAATCACCTCCCTTGCCAAGGACGGCTGCAAAGAGGTAATGCTCTTAGGTCAAAATGTAAATTCATACGGGAAAGGGCTTGAAACCCCATGCACTTTTGCCGAATTATTAAAGAAAGTCAGCGAAATCGACGGAATCGAGAGAGTCCGCTTTATGACATCTCACCCGAAAGATTTTACCGATGACATAATCGAAGCGATGAATTACAGCGAAAAGATATGCCATAATATTCATTTGCCTTTCCAAGCCGGCAGTAACCGCATACTCAAATTGATGAATCGAAAGTATACAAAAGAGTATTATTTGGACCTTGTAAAGAAAATCAAAGAGAAGATACCCGATGTTACCCTTTCCACCGATATCATCGTAGGTTTTCCCACCGAAACGGAAGAAGATTTCAATGAAACACTTGATATCGTAAAAGAATGCCGTTTTGACAGTGCTTTTACATTCATCTACTCCCCCAGAGTAGGAACAAAAGCGGCAACTATGGATGGACAAGTTGACCCGATTCTTAACAAGGAGCGATTTAACAAGCTTTTGAAAGTCTTGGAAAATATAATAAGCGAAGATGTCAAAAAATACGAAAACACCGTACAAAGAGTTATTGTTGACGGTGTTTCAAAAAGTGACCCAACCGTATTAAGCGGAAGGACCGCATCAAATAAACTTGTTAATTTTAAAGCAGATTGCAAAATCGGTGATACCGTCGATATCAAAGTAACCAAAGTAACCACATATTATTTGTGGGGAGAAGTAATCTAAAACTTTGTTTTGGCTCTGCCTATATACGCAAAAATAAACCCGAATACAACGGCAGCTGTTATGCCTGCCGAAGTGGCACTTAGACCACCTGTAAAGATTCCCGTAAAGCCGTCTTGATTGACGGCTTTTATTGTGCCACTGACCAGGCTGTAGCCAAATCCGGTAAGCGGTACGGTTGCTCCGCATTTACCTATTTGTACCAGCGGCTCATACAGCCCCACAGCCGTTAAAATAACACCCGAAACTATATACAAAACCAATATCTGCCCCGATACGAGTTTAGTAGTATCCATAATAATTTGAGCAATCATGCATAGCACCCCTCCGATTATAAATACCCATAAATAATCAATCAAAAACATATATTTTCTCCTTAGTCATTGGTAATAACCACAGCATGGGCAATGCAAGGAATGTTTTGCTTTTGCAAAGACGATGTTGTGGAAAGCAATGCACCCGTTGCAACAAAAAGCATTTTATTTATTTTCTTGCGCTTTAGCAAATCGTAGTAATATGCATTAAACACATTACAGCAACACCCTGCCCCACTTCCTCCATTATTTACGCATTGTGAGTTAGTATCAAAAATAACTTTGCCGCAATCCGTAAAATTACTGCCTTCGTAGCCGTAGCCTTTAAGCATGGATTTTGCTATGTTAAAACCTTCGTTTGCCAAATCCCCTGTTACCACAAGGTCATAATCACTAAAATCCGTTGAAGTGTTTTTGAAATGGTTAAGAATAGTATCCACTGCCGCAGGTGCCATGGCTGAGCCCATATCATAAGCGTCATTTTGTTCCAAATCGACTATTTTACCTATGGTAATCTCGCTTATTCGAGGCATATTTTCTTCTTCGCTCAATAAACAGCTGCCCGACGCTGTAACAGTTCTTTGCGATGTAACGGGAGGCTGCGAACCAAGCTCCAGCGGTGTTCGATATTGCCTCTCCGATGTACTATAGTGGCTTGAAGATGTAACTATTACATTTTTAAATGCTCCCGACTCTATTCCGAGTGAAGCTATTTGAAGCCCCTCCACGAACGACGCACAAGCATTGTATATACCCCAATACGGAGTATCGAAGTGCTTAACTGCGAAAGTGGTTGCAGTAATCTGGTTTAATAAATCCCCTCCCACAATCAAATCTATATCATCATCGCTTTTATTTGCCTTTTGCATTAATAGGTTTATAGATTCCGCTAAAATCAACGATTCTGCATACTCGTAGCTCTTTTGATTTATCAAATCATCTTTTAAGCATATATCAAAATATTTTCCCAACGGTCCGTTTGCTTCCATCGGTCCTGCTATGGAAGAGGTTTGCGATATACTTATCCTTTTTTGCATCACATAGGTTTGTTTATTTATTAATTTTGCCATTTCACACCCTCGATATAATAAAATATATAAGAGCTACTATCCAATTTGCCAAAGTGCCGAAAACTATTACCGGCCCTGCCACGGTAAACATCTTTGCCCCTATTCCGAAAACAGCTCCCTCCGCACGAAATTCCAAAGCGCATGACACCACCGAATTGGCAAATCCCGTTATGGGCACTATAGAACCGGCGCCCGCAACCTTGCCTATTTTGTCATAAACTCCTATTCCCGTAAGGGCAGAGCCGATAAACACCATGAAAACCGTAGTTAAAAGGCTCGCATCGGTTTTACCTAAACCAAAGTACAGCATTGCATTATTGAATATCTGTGCAATAATGCATATGAAACCACCAACGGTAAATGCAATCAATGCATTCTTAACATAGTTGGGTTTCGGCTTATTTAATTTTTTTGCTTTCTCGAATTCTTTTATAAATTTTTGTTTATCCATATATCTCCCCAATAAAAAACAGATATTACTATTTATAATATCTGTTAAAATTTTCGGTTTATGCATTATAAATTTCTTTTA
This sequence comes from uncultured Lachnospiraceae bacterium, assembly GCA_964644555.1. Taxonomy (GTDB): domain Bacteria; phylum Bacillota; class Clostridia; order Eubacteriales; family Anaerofustaceae; genus RUG14186. The sequence goes on along the minus strand of CAZXWI010000068.1, from coordinate 4,877 downwards.
TTCGATTTAATATTTTTCTTTCGGCTCGTGAAATCTGCACCTGTGAAGTATTCATAACTTTTGCCACTTGGGACTGCGTCATATTTTTGAAATACCTCATAATGATAAGTTTTCGTTCATTAATCTCCAAGCTTTGAATTGCTTCTTTAAGCGTTATTCGATCAATCATTTTTAATATATCGTCATCGCAATCGGCAATATAATCTTCGTTTGTCTTTTCGCTTAAATCATCCCCCGATATTTTATCCTGCAAATAATCGGGCTTTCTACAAGCGTCCATCGCTTCCAAAATAAGCTCACATTTCTCCCCGATGGATTCTGATAATTGTGAAATCGTCGGCTCTACTCCGTAAAGTTTAACATTCTTTTCTATTTCGCTTCTTACTTTTATGTATACGTTTCGTAATTTTCTGCTGACTTTTATTATGCCTTCATCTCGTAAATGCCTTTTTAGTTCGCCATCAATAACATATACCGCATAGGTTGAAAACTGGGTTTTATAGCTTAAATCAAACCTTTTTATTGCCTTGATAAGCCCCATAGCGCCTATTTGAAACAAATCATCGTAATCAGAAGAGAATTGCAAATATTTTTTTAATAAGCTGTTAACTAAAGGCTTATTTTTTTCAACCAATTCATTAAGCGCTTCCTTGTCGTTGTTTTGCGCTCGCAAGATGAGTTCTTTTGTAAAATATTTACTATCATATGCACTCATCAGCACAATAATCCATGCAAATATTTTTGGTCATTATCACCGTCGTGCCAAAGCTCGGAGAAGAAATGATATCCACAGAATCCATAAAACTCTCCATTATGGTAAATCCCATTCCGGAACGCTCCATTTCGGGTTTGGAAGTATAAAGGGGTTCTTTTGCCATATCTATATCGGCAATGCCCTTGCCTTCATCGCTTATCTTAATAGTCAATCGGCTATCCTCAATTACTGCGGTAAGCTCTATATTGCCCAATTTATCTTCGTATCCGTGGATTATCGAATTGGTAACAGCTTCGGAAACGCTTGTTTTAATATCCGCTATATCATTTAGCGTTGGGTTAAGAGGCAGAACAAATGCCGCTATGCAATTTCTTGCAAGGGTTTCGTTTTCGGGGATGCTCTTAAATTTCATAGTCATATAATTATTCATTTTATTTCTCCTCACACAATAGCCTTAATATTCATAGATAAAAATGCATCTTCCAAGCTGGGATAATTTTCAAACAGACCATATACTCCAGACATTTTCAGTATTCTATTGGTGTATTGATTATCGCAAACTATCATCGATTTGCCGCCTCTTGGTTTAATTATTTTATATCTTCCTATAATCAGCCCAATCCCGGCAGAATCCATAAAATCTATTTCGGATAAATCGAATATCAAATTTTTTATATCTTTTCGAAACAATATATAATCAAGCCTATCCCGAATAGATTTTGCCATATAGTCGTCAAGTTCGCCCTTTAATTTGATTACCAAAGTATTACCGTTCACATCAACTTCATAATTCATGTTCTCACCTCATATATTTTTAAACAACTTTTTCGAAGTTGCTTTTTTTATATTGCTCAGCTTTTCACGAGCTTCCACCAGCTCATATGTTTTTTCTTTCAACTTCTTTTTAAGTTCGCTGTTTTCCCGAATAAGTTGGGTCTTTTCATCGAAGTTGTTAAGTTGTTTGATATCGGCTATTTCTTCTCTGAGTTTTTCTATAAGTTGATACAATAAAAGTATATCTTCTTTCGGTTTTTCGTTCTCTATGCATTCATCTGTAGGCGAAAATGTATATATATTACCCGTAATTCGCTGCGAATTCAAAACTGCCTTGATCTGTTCATTGCGGTTTCCATCCTCTTTTAATTTGTATATATACCGAAACATCTCCAGTTCTTTTGAAGTGTAGTATCTTCTTCCCAAATGATCTCTTGGGATTGAAAGCGAAAATTCGCTTTCGTAATACCTTAATAAAGATTTGTTGCATTGCAATATTTCGGCAGCCTGTCCTATTAATAATTGTTTTTCCAATATAAAAAACCCCTGACAATTTCATCAGGGGCAATCATAGCACTTATTAAAACAATATTTTGTTTATATTTGTCACAGTTGTTAAAGTTGTATAATTTCTATATCGGCAATAGCTTCTTCGATAAGCTCTTTTGCATTCGGTATCTTGCTTTCTTCAAGCAAAACCTTTTCAAGGCTCGGCTTTGTTTGAGGGTGTTTAGGAACGAATATCGTGCAGCAATCTTCGTACGGCTGTATGGAAATATCGTATGTATCGATATGTTTTGCAATGGTTACTATCTCGTTTTTATCCATACCTATAAGAGGTCTTAAAACGGGAAGTGTTGCGGCGTCAGAGGTGCAAGTGATGCTCTCTATGGTTTGAGATGCCACTTGACCGAGGCTCTCGCCCGTTATTAATGCTTGAATTCCGTTTGTTTCGGCATATTTTTCGGCACATTTAATCATAAAGCGTCTTAATATAACCGTTAGGTAGGTTTCGTTGCAGTTTTTGATTATCTCCTGCTGTATTTTTGTTAAGGAAATCATAACGATTTTCATTCCGTTATTGTACGCAGAAAGTTTTTTACCCAGTTCTACTACCTTATCTTTTGCGTTAAGGCTCGTAAAGGGATATGAATGAAAATGTATTCCCTCCACCTTCATCCCTCTTCTCGCCATCATATATGCTGCCACGGGGCTGTCTATACCGCCTGAGAGCATAACTGCGCCGAGTCCGCTCGTGCCGAGAGGAAGACCGGATTCACCTTTTATATTATCGTAGTTTATATATGCATTTTCTCTTATTTCAACGGTAATTTTAATGTCAGGATTATGTACATCGACTTTAAGAGGAACGCCGTTTCTTAAAATATGCGCTCCGATTTCCCTTGCTATTTCGGGAGATTCCAGCGGAAAACTTTTATTTGCTCTTTTAGCTTCAATCTTAAATGTTTTGCCACTTAATTTTTGGATTTGCTCCAAAGCCACATCTTTGATAATTTCCATATCAACATCGGTCTTTATTGTTTTGGTTATATACACCAATCCGAATACTTTTTTGAGAGCATCAATTATAGCATCTTCATCTTCGGGATTATAATTTTCCACGGTGAGTCTGCCTTGTATTTTATTTAATTTAACTCCTTCAAAGCTCTTTAATGAGTAGCGTATGTTTTTAAGTAATGTGTCGATGAAATAATTACGGTTTAAGCCTTTTAAGCTTATTTCACCGTAACGAATAAGAAGCATTTTCTTCATGTTTATCCTCTCAAATTCTTTAATAAATTAACTGCATCATAAAGATTTTCGACCAAATAGTCAATCTCTTCTTTTGTTGTAAATTCGCACAAACTTATTCTTATTGTGCCGCCGATACGCTCCGACGAAAATCCCAAATTTTCCAAAACGGATTTTTTCTTTTTATGCGCCGAACATGCGGAAGATGTGGCAACATATATATTTTTATCCTCTAACATATGCAATATTACTTCGCCTTTGAGTGAAGTAAACGATAAACTCATAATATGAGGAGCGTAATCACTATCGTAAATGAGAGTATTGATTACTTCTTTTCCGAAATTTTCTTCTATTCTATCGTAAAGATATTTTTGGAGATTGGAAAGTTCGGAACTTATGTTTTCTATATTTATCAATTCACAAGCTTTTCCCATTGCGGCAATCATCGGTGCATTAATCGTTCCGCTTCGTAAATTGTTTTGCTGGCCTCCTCCATGAAGCACACAGTTTAGATTTACACCCTTTTTTACGAATAACGCACCTATTCCTTTTGGCCCGTGGAATTTATGAGCACTTATCGAGATTAAATCTGCACATGAAATATTGCCGGATATTTTGCCGAACCCTTGTGTTGCATCAATATGAAATAATGCCGAATGATTTTTTTCTTTTATAGCCTTTGCAATTTTTTCTATATCCTGAATTATTCCTGTTTCGTTATTTACCCATATTACGCTTACCAGCTTGGTTTTGTCGGTTATCTTATTTTTCAAGTCATCAATATCGATTTTACCGAATTTATCGATTTTTACATATGAAGTGCCGACTCCCTTTAAGGCAAGATACGAAAATGTTTCGCTTACACACGCATGCTCTATGGGAGTAGTTATGATATGGGTTTTGGTTATATCGGAAAACCTCTCGATAGTGCCTTTAATAGCCATATTTACGGATTCCGTAGCACCCGAGGTAAATATTACATCGAAATTATTCAGTTTATACAACCTTTTTAAGTTTTCCGATGCTATATCCGTAAGCTTTGCTGCTTCATAACCGAATTTGTGCAAAGCCGATGGGTTAGCATATTCGTTTTCCAACAATTCGCTTAAATAGGAAATCACTTCGGGATACGGCTTAGTGGATGCCGCATTATCAAAATAATATATCATATTTTCTCCTCATTTGATACTCAAATACAAATCTTCACTTAACAATATTATACCACAGGTTAAACTCAAGCAAGAACTAATTTATGAGTTTACTCAATAAATTAGTGATTGTGCAGAGTTTAAAGCAAACAAGATGTGCCAAAATGAGAGATTAATTTAATCTCGAATGCCATATTTAAAATGGAGTTACTCTATAATTTAAACTTTCATTTGACACAATAATAAAACATATTTATCTATACAATGTATTATATTTTATTATCAATGAACACAATGTACAGCTAATTTGGTATATCATGCAACATAATACAGTCTGATTTTATATATAATAACATCCTTTATTTAGCACTTTGTACAATAAAAAAACGGCATGAAGCCGTTAATTATCAAAATGGCAGGGGCAGAAGGACTTGAACCCTCGGCACTCGGTTTTGGAGACCGATGCTCTACCAACTGAGCTATACCCC
>CAZXWI010000067.1:0-8292 GCA_964644555.1 uncultured Lachnospiraceae bacterium | reverse complement strand
TAAATTTCGATAAATGCAAACTGCATTTGCATTACAAAATTAAGAACCCTTTGCGAAAAGCAATAGGGGTGGGCGAGAAATCCCCGCAAAGTAAGCTTTTCAATTAAAATAAAATAACAGAGAAAGGACATTAAACACATGAAATCTAACAGAATTTCTAAATTCGGTAAATTTGTTGTCGTTATCATGAGCTTGGTCATGACATTGGGAATGTTACCGAATGCGGCTTTAGCCGAAACAGAAACAAGCCTCGGACAAGTTCATGTTATTGTCGAAAACACAACTTTTTTAGAGGCAACAGAGGCATCTCGAAATGAAGCTCCTGCTTGGACAGGTAAATTGGTGGATACTTATGTTGACTTAAAAGACGATTCCACCATGATGAGTCTTATCGTGGAGGCACTCTCCGACTATGAGGTAGTAGGAGCAGAGACCGGATACATCAGCTCTATTAACGGACTCGGCGAATTTGATGGAGGCGGTGAATCCGGCTGGATGGGTACTATTAACGATTGGTTCACAAGCGAAGGATTCCAGAACTTTACCGTTGAAGAAGACGAAATTGTCGATGGCGATGAAATCCGCATTATGTATACAACAAACGGTAAGGGTGAAGATCTCGGTGGTACTTGGGGTAATTCGGATAAAACCGTTAGCAATGTGTCTTTCAGTGCCGGAACTCTTAATCCGACATTTGACAAAGATACTCACACATATACGCTTACTCTTTCATCAACCACAACAGCTGTTAAGGTAACTCCTACAGCTTCAAATAAAAATTTCCAAATAAAGACATACCTTGGCACACAAGCAGATGGCACAGAGTACAGACGCTCAGCAGATGTTCCGGTAACCGATGGTTGTGTAATTACGGTAGTATGCGGTGATCCTTCTTGGCCGTCTATGAACGATAGCACAGATGCGGCTCAAACCTACACATTCAATGTTAAGATAGAGCAAACTCCCGTTACAGCATGGGACGGCACAACGATGACCGAACCGAAAAAGGATACTGCCGGTGTATATCAAATCGGAACAGGTGAAGAACTTGCATGGTTCGTTAATGAATACGGTGTAAATGGTACAGCTATTATCGGCGTACTCACAAATGATATTGATCTTAACAATAAAGCATGGATCTCAACAATAACATCAAAAAGCAATTCACTCAAATTGGACGGACAGAACCATAAGATTACAGGTCTTAATGCTACTTATGGTCTTATCCCGAAAATTTCCACAAATTCAGTACTTAAAAACTTAACTGTTTACGGTAAAGTCAGTTGTAATGAAAACAATGTCGGTGGTATAGTTGGATACACGGCTAATGATGTTACATTGGAAAACTGTGTTAATTACGCTACCGTCAGTGGTAAAGACAATGTAGGCGGTGTCGCTGGATATATGACTTTATCGACCGGTACAACATGTATCGTGAAAAACTGTGCCAATTACGGTACTGTTACAGGTACTGGGGAAAAAGTCGGTGGTGTAATCGGGTATTTATATTTTAACGGATCAAATTTCACATTTATAAATTGCTATAACACAACTAAAATTTCAGGCACTAACAATGTCGGCGGTGTTATTGGATATGCCGAAAAGAAAGGGATGAGTTTTACAAATTGCTATAATACCGGTGCTATAAGCGGTACTGATGCTGTTGGCGGTTTGTTTGGATATGCTAGAGGTAGCAACCAAAAAAATCCGTTGAAAGTCAGCAACTCTTACAGCAGTGGTTCGGTAAGCGGCACTGGAAGTAATGTATATCCGATTGTAGGTAAGTCATATAGTAATGGCGATTTGGTAGTTCTCTCAACCGACACATATTACATTTCGGGAAGCAAAACCGATCAAAGAGGCGGAACTCCTGTAACCGAAAAAGAATTAAAATCCGCAATAGGTCTTGATTCCAAACATTTCAAATCGGTTTGCGGCGATTATCCTGCACTTGTAAGCCAGAGCGATGTAACATCACACACAAAAGACACAGGCATAATTACAAAACCGACCTGCACCGAGGGAGGATACACAACTTATACCTGCCCGACATGTAGCATTACATATAAAGCAGACTTTGTAGAAGCCCTTGATCATGACTATTGTACACACGATATTTTCTCTACTTGCGATGATTGCCAAGTAGAAGGTGAAAACTTAATAAGAAAATGTAGAAGAGACGGCTGCACCGCAACGAAATCAGATCCTCTCACTACATACACAATAACATTACCCACCGAAACAGCAGGTTATACCGTAGCATCAACAAGCGGATATACGACCACTGTTGTTAAGGGCGAAGATTATTCATTCAAAGTAACAATCGATAATGAATATAAAAAGGGAACAGACTTTGCTGTTAAGGTTAATGATGTAGCAATCAGCGAAGCAGGTGGAGTATATACCATTACAAATGTTACTGAAAACAAAACCATTACCGTTATAGGTGTAGTTCCCAAAACCAATGCGGATAAGGGCTTTACCGTTACCGCACCTGCAGGTTCTACAATTACCGCAGGGAGATTACATACTTATTACAAATATGATTTTGTTGAACCCATAGAGATCGGCACTACCGCAGATGGCAAAGTTTATGCTATTTTCCCTGTTCCATCGGGAAGCGAATCATTCTTCAGAGTTCAGAATCCGAATGGCGTAACATATTGGGATTTTAACAGCTTATCTGTTGGCGGTTCAGTTGAAGTAACTGACGAAATGCTTTATATTGGTAGCAGCGAATTTACTCCTGACACTGTATACAGCAAATTTGAAAAAAGTATTTATGATAAAGCAGATATTTATTTGAACATCAATGCAAAGAACTATTTAACACTTAGCAGCACAGGTTCAAATAATACATATGAACTTAATGTATTCCGTAACTGGATGGCACTTGGTAATTCAACAGCAAATACCAGCGTTGCATTGCCTGATGTTCATTATACGGTAATTTCACCGGACGGTGGTGAAAGTGATGTTGTAACGGTAACACCTGACAGCAAAAATTCATGTGTAGCCACAGTTAAAGCCAACAAAAAAGGCACGGCTATCATTTTGGTAACATATGATGCCATGACAAATGCAGATGGCTTAGGCGGCAAACAGTTCTCAGCTATCTGGCCTGAAAATACAGGTGTATTCGTGGTATCGGTTGATGAAAACACAGACACAGTTACCACAAATATGAAATTAAATGAAACACTCAATGCAGAATACAGTAAAACCGACTTAGATGCAGAACATGATATTTTGTTCTATGTTGGTGACAGCGGTGCCGAATACAGCTTTAAGCCTGAAGCAGGCTGCACTGTAACAGTGGCTCGCTCAACTGTTGGCACATCAATGACATTTAACGGTTTCACAGATAGTAACATAGTTACTGTCGATGACGGCACTGTTACAGTAAAAGGTCTTAGCACTGGTACACATATTATCAAAGTAACAAAAGGTGATGCTGTAACTTATCAAGTAGTTCGTGCTCGCAAAGTATCCTACACTTTGACAGGCAGCGATGGAAAGACTATCGATAAAGATAATCCTGCAGAAGCAGGCGAAAAAGTTACTGTACAATTCAGTGGATTGATTTCACCTATAGAGAAATTAGCAGGCGTATATAACTGCAACTTCGGTTTCTACTATAAAGGACAGGACGATACAACAATTCGTATTCCGGGTGGATATTACGGTGTATATACCTTCAACAGTAGTGCAAGTTTACAAAACTTTGAAGTAACTATTCCCGAAAATTGGAATTCGCTCAGCTACACATTGAGCGATGGTGCTATCAGAATTGGCGGCTTCGGCTCTTTTGCAGGAGACCACCGCAGTGTAAGGTATGTTGTAGGAAGACCTGTAAATAACACTGCATCGGAAATCGACGGTATCTTGAGCTCATTACCCGATATCGTTATACCGACAGTTTCGTATAATGTTAAGGACTTTGAATCTGCAGTAGATGCACTTCCGACAAATATCGCTCTTTCGGATAAAGCTAATGTAGAAGCAGTAAGAGCAAAATATAAGGCACTTACAAGCGACGAAAAAGCTTTGGTAGATGCAGATAAACTTGCAAAACTTGAAGCAGCTGAAGCTAAGATTGCATCTTTTGAAAAAGCAAAAGCAGTAGATGATGCAGTAAACGCACTTCCTGCAAAAGATAAACTCACACTTTCGGATGAAAGCAAAGTAACTGCCGCAAGAGAAATGTACAAAGCCCTTGCAAATGATGAAAAAGCACTCGTTAAAGCAGATAGCTTAACAAAACTCACATCATTGGAGCAGCGCATTGCCGATTTGAAAGCAGCAAAAGCAGTAGATGATGAGATTAATACACTTCCTGCGGAAAATAAAGTGGAAATAAGCGACAAAGCAAAGGTAGAAGACGTAAAAGCAAAATATAATGCATTGACACCTGAGCAGAAGGCACTTGTGGCAAGTGCAAGCACAGAGAAACTTGAAAAACTTGAAAAAGTTATCGCAGATAAAGAAGCCGCTAAAGCTGTTGATGATAAAATCGAATCTATCGATATGAGCGCAAGCGACAGAGCAGTTAAAGTAGCCAATGTAAAAGCAGATTATAACGCTCTTACCGAAAACCAGAAGAAGTTTGTTACCAAGCTTGACATATTGGAGGGCTACGAAGCTCAACTCGCTGACGAAGAAAAAGCAGCAGCTGTAGACGCACTTATTGATGAGATAGACAACGATATTACATTAAACTCCAAGAAAGCGGTTCGTAAGGCAAGAAAAGCATATGACGATTTAACTCCTGCTCAGAAGAACCTCGTAGAAAACTACGCAGCACTTACAAGAGCAGAAGCTGAACTCAGTTCGTTGTTGATTCAGCAGGCAGAAGACTTAATCAACGCTCTTCCCGAAAAAGATGAAATCACTCTTAACGATAAAGAAGCCATCGAAGAAGCAAGAGCAGCTTACGATGAACTTACAGATGACGAAAAGAAAGAGATTTCAAACGATACATTTAAGAAACTCACAGATGCGGAAAAAGCATATGAGAAGATTGTTCCTAAAACAGGGGATAACAATAATGTATTCGCATATAGTGCAGTTCTTATGGTGAGTGCAGTTGCATTTATGGGAGTTGTAATCTGCAGAAAAAAGAGAAGCATGTAATTGAATAATGCAAAATAAATAGGGTTCAAACTGAACCCTATTTTTTATGAAAAAATTATTTTTTTTCGGGCTGCCATGTGCTTTTAAGCCCCGTTGTTTTGTTAAGTACCAATTTGTTTTCAGTTGAATATTTCGTGTCAACACAGTAGAAACCGTTTCTTACGAATTGGAACCTTTCGGATGGTTTTGCATCTTTTAAGCTTATTTCGGCAAAAGCATTTTTTACTATCATGGATTCTTTGTTTATATTATCCATGAAATTTTCCGAATTGCTGTTTTCTAAGAGAAGGTCGCTGAATTCATGAACTTCTACTTGTGTATTTTCTTTTGCACTGACCCAGTGGATTGTGCCTTTGACTTTACGTGCGTTAAATCCGCTTCCCGATTTTGTTTCGGGGTCGTAGGTGCATATTACTTCGGTTATATTTCCGTTTTCGTCTTTTACAAAATCTTTGCATGTTACGAAATATGCTCCCATGAGTCGTACTTCGTTTCCGGGGAAGAGTCTGAAATACTTCTTAGGTGGATTTTCTTCGAAATCGGCACGGTCGATGTAAAGCTCTCTTGTGAAAGGTACTTTTCTTGTTTGACTGTTTTCATCGTCCATTACATACGGCACATCAAGGTATTCTACTTCGCCTTCTGGGAAGTTTTCGATTGTAAGCTTTAATGGGTCGGTAACTGCCATTACTCGCTTTGAGGTTTTGATTAAATCTTCTCTGATGAAATAATCAAATTGCGAAATATCGATTATAGAATCCGCTTTTGCAATGCCTATTTCTCTCATGAAGTTTTTGATAGCTTCGGGAGTAACACCACGGCGTCTTAATCCGCAAAGGGTCGGCATTCTCGGATCATCCCAACCATCTACAATACCCTCTTCAACGAGCATTCTGAGGTAACGCTTGCTTATTATGGTATTGGTAAGGTTAAGTCTTGCGAATTCTATCTGTCTTGGGCGCTTTGTTTGGTAATCGTCAAGATTATCTAAAACCCAATCGTACAAGGGCCTATGGTCTTCGAATTCGAGCGAACAAAGTGAATGGGTGATTCCCTCGATTGCATCTTCTAATGGGTGAGCAAAATCATACATCGGATATATACACCATTTATCTGCCGTATTGTGATGCTTTTCATATACTATTCTGTATATTACAGGATCCCTCATATTCATATTCGGGCTTGACATATCAATCTTAGCTCTCAATACATGTGATCCTGCTTCAAATTTACCTTCTCTCATCTGTTCAAACAACGAAAGGTTTTCTTCCGGTGTTCTGTTTCTGTAAGGGCTTTCGGTTCCGGGTGTGGTGAGGTTTCCTCTGGTTGACTTAATTTCTTCCGGAGTTTGTTCGTCCACATATGCCAAGCCTTTTTGTATTAACTCCACTGCATAGTTATACATTTTTTCGAAATAGTCGGAAGCGTAGAAAAGTTGATCCCATTCATAGCCGAGCCATTTTATATCTTCCTGAATGGCTTTTGTGTATAAAGTATCTTCCTTTGATGGGTTTGTGTCATCGAATCTAAGATTCGTTTTTCCGTGATATTTTGCTTTTACGGCAAAATTTATGTAGATTGCTTTTGCATGACCTATATGCAAAAAACCGTTTGGTTCGGGCGGAAATCTTGTGTAGATATCATCAGCACTGTAATTATTTTCCCGTATGTCTTTGTCAATTTCATTAAAAATAAAATTATTGATATTCTCGCTCATTTTTATCCTCTTATGTTTTGATTAATATATTTTATCACGAATCTGTAATAATTCTAATCGTTTATAAGATAAAAAAACAATATATGCGTGTTTTTTACGCATAATCTGTTATAATTCAAATTAAGAACAGTGATTAAGAGGTATTGCATGAATAAATGTGATGAATTTTTAAAACGGTATAATATGCATTGGACTCAAATCGATGCTCAAAGGCTTATAGAAAATTTTATAGACGAAATACAAAAATCCCGCAATAAGCAGGAGTCTTCCATAAGCATGATACCGTCATATCTTAATTTGACTAAAGTTGATAAGACGGTGGAAAAGGTTGTGGCTGTGGACGCAGGTGGCACTAATCTAAGAGTATCGCTTGTGGATATGGACGAAAATCGTGAGCCGTTTATAGTCAGTAAAGACCGTTACGGTATGCCCGGAAAAGATAAGCAAATTACAGCGGAAGAATTTTTCAAAGAGCTTGTCGATATTATAGGAATGTATTCCGATTCCACAGAATATATGGGCATAAGCTTTGCATATAAAGGTGAAATAACCTCCGAAAAAGACTATATAATATATAAAATGTGCAAAGAAGTCGACATCACTGGTATTGACGGAAAAAGCTTAAGTGACGGAATAAATGAGCAATACGAAAAAAGATACAACAAACGCCTTAAAATATCGTCCGTAAACGATACCACAGCTTGCCTTATCGGCACGGTATCAAATGCCGATATTGCAAATTTCGGCGCTTGCATAGGTATGGTTTTGGGAACTGGCTTTAATATTTGTTATAAAGAGAATATGAAAAGAGTAAACGGTGCTTCTGATTGCGATTTGTACGATATAGTGGTTACCGAAGCAGGCTTTTTCGACAAGCTTGATAGGGGAGTATTCGATGAGAAAATAGATAACGAATCTATGCTGCCGTATGATCATTATTTCGAAAAGATGATAAGCGGAAAGTACCTGCCGATAATATACAACGAATGTATGAAAAAAGCCCTTGAAGAAGGCTTGATATCCGATGATGAATTTATCGAAGAACATTGCGATGGCAGATATTTGAATTATCTTTTGGAAAAAGATGCGATAAGTGAGGACGAAATGTTTGCAAAAGCAATCAGCGAAAATATATGCAAGCGTTCTGCCCTGCTTGCCGCTTTGAGCGTTGCGGCAACGGTAATAGCATCGGTGGAAAATGTAAAAACAGCCATTATAGTGCCGGAAGGTTCTACCGTTTTGAAAATGAAAGATTTCATGAAAAACTTCGAATACTTTTTGAATGAATACCTCACAGATAAGCATGGAATCAGTTTTGTTATTCAAACTGCGGAGAATAGTGTTTTAAAAGGCACCGCAAAGGCGGTATTGATGTAAATAATTTGTAAAAAAGCTTTATAAAACCGAATAATTATTATAAAATAATTAGAGTAAATTTATAT
>CAZXWI010000066.1:0-8296 GCA_964644555.1 uncultured Lachnospiraceae bacterium | reverse complement strand
TGAATTTTCAGAATCTTTATAAAAATCGGGATCGTTGATAATAACTTCGTATTCCGATTTTTTAATATCGATTTCTTCCATTGATTTTTCAATCTCTTCCAAACGAATCTTACCGCGACGAAGTTCATTTTTGCTAAGCCCCGATTTGTTTTCGCTCTTTGGTTCATCCGACTTTTGTTTTACATTCGAATGCTTTTCATCAGATGGGAACAATTTGCAAACATCATCGTAATTGCCGTTATAAAAATATCCCTTTTTATCTTTTATGTATAAAATACAATCGCATACATTGGAAAGCAAGTATCTGTCGTGAGAAACCACAAACACAGTACCTTCAAAATCCACCATAGCCTGCTCGAAAACCTCTTTTGATGGAATATCCAAATGGTTGGTAGGTTCGTCCAAAAGCAAAACATTTGCCGTGGTCAACATAAGCTTGGCAACAGCTACTCTCGATAATTCTCCACCGGAGAGTACACCGATATTTTTATAAACTTCGTCATTGGTAAAGAGCATTTTTGCCAAAACATCTCTTACCTTTTGAGTATCAGCTCCCGAATATTCGCACAGCTCGTCCACTATGCTCTTATCGGTGTTAATGTCGGTATGGTGCTGCTGAAAATACGACAACACTGCTCCTGCTCCGTAGATAATCTCACCTTTTAATATCGGAATTTCTCCGCAAATGGTTTTAAGAAGCGTGGTTTTACCCGTTGCGTTGTTGCCGCAAATACCAACCTTTCTGCCCTTTAATATATCCATATTTATATCGGAAACCAAAACGCTGTCGCCATAACCGACTGACAAATCTATGAACTTCAAGGCATTTTTGGAGATAATGTTTTTGGTTTCAAATGATATCTTCGCCTGCTTAGATTCGCTTGGGCGCTCTATCTTTTCCATTTTTTCAAGATGCTTTTCACGGCTTTCGGCTCGTTTGACGCTTTTTTCTCGATTGTAGCTTTTCAGCTTCCTTATTATTTCTCTTTGGCGTTTGATATATTCGTTTTGAATTTCGTATGCACGATTTTGAGCATAGCGCTCGTCCTCACGCTGTTTTAAATATGCCGAGTAATTGCCCGTATATTCTTTTACGAATCTATCTGCTTCCCATATGGTATTAACGGTTTTATCCAGAAAATATCTGTCGTGGGATACAATAATATACGAATTGGGATATGTTAAAAGATATGATTCAAGCCAAGTTATGCCTGCAATATCAAGGTAGTTGGTAGGCTCGTCCAATAAAAGCAAATCCGGCTTTTCAATGAGCATCTTTGCAAGTGCAACCCTCATCTTTTGGCCACCGCTCAGTGTGGAGATTTTATCGTCAAAATTTTCTTCCGAAAAGCCCAATCCTTTAAGAGTTCCGGTGAGAATACTTTTATAATAATACCCTCTATCTTCTTCAAAAGCTTCACTCATACGAAGAAACTCATTGTTTAATTTATTCAGTTCGTCTATATCAGTGGTTCTTTCTATGAGAAGTCTTTTTTCTTCAAGTGCTTTTTCTCTTTGTATAATATCTTCAAAAGCCGTCAATACTTCTTCGTAAATCGTTTTTGATTCATCAATACCCAAATTTTGAGACAAATATCCGATAGTGGTAGATGAACTTATATTTACTCTTCCGCTATCGGGCAATATCTCGCCTGAAATAATCTTGAGCAATGTGGACTTACCGCTGCCGTTTAAGCCGATAAGCCCTACTTTGGAATTATTCTGTATTCTTAAATTTACTTTGGAGAGTATTTCATCGGAACCAAAGCTTTTGGATATATCAGTTAGTGTAATAAGCATTATTCTATTTCCCTGCGGCCTTCAAGGGCATTGGCGAGAGTTGCTTCGTCGGTGTATTCCAAATCGGCACCGCTGGGCAACCCACGAGCAATTCTTGTGGCTTTTATTCCGAGCGCCGATACCATACGAGCAATAAACATGGCAGTGGTTTCGCCCTCTACGCTTAAGCCCGTTGCCAAAATTACTTCTTTAACATCTTGATTGAGTCTTGATATAAGCTCTTGTATCTTCAATTCATCAGGGCCTATGCCGTCCATTGGAGAGATAGCCCCTCCCAACACATGATACAGCCCATGATATTGTTTGGTTCGTTCTATGGCTATAACATCTTTGGAATCCTGCACAACGCATATAACACTTTGATCCCTTGAGGGGTCAGTGCAATACAAACAAGGATCGGTATCCGTGATGTTGTAGCAAACAGAACAATATTTTACATTATCCTTAGCGTTCATTATAGCTTCGGATAATCTTAAAGCATAGTCATCTTCGCTTTTGATAATAAAGTATGCAAGCCTTTGAGCACTTTTTCTGCCTATTCCCGGCAGGCGGCTAAGCTCGCTTATAAGCCTTTGCAAAGACTCCGAATACATATTGTTGTTCATTTACAGCATTTTTACATGAGCCCGGAAAGTCCCATGCCTCCCGTCACTTTGCTGAGCTTATCCTGAGTCGTATGCTCAGCTTTTGCCATTGCTTCATTGAGCGCAACTATTATCATATCAACAAGCATATCTTTATCATCGGGGTTTAAAATTTCATCGTCTATATCAAGCGATACCAATTTTTTCTCTCCGCTGACCACTGCCTTGACAGCACCTCCGCCGCTCGTTGCTTCAAAAGTCATCTGCATGAGCTCTTCCTGCGCCTTTTGCATATCCTGCTGCATTTTTTGCGCCTGTTTCATAAGATTTGCCATGTTCGGCTGTTGAAATTTTGCCATTTTAATTTCTCCTTTATTCTTTGATTTCCTGCATTTCGCCCATAATTTCCATAGCGGACTCTATAAGCGTCGGTTTCTTTTTCGTATTCTTCGGGGCAGTGGTTATTACCACATTTATCGGCTTATTAAGTTTTGCCTCGAAAATATTTTTCAATTTATCTTTACCCATTCGTGCATCGAATGCATCCATCATATGCACACTGCTTCCAACGGGGTATAAATAAAGATTATTTCCATCGAATGAGGCAACTTTCATATCGGCAACAATGCCCGATAACATTATATCTCTGGTGGTGTTAAGTATGTATTTAGAAGCAAACTCCAACAATTCGTGCATCTTTACCAATGTGTCTTTATCCGTTTGAGGTAATGTTTCGCTATGAGTTGCAGTCTGCTCCTGTTTATCAGGCTCGGATACATTACCGACTGCTTCATTTGACACGCTTTCGAATGTCGGTTTAGCACTTAACATAGAATTAGTAGGCGTAATAGTATACCCCTTTTGCATCAGAGCCTCTATTCTTGATTCCAGCTTATCCACACGAGATTGGAGTGATAGATAATCGGAAAGTCTATCTGAATCGCATAATTTTAAAATTGCAGCTTCCAAAAGATACCGAAGATTGGAAATATATCTTCCGTCCGCCCTTATTTTGGAAAGCTCCGTTACATAGCTCACCAAAAGCTCTGAATTGACGTTTATTGCCGACCTTTTTAAACTTTCGATATATTTCTCGCCTTTTAATAAAATCCGTCCTGAATCGCTTACACTGGTGTAAATCATAAGATTTCGAAAATAATCGGTCAAGCCGTCTATAATATATTCCACATCTGTTCCCGATTGGATTGCTTCGTTAAGAGAAGTAAATGCATCGGATGGGTTAGAGTCGCATATGGCCTCGCATATTTTAAATATATCGTCCTGCCCCATCAATCCGAGCATTTTTTGCACAATTTCATCGGTTAATGTTTCGCCGTTTAATGAGGCAATGACCTTATCGGCTATCGAAAGAGCATCTCTCATACCTCCATCGGCTGCATCTGCTATAATATCCAAAGCAGATGGTTCAAACGAAACTCCGACTTGTTCCAAAACATAGGAAAGTCTTTGTTTGATATCGGAAGAAGATACCCTCTTAAAATCAAACCTTTGACATCTTGATAAAATAGTCGGCAGTATCTTATGAACTTCCGTAGTTGCAAAAATGAATATTACATGGGCAGGAGGCTCTTCCAATGTTTTGAGAAGCGCATTAAAAGCCTCCGTTGTCAACATATGGACTTCATCGATTATGTATATTCTGTATTTTGCATTCGATGGCATAAAATTTACATTTTCTTTAAGCTGCCTTATCTCGTCTATTCCTCGGTTTGATGCCGCATCTATTTCGATTATGTTTGAAAGTGCGTTATTTTGCTCTGCAAGGCAGGATTCGCACTTGTTGCAAGCTTCTCCGTGATCCGGATTTGTGCAATTAACCGCTTTTGCGAATATTTTGGCAACAGAAGTTTTCCCCGTACCTCTCGGTCCTGAGAATAAATACGCATGGGAAACATTACCCGATTGTATTTGATTTTTCAAAATCGGTATTATGTGCGACTGACCGACTACTTCGTCGAATCGTTTGGGGCGAAAACGCCTGTATAAAACCTGATAAGTCATAGGTTTAGTTTCTTCTCCATTTCACGCCATCTCTTGTATCTTCAAGAGTTATTCCCTTTTCTTTAAGCATATCTCTGATTTCATCACTGCGCTTAAAGTCTTTGTTTAATCTTGCCTGAGTTCTTTCATCAATGAGCTTTTGAATATCTTCGTCCAAAAGTTCTTCCGTATCATTTGAAAGAAGCCCCAAAATACCGTTCGGAATCATAAACAGATTCAAAGCCTCATTTAACGCAGCCGAAGATGTGTTCTCATTTGCATTTATATTGATTACTTTTGCCATTTCGAATATCTCTCCTATGGCTCCTGCGGTATTGATATCGTCCTCCATATCATTTTCAAACTTCACTATGAGAGATTTAAGCTCATCAATCCAAACCTGCTCGGAGGCGGTTATTTCATCACCTTTCGCATTTTTAATAAGGAACTTGATATTGTTTTTTACATTGTAAAGTCGTTCCAATGCCGATTGGCTTTGTCTGAGAGAATCATCGGAGAAATTTATAGGATTACGGTATTGAACCGATAATATGAATAATCTTACCACTTCCAAATCGAATTTTTCGCCGATATCACGCACCGTAAAGAAATTTCCCAAAGATTTGCTCATTTTTACATCATCAACATTGATATATCCGTTATGTATCCAATAATGCGCAAATTCTTTACCACTGAGCGCCTCAGACTGGGCTATTTCGTTCTCATGATGGGGAAATACCAAGTCTATGCCGCCACCGTGAATGTCGATGGTTTCTCCGAGGTATTTTTTACTCATTGCAGAACATTCTATATGCCAACCGGGTCTACCATCTCCCCAGGGACTTTCCCAATAAGGTTCACCCTCTTTTTTTGCTTTCCAAAGTGCAAAATCCAACGGATTTTCTTTTGCTTCGTTAACTTCGATTCTTGCGCCCGACAATAAATCGTCCTTAGATTGGTGCGAAAGTTTACCGTAACCCGAAAAGCTGTTGACTCTGTAATATACACTACCGTCGGAAGATACATATGCATGGTCTGAGTCCACAAGCCCTTGCACAAATGAAATAATCTCCGGCATTGTTTCACTTACTCTCGGATGTACATCTGCTTTTTTTATGCCAAGTCCTTTTGCGTCTTTTTCATATTCGCCTATGTATTTATCGGCAACTTCCTTTGCGGAAATCCCCTCTTCGTTTGCACGATTGATAATTTTATCGTCAACATCGGTAAAGTTCTGAACATATGTTACATCGTAACCTTTGTATATAAAATATCTTCTGAGAACATCGAAAACTGTAAACGGCCTTGCATTCCCCAAATGGATATAATTATATACGGTAGGTCCGCATACATACATTTTTACTTCGCCCTCTTTAATAGGTATAAATTCTTCTTTTTTATTCGTCAGCGTATTATATAATTTCATCTTCATCTCCCCAATTTATTTATTATTATCAACAAGACAAGTGCAATACGATTTCACACCCTTAAGCTCTCCCGTAAATCCGAGATGCTCTTCGGTGGTAGCCTTGATACTGATATCATCATAAGATATATTCAATGTGTTTGCAATGTTACATCGCATGGTATCAATATAATCCATAAGTTTCGGCTTTTGAGCCACAATGATACAATCGGCATTGATAAGGTGATAGCCTTTATCATTAATAAGTTTTCCCACATACGACAAAAGCTTCATACTGCTTATGCCTTTATATTTTTCGTTTGTATCTGGAAAATGTTTCCCTATATCACCGAGCGCCAAACTTCCGAGCATTGCATCCATCAAAGCATGCACCAATACATCGGCATCGGAATGCCCGTCAAGCCCGACTTCAAATGGTATTTCGACTCCGCCCAGTATAAGCTTTCTGCCTTGCTTGTATGCATGTACATCGTATCCTATTCCAACTCTCATATTGTACAACCTTTCTGTATAAATTTTATCACAAAATTGCTCAAGTTTATACCATTGAATGTAATTTTGGGATATAATAGTCAAAAGAATTATTCTATAGGAGATAATTATGACAGAAGAAAACAAAATTCACGAACATGACGAGCATTGCGACTGCCACGAACACACTCACGAACATACGCATACTCACGCACATACACACACTCATGACGGAATAGAACATACTCATGTTCATTTTCATGATCATGACTCAGCAGAACACGCCCACAGTGATGAAGAACTTCATAACGAAGATAAAGAAATGAGAACACTTGAAATATTGCTTTCGCATTGGGTAGAGCATAATTTAAGCCATATCGAAGGATTCGAAGAATGGGCTACAAAAGCCATTGCTCACGATAAAAGCGACGTTGCGGACGCAATATACGAAGCTATCCACTATATGAAACACGCAAACGAAGAACTCGAAAAAGCAAGAGAACTAATGTAATTAAATGCTCTGATAGTAATACTATCAGAGCATTTTTATATACAATGTTTATCTTAAAACATAAAAAGAACGATAAAAATCGTTCTTTTTAAAGCTATTTAATATCTTTTTTCTTACTGAAAGGTACGGCAACAAGCATAATTACAGCAAAAACTATAAGATATGCCACAACCGATATACCGTGTGATACGCATGCCGCAAGCATCATGAAAAGGCATCCGACAATAGCAAGCACAGGTACAATGAATCTATTAAAGAAATTGAGATGAGTTTCTTTTTTAATGAGCATTAAGAATATAGGCATATACATTAAATATTGCGTAATAATCGGAAGCTCCGATGAATCGAATGTGATAAATCCGAACCAAGACTCAGTAAGGTTTGCACCGTAGAAATACAAAAGCCATGCTCCTGCGATTGCAAGTCCTATAATTGCAGAGTTGGTAGGCATATTAGTAACTTTATCAACTTGCGCGAACATTTTCGGGCTTGGACCTTGACCTCTTGATGCGAATGAGTAGAACCCTCTTGAGCAAGCGAGCATAAGACCGTTAAGAGTTCCGATACATGAAATTACAACAAATACAAACAGCAATGTTCCGCCAATATTCGAGAAAATTGTCTGGAATGCGATTTTAGCACCAGCTTCACCGCCTGCCATGAGCGTTTCGTTGGAAACAGCACCTGCCAAACCGACATAATACAAAATATATGTGGCTACAACAAGCAATGTGCCGACTGTGAGTGCGATGGGCAAATTCTTCTTTGCATCTTTAAGTTCCGCATTTATTGATGTGGCAACGACCCAACCATCGTAAGCGAAAGCCGTAGCGCAGACAGCAGTAAACAACGCACTGCCTGTGCTTTCCACACCATGAGTAGCAGCATAGGTAAAGTTTTCCACAGTCATACCCGATTTAAGCCCTATTACAGTACCTACTATAGCCATAAGATACAAAGGAATGAGCTTGATAATCGTGGTTGAAACTTGGAATTTACCTGCAAGAACAGGAGAAAGTGTATTGAGTGCATAGCTCATTACGAGTAAAAAACATGCGATAGTCATTACCGCACCGCCTGTAATGTCAAAACCGAACAAAACTCCGATATATCTTGCGGACACCCATGCTAATACAGATGTAATGCATGGCAGGTATATTACAGTATTAAACCAAGCAACAAAATAAGCGTACTTCTCCCCCACCATTACTTCGGCATAATCGACAAGGCCGTTAACATATTCGTATTTGGTAGCAAGTAGCGCAAAAGAATACGCACACACCACCATAATTACTCCACCTATGAACCAAGCCAAAATTCCGAGAGGAAGGTTTCCGCCCGTTGCATTAAGCACCTTTTCAGCCTTAAAGAATACCCCACTGCCGACAACTGTGCCAACTACCATGGCTATCGCAGTGGGTAAACCATACTTTTCTTTTAAACCATTTTTCATAAAATAAACCCTTTTTATTATATAGTAATGGGTATATTTTACCTTATAAA
>CAZXWI010000065.1:0-8300 GCA_964644555.1 uncultured Lachnospiraceae bacterium | reverse complement strand
TATTAATATGGTAGATCGTAAAAAAGGCTATTAATAAACTTTAACACGCAAAGGGAGAAACAATGATAAATTTCAAAAACGATGAATTTAAACAAATGTGGGAATTTTCCACCAAAACAAGTAAAATGACAAGCAAAGAATACGATAAATTCATAAAAAAAGCATCAAGACAAGAAACGGCTCTTTCCACAATGGGCGCTTATGCCATAGACCTTGTCCGTTCAGCCGAAGCTCAAGGTGTATCATTGGATATGACATATTCCACCATAGGCCTTCTTGACGAAGCAGTAAAAGCCTTTTTCGATGAAATGACCGATGATTGCTACGCAGAAGAAGCAATAGCCGTAATTTTGGCACGAAGTATGGCATCATACCTTGCGCTATTGGCAGTCAATGAAGAAAACTGTACTTGTGAATTTCAGGATAAATACAGCCAATTAATGACACAAAGTGCTTTCGACGAACTGCTCGATGTTACATTCAGCGGGGTTGCCGTTAAGCTGGGCGAAGAAAAGGTCGAATTTCTGCCTGTGGCTCTGCGCTGCATAAGAACAAAAGAAAACGATTACACCGACCTTTATGTAAATGCAATACCCCTAGTTAGAGCATATGAAAAAGCAACGGGGATTGATCTATGTTCCTATGGGGTTGTGGATTTCTTCCTTAAAAAGAAGCCTTTTATTATAGAATAAACTCTTTGCTTCCCTATTAAAAAATCAATATGATTCCACCCGAAATTTAAGTGCGTAATTTTACGCACTTTTTTTGTAATAAAATTTGTCTATTCGGCAATACTACATAAAAAAGGTGGTAAAACATGAAAAAGCGTATTTTATTTACGGTTGTGCTTATTCTGATACTATGCATGACGCTCATATCCCAAAGCTACGGAGCATCTTATATATATTACGGCAGCACCGAATACGACACAATCAAAACCATTCAGCGTAAGCTCAAAAATTGGGGCTACTACACAGGCAATGTGGACGGCATATTCGGCTACCGCACGGAGCAAGCAGTAAAATATTTTCAGCGGACCAATTCTCTTTCGGTGGACGGCAAGGTCGGCAGCCAAACCTTAAAAGCGCTCGGCATGAGTGTAAATTCGCAAGGTTCTACTTCGGGCGTTTCTTCGTCAAATTCGGCATACTCGGAATCCGATATCAACCTAATTGCCAGAGTCGTTTACGGCGAAGCCAGAGGTGAACCCTACACGGGGCAGGTGGCAGTGGCAGCCGTCATACTAAACAGAGTGAAAAGTTCGTCCTTTCCTAATTCCGTCAGCGGAGTAGTGTATCAAAACGGTGCTTTTGATGCGGTCAGCGACGGTCAATACAACCTAAAACCCGACAGCACTGCCGTAAAAGCTGTAAAAGATGCCGTAAATGGGTGGGACCCTACCTACGGAGCGATATATTACTACAATCCCAAAACCGCAACCAACAAATGGATACGCTCCCGCCCTGTAATAATCACGATAGGCAATCATGTTTTTTGCAAATAGAAAGGATATCTTATGGGAAAAAATATTACTATAACCGTGCTTATTCTTTTGGTTTTGACATTGGGAATATATTCATATAATATTACCGAAAATCAAGCTACGCACCTATCTTATATAGAAAACACAAATGAAAATACTTTTCTTTCTTTTAAAGATACGCTTAGTTCAATGAGCGATGATCTTGAACTTATAACAATAAGCAATGACGATACTTTCATTCTGACCAAACTTGCCGAAATAACCAAAACAGCCTCCCATGCTCAAAAATCAATAACTACCCTCCCCATTAACCACAACACAGCCCTAAACGCAACCGACTTTCTGTCCCTTTGCGAGGACTACACCCACTCTTTAATGATTAATCTCATTAACGGAGGCACTCTTTCCGAAACCGACAAAAATTATCTGGCAAGACTTTCCGACAACTGCACTTTATTAAAAAAAGGTACTTACACATTTTCCGACAGCCGCACCGACGATTTCAACTGGTATGATGAAAGCTATACATTTATTACAGATGATGAGAACGCTTCATTCGTAAAAATGTTTTCCGATTTTGAAAAGATATATGCCGACTTTGAAGGCATTGAATATAACGGTAAATACGCTGCAAAGGAAAATACCGAAAACGAAAATACCAACAGTGCAAAAGAGCCATATGACTACAAACTCATAGAAGAATCCCTTAAAAATAAATATAAATCCGATAAAGATATTACAATTTCATATAAAGACGAAACAACTTTATCAAACCAAAATAGCAATAATTACCACACATTCGATATAAGCGATAGTAAAAATCATATGAGGCTTTTCTATGATGCATCAACGGGAAACTTAGTCAAATCACAAAGCGATATTTCATACGAAGAAATCATTTTAACCAAAAAAGAAGCCAACGAAAAAGCCCTTTCTTACCTTAAAGAAATGGGCATAACCTCCCTATTCCTTACCGACACCGTAATCAAAGACAACATTGCCGAACTCAGTTATGTTTACGAAAAAGACAATGTAGTCTATTACCCCAATTCACTAACAATTAATATATCAATGCAGGATGGTTCTCTGACAGGCTTTGATATAGAAAACTACTACTTGCCTCTGCCCGATAACGGTTACGAAACAGCTTTAACTTTACTTGAAGCACAAAATAATCTTTCAAAAGATTTAGATATTCAATCATCACGCCTTGCCATGGTAAAAATGAATGATGATACAAACCGCTACGCATATGAATTTGATGTAAAAAAAGAAGCCATCGACTACCGCATTTTGATAGATGCCGACACAGGAGAAGAACTCTCAATAGTAAAACGAACAACAGATGAGCATTAACCGGTAAAATTTAATCATTGTTTAATAAAAAATGCCTTATTTTTTATTTATTCTTAATTTTTCCTACTTATAATAAACAACAAGGAGCAGGAATATGAAAATATTGATTTTATCCACAAATACCGGAAGTGGACACAATACCGCTGCAAAAGCAATACTCACCCAAGCGGAAAAAATGGGGCATTGTGCAATAATGATAGATCACTTGATGTTTGCCTCTCCCAAAACATCGAATATGATATCAAATGTGTATGCCAAAACGGCAGTTCATACTCCCGTGGTAATACAGGCGGGAGCATATATCGCAGATATAATGACGGAAAGAGATACCAAAACGGGCAATCTTTCCGTCATATACAAATACATGGAAAAGCCGGCTGAGCGAATATATAAATTCATTAAAGATAACGACTTTGACTGCGTTATAGCAACGCATATTTTTGCGGCACAGGCTATGACATATATCATAAAAAAATATAATCCAAACATTAAAACGGGCTTCGTAATGACGGATTATACCATGCAGCAATTCATGCCCGAAACATCTTTGGATGTATACTTTACTCCACACACCTCATTAGCTGAAAGCCTGAAAGAGTATATGCCCGATAAATACTTTTTATCTACGGGAATACCTGTTTCGGAGAAGTTTACCAAAAAAACACCAAAAGAAAAAGCACGAAAAGAATTAAAGCTTACCAAATTTAAAAAGAATGTCCTTGTCATGACGGGCAGCATGGGCTTTGGCAAAATAGACGATATAATAGAAAATCTCGATAATTCACTCAGCCCCGACACAGGCATAGTCGTGCTTTGTGCAAATAATGCGAAGCTACGAAAATCTCTTCAAAAAACTTACAAGGCAGGCTCACGAGTAAAGGCAGTAGGCTTTACCGACAGAGTTGATTTATATATGGATGCTTGCGACATCTTAATCACAAAGCCGGGTGGGCTTTCCGTAACAGAAGCCGCTGTAAAAGAGATACCCCTTATTTTATCCTCCCCCATTCCCGGTTGGGAAGAAAAAAATGTGGAATTCTTTTCAATGTATGGGTTAAGCGAAAATTCGAAAAAACCGAAAGAATTGGCTCAAAGGACTGAAGAACTCCTCAACGATAAAAGCAAAGCCGACGAGATGCTCAAACAACAAAGAACAAACATAAACAAAAATGCAGCACTTGAAATAATACGCTGTATGGAAAATGTACATAAATAAAACCCAATAATAAATGCACCGCCTTTCAAGCGGTGCATATTGTTTTATTGATTATTACTGTTTTGGTTTTCAGTTTTTTCTACTACCTTAAATTCGATTATCGACAATACATCGTTATACTTAAGCGTAACACTGAATTTGGTAGATGGTTTAACATCTTCATTTAATACTATCGTATCGTATGAGGTTCGCTCGCACAATCGGTTATCGGAAAAGAACATTCCTATCATGCATTTATCATGCTCTGCGATGCCGTAGTGTACTGCTTTGCCGCTGAGTTCGTAATGAGCGGAAATATCGAACGTAAATTCTTCTCCCGGAGATATCTCGTATTCGGTTTTATTTGCGGGAAACTCAATCACCAATTCCCCTCTCGGGCTTTTGGTTTCGTAGCTGTTTTGTGTGTTATGCAAAAACAGCGTTCCGATTAATATTCCCAATGCAATAAGTGCAAACAACACCACAATCAATATTCTTTTATGAGAGCTTTTCCTGTCTTCGATATCCTCTCTTACCCTTTCAAAAGCGTAGTCGGGATGTCGTTTCTTTTTAAGACGCATTATCTTATTTCACTTCCGGGTGCTACTTTTTCTTCCGGAGTTACAAACGAAAGAGTTTTACCGTCTTGAGCAAGAAGAATCATACCTTCGCTTAATATTCCTCTGAGTTTTACGCTCTTAAGATTTGCCACAACACATACTGTTTTGCCGATAAGTTCTTCGGGTTTGTAATATTTTGCGATTCCCGATACAATGGTTCTTACTCTATCGCCCGTATCAACGCTCAAAACCAAAAGTTTATCAGCATCGGGGTGCTGCTCGGCAGTGAGGATAACACCTGTTTTGAGCTGAACTTTCGAAAAATCATCTATTGTAATTTCTTCTTTTGCGGGAAGTTCTTTTTTATCTTCTTTGGGAAGATTGGGATTCTTCTTTGCGAAAAATTCGTCAAGTTCTTTGAGTTTTTTCTCGGCATCGATTCTCTCGAAAAGCTTTTGAATTTCGCCTAAATTCTTACCGGGCTCCAATGCACCGAAAGATGCGTTGTCATCATATGAATATTTATCGGTATTGAGCATATTTTTAATCTTTTCGCCTGTTTCGGGAATAAAGGGAGTAAGAACGCTACCACATATTCTGATACATTCCAAAAGATTATACATAATGCCACCGAGTCTTGCTTTTTGATTTTCGTCTTTCGCAAGAATCCAAGGTGTGGTTTCATCAACATATTTATTGCTTCGTCTAAGCACATTGAAGATAAGTGCCAATGAATCGGCTACCTTAAGTTCTTCCATTTTTTTGCAAACATCATTTGTAAGGCAAGCAGCCATATTTACAAGTTCGCTGTCCATATCTTCATCATAATAGGGCTGAGGAATTATTCCACCGAAATATTGATTCGTCATGGACATGGTTCTGTTGACCAGGTTGCCCAAAATATTTACCAATTCTCCGTTTATACGCTCAATCAAAAGTTCGTATGTCAAACTGCCGTCCTGAGCAAAGGGCATTTCTTTAAGCAGATAGAATCTTACCGCATCACATCCGAAGAAATCAACCAAATCATCGGCATAAACCACATTGCCTTTCGATTTGCTCATTTTGCCATCGCCAACCAAAAGCCATGGATGACCGAATACCTGCTTAGGAAGTTCAATTCCGAGAGCCATGAGCATAATCGGCCAATATATGGTGTGGAAACGTAAGATATCCTTGCCGATAAGGTGAACATCGGCAGGCCAGAATTTTTCGAATTGCTCGCTGTTTTGTCCGTTCGGCTCGTATCCGAGGAAAGTGATATAGTTGGCAAGAGCATCTATCCAAACATATACAACATGTTTCGGGTCAAAATCAACGGGGATACCCCAGCTGAATGATGTACGGGATACGCAAAGGTCTTTAAGCCCCGGTCTGATAAAGTTGTTGAGCATTTCATTCTTTCTGCTTTCCGGCTGAATGAAATCGGGGTGAGATTCAATATATTCTTCAAGCTGCTTTTGATATTTGGAAAGCTTAAAGAAATATGCTTCTTCCTTTGCATGGGTTACTTCTGCTCCGCAGTCGGGGCATTTGCCGTCAACAAGCTGGCTTTGAGTAAAGAACGATTCACATGGTGCGCAGTACATTCCCTCGTATTCGCCCTTGTAGATATCGCCTTGATCGTAAAGGATTTTGAAAATCTCCTGAATCTTTCTTTCGTGTTCGGGGTCAGTGGTTCTTATAAATTTATCGTAGCTGATATTCATAAGATCCCAATTACGACGAATTTCGGCAGCCGTGTTATCAACGAACTCTTTCGGGGTTATGCCTGCTTCTTCCGCTTTGGTTTGAATCTTTTGCCCGTGTTCGTCAGTGCCGGTTTGGAAGTAAACTTCCCTGCCTTCGAATCGTTTGAATCGTGCGATGGCATCGGCAAGAACTATTTCGTATAAATTTCCTATATGTGGCTTGCCCGATGTATAGGCAATAGCCGTAGTAATATAATAAGGTTTCTTTTGCATATTGAGCCTCTCTTTTAAGATAGTACTGATTATAAATTATAATACATTTTTTCAATAAGAAAAACAAGTATAACGAAAAATATATAAAGGATGTTGTATTACTCGCTTAAGTCCGGGCTTATCAAAGCCATATTCCGTCATAAACCATTTCTTCCATGAGTTTTCCCGTTGGGTCATCAGCAAGATATTGTATATTCATCTGTATAAAAGCCCACTTTTGCTTGGTTACTTTCGCAATGTCCTCTCTTATTATATCACCGTCCAAAACTATATCCATGCTCATTTCGCACTCGGGCATTTCGCTGTAATTTTGTGATTTCACCAAAACTATTTTATCCGCACCCATTTCACGGTATGTTTTAGCTATATCTCTGTAAAGTGATGTGATGTCCATAATTAAAATCCTTTTTTCTTTTATTATAGCATTTTGTGGTGGGGTTTGCATGGGGGAAGTTAAGGGAGAGAAAATTATAATTATGCATAATTATGAAATATGGGAAAATTGTTAAACTAATAAAAACGCAAAATCTGATTTTCATAACAAGATATATAAATTATGCAAACCACACAAAAATCACATCATGAAATTAATAACTACAAACAGCAGTTCCATTCCCACCCCATCCGAAATTTTATTTTTTTTGACAACTTTTTATGAAAAAAAATAATATAGGGTGTTATAATATGCTAATGAATTTATATTGATTTACGGAGGATAACTATGCAAAACATACGCCCTGATGATATGGCAAGAATCAACACACCCGAACTTGCCGAAAAATTCATCGAAGAACAGATTGAAGCAATTAAAAAACAGGTAGGAGATAAGAAAGTTCTTTTGGCTCTTTCAGGTGGAGTCGATTCATCGGTTGTGGCGGCTCTTTTGATAAAAGCTATAGGAAAGAATTTGGTATGTGTGCATGTTAACCACGGACTTCTTCGTAAAGGAGAGCCTGAGCAGGTTGTGGAAGTATTCAGAAACCAAATGGATGCAAATTTGGTATATGTGGATGCTGTTGACAGATTCCTTGACAAATTAGCAGATGTTGCCGACCCCGAAACGAAGAGAAAAATCATCGGTGCCGAATTTATCAGAGTATTCGAAGAAGAGGCAAGAAAGCAAGAAGGAATCGAGTTCTTGGCACAGGGTACAATATACCCCGACATTTTAGAATCTGACGGAGTAAAAGCTCACCACAATGTAGGAGGTCTGCCCGAAGACTTGCGTTTTGAATTGGTAGAGCCGGTAAAACTTCTTTACAAAGACGAAGTCAGAACCGTCGGCAAAGCATTGGGCCTTCCCGATAGCATGGTTTACCGTCAGCCGTTCCCGGGACCCGGTCTTGGAGTAAGATGCTTAGGCGCTATTACAAGAGATCGTCTTGAATTGGTCAGAGAATCGGATGCTATACTTCGTGAAGAATTCGCTAAAAACGGCCTTGAAGGCAAAGTATGGCAATACTTTACCGTTGTTCCCGATTTTAAATCCGTAGGAATCAAAAACGGCAAAAGAACATTCGCATATCCGGTAATTATCCGTGCGGTAAACACCCTTGATGCAATGAGCGCCACCATAGAGCAGATTCCGTACGAACTGCTTAACCATATAACAAACAGAATCACTTCCGAGATAGACGGAGTTAACCGTGTTCTTTACGACCTTACTCCGAAACCATGCGGAACGATTGAATTCGAATAGAAAATCCCAAATCTTTCACAAACCCGAACCTCTCCTTCTAAGG
>CAZXWI010000064.1:0-8338 GCA_964644555.1 uncultured Lachnospiraceae bacterium | reverse complement strand
TAAGAGCAGTGGAATCTTTACCCGTTTTCCATTCGGAATATACGGCTACATCGTAGTAAAGTGTGCTTTCTACAGGCTGAGTTATACCTATCAAGAACTGCAAAATCGTGCATACGCCCATGAACACCCAAGGAAGATCTACGAAAAATCTCGTAACAAATACGCAAAGTGCTATACATGGGTAAATGCAAAGGCATACTCTTCTTCTGTCATCAAATTTATTCATAAAGAATCTCGATGAATAAGCGCCCAGCATACCACCGATTCCCGTTAAAAGGTTATGGTATGCAACAAGAGTTATATCACCTATTACATATGTATACATATACATGATAAGCGAAGGAAGCAAAAACGAACCAAGGGTCGATGTCATATCCGATATCATAAGAGGTATGATCTGAGGATTTGAAAAAATCGCTTTAAACATATCTTTTATGGAGAGCGTTTCTTCGCTTGATTCTGTTACGGAACCGTTGCCCTCATAGCCTTTAGCCATGGCAAAGTGGGCAAAATACCCGAGCATCATTAAAGATGCGGAAACAAGTGCGATAATTGCATATGCCATATCGCCCGTTGAGGCAATAAGAGGAACCATGACAAGTGGAGCTACATACCCCATTACCAAACGACCGATGTTAGAACCTGTCATTCTATTTGAAGATAAGTGCGAGCGTTCATCTTCATATGCACACATTGATGGCACCAATGCATAGTTGGCGGCAACCATAGTATTAAAGCCCACAGTGTTTATCATGTATGCAACAATGATTACTATAGTTGCGGTGAGTGCATTGCCTATGCTGACAAATTTGAGTGCATTCGTTATTGCAACAATGGGGGGTAAAATTAAAAGCCAAGAACGAAGTTTACCCCATTTCATGGGCTTAACCGCTTCGATGAGTCCTCCACTGAGCGGCGAAATAATGAAGTCGGCTACGCTCGTAAACATCATAATGAAACTTACATACATAAGCGGTAATTTAGCTATATCAGTTAAATAAAAAGTAAAATACAAGCCTACAACAGAACTGAAGAATCCTTCACCGATTTCAGCTACACCCCAAAAGGTTTTCATGTTTTTAGTAATCTTTTTCTTCATTGTTATTACCTTTCTTTTGAATTTGCCCTGCACAAGGCAGGGCAAATATAAAGTTAAGCTATTTTTATTATGCGTTGGTCTTTCTTGCATTGATCTCTTCCTGATATTTTGCAAGTTTATCAGCTGTAAGAGTGTATGCAAATGTGAAGATAAGGAATGCACAGATATAGTAGCCTAAAGGAATAAGCGACAATGCATTGATAAGCCCCGGTGCTACTGTATCGGGCTGTACTGCCAATGTGGCATCAAAACCTATTTTTCTTAAAATGATAGGAGCAAGCTGTCCGTTGATTGCTCCGGCAATGGTCGGTGTCCAGCTGGAAACAGACATGATAGTAGCTCTTGCGGCATAACCGTTTTTCCATTCGGAATATGTAACGCAGTTACCGTACTGAGCGATAAAGCAAGGATAGTTGATAGCAGCAAGGAACTGATATGCGCAGATGCATGCTGTGAAGATAATAGCGTTGTTGCCGAATATCTTACATCCTGCAAATGCTACTATACAAAGAGCAATCGTAACAACGGATATTTTCTTAAGAGGTATTTTTTTTGCCAAAACATCGGATAAGAGCGAGCCTATCATGGCGAAGATGTTAGTTGATGTGATATACAAGCTATAGAGTGCCGGATTCATGGCAACATAGTTGTAGTAATATACACCGTACATAGCAAACCAGAATGATGTTGCTGTAGTGAAGATGTTAGCACATAATAAGATGATAAGGTGTTTGTTGGTAACCAAAGCCTTAATCATCTGGGAGAGAGTAACTCTGTTTTTCTTGGCTTCTGCTTTTTCTTCAGGAGTTTTTCTGGATACTCCTTCGGGTTCTGCGCCTTTTGTAATAACAAAGTGTACACCATATCCGAAAAGTGAGAATACTGCCAAAACTGTAGCCATAAGAGCATATGCCGTAGCGTTATTCTGACCGCCGAATGTTGTAAGAAGAGGAACTGCTATAAGCCCTAAAACGATAACTGCGGCTTTGATAGCTGCCCAACGGTGTGATGAAAGTGTGTTTGCATCTGTTTCGTTACCTTTGGAGAGAACCTGTATCATTGTGATATTGCCACTGTATACCATTTGGAAGAAAATGGTGAATACGGTCTGAACAATGATAATAAGCCAAATAAGTACATCATAATTGGTAATTACAGCACCGAGCCACCATGTTAATGAAACCAAAATAGCGTAAATTGGTGTGATTACCAAATAAATCGAACGGTAGTGTCCCCATTTGAATGTTGGCATTGCATCAAGAATGATTCCATAGAAAAACATCATTACCATGCCGACAACCGACGAAATACCGTTTAATAACTGTAATTTGTCCAAAGGCAGCATGATTACAGATGTGAGGAAGAATGTCCAATAATAAGTTTTAAAGGACATTGAAATGTCGCCGCAAAAATCGCCTACGCCGAATAAATATTTTTGGGCGGTGGTAAGATTAGATTTCTTTTCCATTTGTAATCTTCGTATGAATTAATTCATACTTTCCTTTCTTTTGTTTTTCTATTATGCACGCACAAGCTAATCGAAAGCACTTCTCCCATCTCACTTTCTTTTAGCTTTTTACGCATAAAAGACAATAATTACACAATATGAGCCTAAAATGCACATATTCCCCCAAATATTAAATAATTTTTGTTATAATTTGTTTTAATTTTACTGTATATAATTTTTAAGGTAAAAAAATATACATAATTCCCAAAATTATTTATATATATTCGTAACATTATTGGTTATTTTTTTTTTTTTCAATTTATACTTTGTTTATATGATAATGCCTCTTTAATAAAATGTCAAGTAAAATTTGTCCTTTTACATCAAAAAGTTAAATTTTTTATTGAGAAAACGATTTTATATTCCATGCTGAATTATTATATGAGCTAGAGCCACGAATTATTATCATAGCAATTTTTTATTTCGCCTCTTCAATCGGGAATCTCTCAAAAATATCAAAAATTTTTTTACCGCAACTGCATACATTTGCTCTTAATAAACTTAACTCAATAAAAAAAGAGAGATTACTCTCTCCGGTAAAATCCTGCCATATATTATATTTTCTACAACATTGAAAAATGTTGCAAATCGTTATTATCATATATTCGGTTAGCTTTTGATATTGCATCGTTACAATAAAAGACACCGACTCCCAACAGGCTCAGCGTGGAATAAATAGCTCCTTCGAATCTTTCTCTGTCGGTTATTTCCGATTCGGGGTTTTCGCTTGCATCTATCAAAAATACCTGCGAACCCATTATTTGTATTTTCCTTATGAAAAACATTTTGTCGCTCAAACTCAAATTATATTGAGCAATTATTTCTTTGTAAACTTCGTCCATATTCGAAGGTTCCTTCGATATCTTCTTGCCCGAAGCGTCCATAAGGGCTTCTTTGTTGAATCGGTTAACCGACTCATTGCCGTAAATGTCGGCATAGTATATTTTCATGGTCAAAACATATGCCAACACGGCATCGTTTTTGACTTCTTCCAATGTTTTAACATATGCTCTGATAGAGTCTAAATGTTTTTTCATTATAAAAGACGCAATATCTTCCTTTTTCGGGAAATAATATTTCACCAAACTCTTCGACACATTGCAAGCATCTGCTATCATCTGCATTGATGTGGCATTAAAACCATACTGTTTAAACAACTTCTTCGAATTATCGACTATCTTCTCACGCACCGCACTTCTTTTTTCCATAACATTTTAATTATATATTATTTGACAATACGAAACAAGAGCATCTTTACCGATTCCCATGATTTAGCTAAAGGATATAGGCATTTTTACAACACTGAAATACATAAAAAAGCAGATATACCCTAAAGTATATCTGCCGCATAAACTAAAATTCTATTCCTTTTCTTGCATTCATACCTTTATCAAACGGATGCTTTATTTTGGTCATTTCCGTTACATAATCGGCGCATTCCGTGAGCCATTCTTCGGGCTGATGTCCGGTAATGACAAGTTCCAATTCTTCCGGCTTATTTTTAACGAAATTTTCAAACTCGGTGCGATCTAACAAATCAAGCTGATACGCATCAATCACTTCATCCAAAATGAGCATATCGCATTGCCCCGATTCGATACATTCAAGAGCTTTCTTGAAATTATCTTCGTGGATTTTACGGGTTTGCTCTTTTTCTTCTTCGGTCATATTTATGACAAAAGAGTTGCAAGCCTGTCCACGAAAAATAACTATATTGTCGAGTTTGGCAAACTGACTAAGTTCCGAGCTGTTGGTATTTTTCAAGAATTGCACTATCACAACTTTGCGACCGCTTCCGCCTGCTCTTACGGCAAGCCCCAAAGCAGCGGTGGTTTTGCCTTTGCCGTAGCCGTAATAAAAATGTGTTAAACCTTTTGCCATAATATCACTCCCCTAATACAAAATATATTTACGGTAAGAACTTAAGATCCGACAAATCCATTTCGTCAAAAATAGCGTCTGTTTTTCTGACGTTTCTCATTACTTCCGCAATATCTACCCCTGCAAGGCGAACCGCAATGGTAGCGAGGAAGTTGATAAGGTCTTTGCTTCTGACTGCATCAAGTCTGTCATAGCGGTCCAAAAGAAGAGATCTTCTTGCACCGTATTCAGCAGTGATGAGTCTTTGGAAAATGCTGTCGGAGATATCAATCTTGAATTCGTATACAATGCGCTTAAAGTCGCTTTCGCTCATGAATTCAACACCCACATCCAAAAGTTCGTTTGTGAAAATTTCTTTGTATATCTCTTTATTTTTATCGGTGCTTAAAATAACCGTAAAGAAAATTCTTGTGAACAAAACATGACCCTGCAAAGGATTCTCAATTTTGTTCCAAGCCTGCTGATCTATTGTTTTTCTGATATTCCCACAGAATTCTTTGTATACGGCATACAAGATTTCATCTTTCTTAAAGTAATAATTTACCAAACCTACAGGAACATCTGCTTCCTGTGCAATTTTTTCTATTGTAGCATGTTTGTACCCAAAATGGTAAAACATCTTTTTCGCAGCCTCGTAAATTCGCTGCTTCGTTTCCTGTCCTTTTTTATAACCGGCCATGAA
Organism: uncultured Lachnospiraceae bacterium; assembly: GCA_964644555.1. Lineage (GTDB taxonomy): Bacteria > Bacillota > Clostridia > Eubacteriales > Anaerofustaceae > RUG14186. The sequence goes on along the minus strand of CAZXWI010000064.1, from coordinate 3,169 downwards.
TTTTTTTACCCCTTTTTCTGTTTATACCTAAAAAAATATCGTTTGCACGATATTATAAAGCTCAAGCGTTATCCCTGAAACAAAGAGCTATAATACCGATAATTGAAAACCTGACTTACCATTTTTTGATTTACAGTAGCAAGGATGCTGCTGCGGCATCTCACCGCATTCCAACGATTATTCGGTTCTATTTATTTACAAATAGAATTATAGAAAATTTTTAAGCTCATTGCAAGAAATTATTCAAGGAAAATGCTTAAATAACCCTAAAAAACGCATATTTAATGCAGTTTTTATTAGCAAAAACCCACATTTCGGTACAAAATTTGAATGAATCACATAAATGCGATTTTCATTCAAATTTGGACATATATCACTCAATTTTATTTTTTACCCGTTATTGTTTTGAGTCATGGCTATCGTATTAAGGCAATCCGACACCGTATACAGAAAACTTGCCAACAAGTTCATCTCCGATGATTTAAGCTCTGTGCTGAGTAGCTGCGCAATTATAACCGCCAAGGTATTTATATCAAGTCCGCTGAATTGATTGTTATCCATACTATACCATCCTTTAATTATATATTATTCGCTCTTTAAAATATGTTTCGAAAATATTTCACCCCAAAAATCTTAAATTTATATGCAAAATCGGTGCAAATGACTCTACAAACTGTCAAATTTATGATAACGAATAAAATTTCACTTAAATTCGAAAAAACTATTGCATTTTATTTTATTTTCGTATATAATATCAAAGTCGCTGATGTAGCTCAGTTGGTAGAGCAGCTGATTTGTAATCAGCAGGTCGTGGGTTCGAGTCCCTCTATCAGCTCCAGTTGACAATATGCACTTTCTTGTGAAAGTGCTTTTTTATTATAATTAGCAAAACCCACCATCCAATCATATATGTACTGAAATCAATGTCATATAATTTACAATAAAACGGCAAAATCATTCACAGACAAGCTTTAGCCCTATAAAATACAGATACACTCAATGATGAAATAAAATTATTCATGCAATAATTTTATTTATTCAAGCATATTATATACAAGGCATATGCCCACACCATATTAAGGACAATATAATGCAAAACGAAAACATTATCAAACAAAATATGTCGGACTATGAAAACTTTTTATCCGAATTAAACATTCATTCATCGCTTGATATCAACCTTGCAATAAAAAATAACAAAATCACTGAAATAATATACTCTACCGAATCTCGCCACACCGAAATGATAAAAGAGTGCTGCCAAAATATACTCTCCCAAACAGAGTGCAAATTTATTTTTGTAACAGGCCCTTCATCATCAGGGAAAACGACCTTTGCCAACCGACTCTGCGATGAACTCAAACAAAATGGTATATCCACCGTAAATATTTCTCTTGACCACTACTACAAACCCCTTGAAGAGATTCCCCTCGGAAATGACGGCAAAGCAGATCTTGAAGATATAGAAGCTTTCGAATACGAACTACTCAATTCAGATCTATCGGATCTATCCCAAGGCAAAACGATATACCTGCCCCATTACGATTTTGAAAAACGAATCAAAACAAAAAAGGACCGTGTTGTCAACATAGGCGAAAACGAATTGATACTCGTAGAAGGCATACAAACATTTAATCCCAAAATTGCAAATAATATTTCACAAAATATGAAATACAATATCTATTGCTGTGCACTGAACTCGCTTACCGACAAAAACAATGTTCGCATAAGCTCCGAAACAACTCGCCTTATGCGCCGCATGGTGCGGGATTATTATTTTAGAAATGCCGACTACAAGCTTACCTTTGAATTGTGGGAAAATGTAAAGAAAAGCAGCATTAAACACATCTACCCATATACCGAAAAAGCAAATTATATTTTCAATTCCGCTGCCCCATACGAATACAGCCTTTATAAAAAGCATTTGGAATTGATACTCAAAGATGCAATTGAAAATATCGACTACACCGAAAGAGTCCACCCGATAATTTCGCTTATATCCGAGTTTGAGGCTCTCTCCGATGATGCTATTTCGAATAATTCCATAATAAAGGAATTTCTTCCTTAATTTATAAAAAGCTTTCCGAACCGAAAGCTTTTATTTTTGAAATAATTTGCCGCATACCGCCCTATTATTCCATTCGGTATGGACAAAACGGCGAAAATCCTTTATAATCCCGATATGAGAAAAAATACAATAGGAATATACATAAACTTTCTTACCCCCGAAAGAAGACTTCTTCTTGAAGATGCTGCCAAATCTTTCGGATACGAAACAAAATTTGTAGAAAATGAAATACAAATTACAGATATCGAAGATTGTGAAATCCTATTCGGTCAAATACCGCCTGAAATGCTTAAATATGCCTTAAATCTAAAATGGCTGCAATGCTCATTTGCCGGAGTGGATAAATATACCGATGAAAACCTCTACCCGAAAGACGATGTTATTCTCACCAATGCTTCGGGTTCTTTCGGCGTAACCATTGCCGAACATCTCATATGCGTTTTGCTTATGCTCATGCGCCATATCCCTGAATACAACGATATGATATCCCATAGAATTTGGGGCAAAATAACCAAAATAGATTCTATATATGGTAGCACCATAGCGCTTATCGGCCTTGGGGATATCGGTTCGGAATTTGCCAAACGTGCTAAAGCAATGGGGGCTAACATCATCGGAATAAGAAATAACATAAACATTAAACCCGATTATTGCAGCGAAATATATCCCCTCTCCGAACTTAACTATGTTGCATCAAAAAGCGATGTGGTTATTTCATCTCTACCCAAAACAAATAAAACAAATAATTTATTCGATAAAGAATTTTTTGCAAATATGAAAAATGGTTCTTACTTTATAAATGTGGGCAGGGGCAACAGCGTTGATGAACAAGCGATTTTTGATGCGCTCTCAAATGGGCATTTATCGGGAGCAGCTCTTGATGTATTTCAAAACGAACCGCTAGCCGAAGATCACTTTTTATACTCTTGCCCGAACCTTATCATCACGCCGCATTGCTCGGGAGATACTTCCCTTGAATTAACATGCGACAAAATAACGGAGATCTTCATGCAAAACTTAAAACTTTATTCCAAAGGACTACCGCTTATTAATATGGTAGATCGTAAAAAAGGCTATTAATAAACTTTAACACGCAAAGGG
>CAZXWI010000063.1:0-8490 GCA_964644555.1 uncultured Lachnospiraceae bacterium | reverse complement strand
CAATATAATATCATATTTTATTAAAATTGCAAGTACTAAACAGTCAAATTCTATATAATTTGCATATTACTTGTAATAAAATAAAGAAAAATGTACAGTTATTTATGTAGTTTCTAATTCTTTTTTATTATGCCATGATCTACCGCATATTCTAAGAATTTGTTTATAAGTTCTATTTAATTTCATATTTTACGGGAGCAATGTCATCAGCCAATGAGTCCGATGCTTTGACAGGAGGTTTTTAAGCGGCAATCGTATTATCGCATTTGATATGCATTTTGATAGCCGCCGTTTTCAACCGGATAGGCAGGCTTGCCAAAGCTCGATATGCAGCTCTCGTTGCAGGCATAATGTATGAAGTTTCCATGGTGTTAATGTTTATGTATGTTATGTTTGTTGTTGTTCAGATGATTTTATGTTTCGTCACATTTGCGAAGATGAAGAAAAAACTGCCTAAACTTATTAAAACATACTGTATATAACATAAAATAAAAGCCGCAACAGGTAGGTAGCATTGATATAATCCCTTAAATCATATCATATATTGCTGCCACCGAGCGGCTTTTTATTATATCCAAAATATCAACAATCCGCCCTTTTGCGAATTGGCGATTTTATTCGTAACTTTTACCATGCGCTGTTTCGTATCCTCATTGATAGTATTCAGTTTGAGCTTTATGTTATCCGACATCATATCGATAAGCTTCCTGCCGAATATTTCGGTATCCCAAAATTCCTGAGGTTTGTTTTCGTACATATCCATAAGGCTGTCATAAAATTTTTCACATTCGCTTTCTGAGCCTATCACCGGAGATATCTCGGAAGTTATATCACTTTGGATAATATGCATTGCTTTTGCCTTGGCTTTTATACTGATTCCGAATCTGCCCGAATCATTAAACATTTCCGGCTCGGTTATCTCAAGGCTGTTCATATCGGGATACACTATTCCGTATCCGCCCATGGCCGCCTCGTTTTTGGCCGTATTAAAGGCTTCAACCGATTTTTTATTTTTCAAAAGTGCTGCCAACACCGAAAACATATCCGATTCGTTATTTATCAAAACATCATTTTCATCGCTTATAATTTTGTAGAACACATCGTTTTCTATTTTGACATCGCACACAACATTTCCGCAGCTCAAATCCATGGAGTCTATCGCAATATCGAAATTTTCGCATACATTGGAATCTAAACCGCTTACAATACTTCTCACGCAATTATTTTTTTCGCATGAAGAAAATACATAATCCTCTATCTGCGACATAAGCCAATGATCTTCCGATAAATTTGATACCCATTTGGGAATCTTATATGTAACCTCACTTATGGGAAATTCGTAAAGCACTTTCGTGAAAATTTTGTTTAAATCCTCCGTATCCATATTAAGTACATCCATTACGATAACGGAAGTGGAATATTTTTCTTCCAGCTCATCTCTGAGATTTTCGGTTTCTCTGCTTTTAGGGGTTGCCGAATTGAGAATAATGACAAAAGGCTTATTCAGTTCCTTAAGTTTTGTTACCACTCTCTCTTCAGCATTTACATATTCTCTTCTTTCTATATCGGCAATACTTCCGTCGGTCGTTACAACAATGCCGATAGTCGAATGATTTTCTATTACCTTCCTCGTACCTATCTCGGCGGCTTGCTCAAATGGCATAGCTTCTTCAGCCCATGGGGTCTGCACCATTCTCGGCACATCTCCCTCATAAGCACCGAGTGCCCCATTCACCAAATATCCTACCGAATCCACCAATCTTACATGTATAGGTGCACCGTCGATAATATTAATTTCTATTGCCTCGTTCGGAACAAATTTCGGCTCGCAAGTCATAATGCTTTTACCCGAACCGCTTTGGGGTAGTTCGTCTATAGCACGGTCTTTTCGGTATTTATTTTCGATATTCGGAATAACCAAAAGTTCCATAAATTTTTTAATAAATGTCGATTTACCCGTTCTGACAGGGCCGACAACACCGATGTAAATATCCCCGCCTGTTCTGAGCGATATATCTTCATATATTTCGGAATACATAAATTAACACCTCCGTAAACAACTACTGCTACTAATAGTTATTCACGAAGGTGTGTAATTAGACTAATTATTTTTATTTATTTTTGATTTTCGCCTTTATTTCGGTAGATAAATTTAAGGGGTGCGCCCTCAAAGTCAAATGCGGTTCTCATTCGTGATTGCAAATACTTTTCGTACTGCGTTGTCATTAATGTATCATCATTAACAAACATTACAAATGTGGGCGGGCATACAGCAGGCTGCGATGAATAATAAATTCTGAGCTGCTTTCCCTTTTTGATGGGAGGTGATGTTATCATTACAGCATCCCCTATTGCATCATTTAAAAGCCCTGTGCTGATTCGCATAGAATAATTTTCCAATACTCTTTCGATTATAGGCATAAGTTTTTGCACTCTTTTGTTGTTAATTGCGCTGATAAATTCCACGGGAGCGTAGTCGATAAAATAGAGTTTGTTTAATATCTCTTTTTTCATTTTTGCCATGGTGTTTGTTTCTTTATCAACCAAATCCCATTTGTTGATAACAATCACTACGGCTTTGCACGCTTCCTTTATAAGACCAGCTATCTTTACATCCTGTTCAGTGACTCCGGCTGTAGCATCTATCATCAAAAGGCATACATCACTTCGTTCAATGGCTTTAAGCGCCCTGAGCATGGAATAATAATCTATTGCGGTATCTGATTTGTTTTTCTTTTTTATTCCTGCGGTATCTATAAGCAAATAATCCTGCGAATTATAGCTAAACTCCGTATCTATAGCATCTCTGGTTGTTCCTGCGATATTGCTTACTATAACCCTCTCTTCGCCTAAAAGGCTGTTTATGAGAGTGGACTTACCTGCATTAGGCTTGCCAACAACGGCAATTTTATGAGATATGTCGGGAGAAAGTCCTTTTTTATCTTCGGGAAACATTTCCACCGCTTTATCCAAAACATCACCAAGTCCATTGCCGTGTTCTGCACTTATTGAGAAAGGCTCTCCCAAACCAAGTTCATAGAATTCGTATAATGATGCCATATGCGAATAGTCATCAATCTTATTTACGGCAAGAATTATTTTCTTATTGTTTTTTCTCATCATAGCCGCAATTTCTTTATCTGCGGCAGTTACTCCGTCTTTGGCATCTGCAACAAATATAATTACATCTGCCATATCCATCGCCAGCTTTGCCTGAGTCCTCATTTGAGAGAGGATAACATCTTTGGATTCGGGTTCTATACCACCTGTATCTATAATATAAAACGAATTGCCGCACCATTCGCTCTCTGCCACGATTCTATCCCTCGTTACACCGGGAGTATCTTCGACTATGGAAATACGCTTGCCTGCCAAACGATTAAACAATGTCGATTTACCGGTATTCGGTCTGCCGACCAATGCAATATACGGTTTACTCATTCATATACCTCTCTTTTAGCATTTCGCAAAAATCGTACCCGTAAGTAGGTGCAATAATCACATTCTGCTCGGTTTTATTTATTACATCTTCTAACGAAGTATTGTCCAGGAATAAATCTTCATCGTCTTTGAGCATATTTGCGGGAATAATTATATCCCCTTTTATTCCGAGACTGTTTATTTTGTTTATTATATCACAACCGCACACCAAACCGCTGGCTGTTACCAAACTGCCGAAAAAATCATTATCTACGCTTATTAAATTCATATTTAGTCCGAAAGCGTCGTTTATTTTTTCTATCGATGTTTTTATGGATTTATACCCCAATACTCCCGTAATAAGATAAATGGGAATATCCGAAGTCAATTTCAATGAATCGTTTTGCGAAATGAACATATCCACATCATCGATAAAGCTTCTTGCCATTCCCACTCCGTTTTCGTATTGCACATAATCTCCGTAATATTCATCTTTCGGGAAATCCATCTCAGCCAACAAATAAAATTCATCGGAAGCATTTATGCAGCTATTCGGAGATATTTCTTTGACTATTTCTCGATAATGCTCTATTATCGAAATTACTTCTAAAGCTTGCTCCTTTGTGTAAGGGGTTAATTCAAATAATCCATCTCTGAATTTTGTAAGCCCTACAGGAACGCATGACAAACTGTTGAGATTCGGCAAAAGCTTTATCATATCCTCCAATGACTTACGCAAATATTCTCCATCATTTATTCCGGGGCAAAGCACCAATTGCACATTGAATTCTATTCCGTTATCCTTTAATTTGGTGAGCTGCGTAATTATTTTATAGGCATCTTTATTATGCATAAGCTTCATACGAAGTTCTTCGTCAGTTACATGTACACTTATATTAAGAGGAGATAATTTCTTTTGAATGATTCGATCAAGTTCATCGTCCGACACATTTGTCAATGTTATGTAGTTACCGCATAAAAAAGACAAACGGTAATCATCATCCTTAAAATATAAACTTTTTCTTAATCCTTTCGGCATTTGATCCATAAAACAAAATGCACACTTGTTTTTGCAAATGCGAGGTTTGTCTATCGTTGCGTTTTTAAAACTTAAGCCGAACGGATACAAATCGGGGTTTTCGATAAACATAGTTTTTCTGTTTCCGTCAGTATCCGTAATACCAATCTCGAACTTTTCGTCCGAGGTGTCATATAAATAATCAATTATATCAAACTCTTCGTTTTTGTTAATGGAATTAACTTCGAATCCCGGCTTAATACCATATTGCTGTGCAAGTGAACCTTCTTCGACATATGTAACGATTTTTTTCATAATTATTTTTCCAACTCTTTGATTTTTCTTTGATCGACTGTTATATACACACATTTGTTATCTGTAAATGTAACATTACCGTATGAAGACGAAACAATCTTCTTCACATTTTTTACATAGGTATAATCGACCGCAACTTTTGTAGATTCTCTCAATTTCGAATGATATACGGCAATCTCGGCTGCATCTTCAAGAGATGTTTCGCTATAAGAACCTTTATTTGTTCGTAATATAACATGGCTTGCCGGAATATCTTTGGCATGCAGCCAAATATCGTCCTTTGATGCTAATTTAAACGTCAATGCATTATTCTGCACGCTGTTTTTCCCTGCCAATATTTCGTATCCGTCACGGGATTCGTATCTGAAAAAGTCAGTTTTCTCCTGTTTTTTTATGCCGGTTTTCTTTTTGTTTCGCTTTATAAAACCTGCTTTTTCGATTTCGGTGAGTATTTCATCTGCTTCCGAAATACTTTCCGCATTTTCAAGATAAAATAATTGTTCTGCCAAAAACTTTACATTTGATGTACTTTCGGCAATCAACTGTTCCAAATGCTTTATTGCATTTTTCGCTTTATTGTATTTTTTAAAATACATCTGCGCATTCTTAGACGGTGTATATTCTTTTTTCAATTCAATCGTTATATTTTCACCGTTTTCAGAATAAAAATTTATAACATCAACTTTATCATCGCCCTTTTTTATAAGATGCAAATTCGACAAAAGCAAATTCCCATACACATTATATATTTCGCAACCCTGTGCCTTTGATAAATCTTCATTTCTTGCTTTGAGCTTTTTTTCTTCTCTATCGTAAATTGTATTAATATGCTTGATTATGTCTTCGTAGCGCTGCTTTATGCCGCTTGTTAAAGTTCGGTCTTTGTAAAACGAATCTATTGCTTCGCATATCAAGCCTGATTTTTCGTTTATATAACTTCCGAGAGAAGAATAGTATACGCTCGAATAATCTTTTAGTGAACCGTCGGAATTATAGTAAATTCGGCAATCGGGACTTTTTGTTTTTAACAAAATATATTCACCGAATTTTTTTATCATTTCGCTCATATCATCTAAGCTAAGTTCCGATAGGAGTTTATCCTCTTTATATTCATCAAAAACAAAACTTTGAGATAATGCCTTTGATATACCGTTAAATGTATTGCACAAACCGACCGAAATATTTTTGTCTAATTCAAAGGAAAGCATACCAAGTGCGGTTTGTTCATCAAAATCCAGTGGACTCAATTTATTGCACGGCGGATATATAAAATCAAAGTTAGGCATTATTTTTCTTACGCTGCTTTTCAGCCCCGATATATGTTTTATTGCATCAAGGATTTTCTGCGTATTTTTTTCCACCAAAGTAATGTTGGAATGTTTGCCCATTAATTCGACCACTAATTCAAGTTCGATAAGATTTCCGGCTTCATCCAATGATTCTATATCAAATACAGCGATTCTGTCAAAATCTTTTTGGATTATATCTTTTATTATTCCACCCACTAAGTATTTTCTAAGAACCATACAAAATGCCGGTGGAGTTTCGGGATTGTCATATTTGGTATTGGTTATGCATATTCTTTGGCAAGATGCGGATGCACTTATGCTTAGAGCCGTTTTATCGTAATCAGAAAAATAAAGAATTATATCCTCCTTTGTAGGCTGATAAACCCTTTGAATCTTCAATCCTATTAATTTATTGCGGCATTCGTTCAATACCGAAAACAGAGTTAATCCGTCGAATGGCATAAATATTCCCCTAAATTTTATTTACATTCCAAAAGTTTCTGCACTGCCGGCAGATAATGCACCAAATATCTTCCGTCCCTTTTCACTTCATAGGCTTGTTCGAAAGCCGAATAAGGAATACTCTTTCTTCCGCCGTTCACGGAAGCTGTATAGTACTCATCTACTTTTGAAATATCCATAACATAATACTTATCTAAATCGGTAAAATAAACCAATATGAAAGCAATTCCGTCCTGTTTGACGAACATATTCATAAAATCAATCTGATGTTTATGCAGATTGTTTATGGCAAGGCTTTTCCCTTTGGTTTCCTTTGCATCAAAGCATACGGGAATTCCCTGTATATTTCCTATGTAATCAACGGTGCTTTGTTCGTCAAAATAAGCAAGCGTTATTACCCTTTTATGTGAATCGATCTCCACAGGTTTTATCGGCGTAGGAATTTTTTGCATTACTGCGAGATCGTCAGCCATGTATTCAATATTCGTGCGATTTATAAGGTCTTCGAGGGTACTGCCCCGAAGACCTCTTGTTTTAAAATAACCCATTTTAAAGTTTTCCGCTTGAACCTAAAACATCTCTCATTTTATGAGCAACCATATCTTTTATAGCTTCCCTTGCAGGTTTTAAGTAAACTCTGGGATCAAAAGCTTCAGGCTGTTCTACCAATACTTTTCTAATTGAGCTTGTTACCGCAAGTCTGATATCTGTATCAATATTGATTTTGGCAACGCCCATGCTTGCGGCTTTTCTTAGCATTTCTTCGGGAACTCCCTGTGCGCCAGGAATCTGCCCACCGTATTGGTTGCACAAATCAACCAAATATTGGGGAACGCTTGATGCACCGTGAAGCACTATCGGGAAGTTCGGCAAAAGCTCAGTGACCTTAGAAAGTCTGTCAAAGTCAAGCCTCGGCTCACCCTTAAATTTATATGCACCGTGGCTCGTTCCGATAGCTATTGCAAGCGAATCGACTCCGGTTCTTTCAACAAATTCGCAGGCCTGATCAGGGTCTGTAAATGCAGCATCTGCCTTTGATACATTTACATCATCCTCAATTCCGGCAAGTTTTCCGAGTTCCGCTTCAACAACAACACCCTTTGAGTGAGCATACTCAACTACTTTTTTGGTTTCTGCAATATTTTCTTCGAAAGGAAGTTTACTTGCATCTATCATTACCGATGTAAAACCGTCATCAACGCATTGTTTGCATATATCAAAATTTTCACCATGATCCAAATGAAGGCATACATCAATCCCTGTATCCAACATTGCGGCTTCGACAAGCTTAACCAAATATATCGGTTTTGCATATTTTCTCGCACCTGCGGATACCTGCAAAATCAAAGGAGATTTTTCTTGAAGAGCCGCATCCATTATGCCCTGAATTATCTCCATGTTATTTACATTGAAAGCACCTACCGCATATTTACCTGCGATTGCTTTTTCAAACATTTCTTTACTTGTAACGAGTGCCATTTATACTCTCCGATTCCTATTTTTTTAAAGAACAGTATATTCTTTAAGTTTGTCTTCTGTAACATCTTCGGAGTTTATCGTTACATAGCAGTTCATATCGTTCATTTCACAAAGTTTACGAATCTTAGCAAGTATATTTTCGATATCTTCCGAATCAGTGCTACCGATAATTTTATGTAAATTATCTATATAAATACGATTTATATCGTAATTGCCCGAAACAAGTCCGCAAAGCAATCCGATAAATAAATCTGCGTTGTCAATTTCAAATTCCGTAACATTGATAAAGCGGATTTGCGGGCTGACAGCTATTCGATGACTGTTTGACTTATCAAGATAAACAATAAGTCCGTTTGTTTTCTCAAGTTCTGCATTAGCTAAATCGATAAGCTTTTGGGTTTTCCCGCTTCCGTTAGCACCATAAATTAAATTTATCATGGCGGCCACCTCTTTCTGATTTGTTTGATGTAATTATACTATATATTCGATAAAAATGATACATTAAAT
>CAZXWI010000062.1:0-8490 GCA_964644555.1 uncultured Lachnospiraceae bacterium | reverse complement strand
TTTCCTGCATACAATACAAGTTTTCATTTGATGTATTTATAAACAAAAGTACTGCAATTTTACATGATACCTTTCGTGTCCTTTTTAATACTGCTTTACATAGCTTTTCCTAAAACAACAACACTTATTTAATCATTTGTTTTGACATATATTAAATTTATATTGCACACCATAACAGTTTGATGTATAATCCCTGCGTAAAATCAGTTATGTATAAATCCGATTTACAAAACCCACACTATATTTAAATAAAAGGAGATATATTACAATGTGGCTCATATTCGCATTATTGTCTGCAATATTCGCCTCTCTCACAAGCATACTCGCCAAAATAGGTATTGAGGGAGTAAATTCCAATTTGGCAACCGCCATACGCACCGTTGTCGTAGTTATAATGGCATGGGTAATGGTATTTCTTACAGATGCGCAAGGCGGCATAGGCGAAATAAGCAAAAAAAGCTGGACCTTTCTTATTCTGTCGGGGTTGGCAACGGGAGCTTCATGGCTTTGCTACTACAAAGCATTGCAAATAGGAGAAGCATCAAAGGTCGTTCCCATTGACAAACTCAGCGTTGTCATGACTCTTATTTTGGCATTTGTATTCTTACATGAAAAATTCAGCCCGAAATCGTTAATAGGCTGTGTGCTTATTACGGCAGGGACTTTGATAATGGTTTTATAGTGCTGCCGAAGTTTTAAAAAATTAAAAAAATTTTTCCTAAAAAAATTGACAAACTCTTTTTTTGGGTGTATTATTTCGACCATGAAAAAATATTTCAAACCCAAACGACCGAAATTACTTTTTTTAAAATATAATATCATCAATTACGGACAATGGAGTCTTTAAAACAATGAAGGCACCGTTGTCCGTTTTTTAATGGAATAACTTCGGCTGATAATCGATAAAAAATGAAAAATAATAAATGTAGGGGAGAGTGAATTATGACAAAATACATATTTGTAACAGGCGGTGTAGTATCGGGGCTGGGCAAAGGCATAACCGCTGCCTCATTGGGCAGATTATTAAAATCAAGAGGCCTTAAGGTTGCTGCCCAAAAACTTGACCCGTATATTAATGTAGATCCCGGCACTATGAGCCCATATCAGCATGGCGAAGTCTTTGTTACCTCCGATGGGGCGGAAACAGATCTCGACTTAGGGCATTATGAAAGATTCATAGATGAAGATCTCAACAAATATTCCAACCTGACCGCAGGCAAAGTATATCAAAATGTTATTTCGAAAGAGCGCCATGGCGAATACTTAGGCTCAACGGTGCAAGTCATTCCCCATATTACCAACGAAATCAAAGAATTTATTTACCTATCGGCTAAAAACACAAATGCCGATGTTCTAATAACCGAAATCGGAGGAACTACAGGCGATATTGAATCGCAACCCTTTATAGAAGCCGCAAGGCAGGTATCATTGGAAGTTGGAAAAGAGAATTGTATCTTTATACATGTAACATTGGTTCCGTATTTAAAGTGTTCAAACGAGCATAAATCCAAACCGACACAGCACTCCGTCAAAGAGTTGCAAGGTATGGGTATAAACCCGAACATAATCGTTCTTCGCTGCGATGAACCATTGGAAGAGGCTATATTTAAAAAGACAGCAATGTTTTGCAATGTTAAAGAGGACTGCGTAATAGAAAATATTACCCTGCCCAATTTATATGAAGCACCTCTCATGCTTGAAAAAGAAGGTTTTTCAGATGTGGTCTGCAGAGAGCTTGGGATAAATGCCCCAAAACCCGATTTAGCACAGTGGGAAGAAATGGTTAATAAAATAAAAAACAGAACCTATTACACCGATATAGGAATCATTGGCAAATATGTCTGCCTGCATGACGCATACCTTTCCGTTGCCGAAGCACTTCGCCATGCAGGGTATTTCCACGATACACATATTCGCATACACTGGATAGATTCCGAAGAGGTTACAAAAGACAATGCCTCCGATATTTTATCAAAGCTTGACGGAATATTAATCCCCGGTGGATTCGGCACAAGAGGCACGCAAGGTATGGTAACTGCAACCGAATTTGCCAGAAAAAATAACATACCATTTTTCGGCATATGTTTGGGAATGCAGATTGCCGTAATAGAATACGCAAGAAATGTGCTTGGCTTTACCGACGCAAACTCCACCGAATTTAACGAAAACACCACCCACCCCGTAATCGATTTTATGCCGGGGCAAAGCGGTGATATCGACAAAGGCGGAACTCTGCGCCTCGGCTCATACATATGCAAAATAAAAGAAGGCAGTACCCTATCGCACTTATACAACGAAGAATATATAAGCGAAAGGCACCGCCACCGCTACGAATTTAACCTATCCTACAAATCCGACTTCGAAAATGCTGGGCTTACCTTAAGCGGGACTTCCCCCAACGGCAAGCTCATTGAGGCTGTAGAACTCTCCGAATGCGATTTTTATATAGGAGTTCAATTTCACCCCGAATTCAAAAGCAGACCAAACAAAGCTCATCCGTTGTTTGTGGGGTTTGTGGGTGCTGCTCTTAAAAATGCAAAAGCAAAACTTTAGCGTTTATTTAATTTAACACACATATATGATAAAATTTTATTTAAGGCATATGTTTATTTTGAATTTCTAAAGAGGTAATAATATGTTAAAACCGAATATGAATTACAAACTCTTGGACGAATCCGAGCTTTTCATTACCGTATATAAAAAAACACATGAATACGAAAAGGCTCACCCCGATAAGAAAATATATAAATTAGGTGTAGGTGATGTAACATTGCCGCTATGCGACGAAGTAATAAAAGCTCTGCACGAAGCGGTTGACGATCAAGCAAAAGCAACTACCTTCCACGGCTATATGCCCGAATGCGGAGATGATGCTCTCAGAAATGAAATCGCCATGCATTACCAAAGCCTTAATGCTCAAATTTCCCCAAGCGAAATATTTATTTCATCAGGAGCAGGCGATGATATATCCGATATATCGGATATATTCGATAATGATAACACCGTACTCATAATTGAACCGACCTACCCCGAATACGCCGACATAAGCATACTATCCGGCAGAAAAATTATTCATATGCCCTCCGGAATCGAAAATGACTTTCTGCCGGAACCGAACGAAAATTTTACCGCTGATATAATTTATCTTTGCTCTCCCAACAACCCAACAGGTGCAGCATTTTCAAAAGAGAAATTGCAAAAGTGGGTGGATTTTGCCAATAGGCACGGCTCGGTAATCGTATTCGACTTTGCATACGAAATATTCATAGAAGATGATTGTATCCCGAAAACCATCTACGAATTAAAAGATGCCGACAAATGCGCCATAGAGATATGTTCCCTTTCCAAAACCGCAGGCTTTACAGGCACAAGGCTCGGTTATACGGTGGTGCCTCATAACATAGTGCGATTTGGAATGAATTTAAACGAAATGTGGGTACAAAATCGCCAAAGGCGAACCAACGGAGTTTCCTACATTTTGCAAAAGGGCGCTATGGCTGTATTCACCCCAAAAGGTCAGGAGCAGATAAGGGAAAATATCAATGTATATAAAAACAATGCAAAATATTTAATGAATGCATTAGACGAAGCGGGCGTTTGGTACACAGGAGGCAAAAACTCCCCTTACATTTGGATGAAATGCCCAGATAACATGAGCGGATGGGAGTTTTTCGATTATTTACTCAATGAGATACAGCTTGTAGGCATTCCGGGAGAGGGTTTCGGAGAATGCGGCAAAGGTTATTTCAGGTTATCCTCTTTCGCTTCAAGCTCAGATACAATAGAAGCTTCAAAGCTGCTAACTACACTAATGAAAAAACTTAACTCATGCAATTAGAGTTGTATCGAAATTATGTTCGAATCGTCCTTACCGATTTTAACTATACATACGAGGTAATAATATGCACTTTACAAAAATGCACGGACTCGGAAACGATTATATATATGTCTACTCTGAAGTTCCCGATAACATCGAAAAATTATCACAAGAGCTATCCAAAGCTCATTTCGGAATTGGAGCTGACGGAATGATATATATTTCAAAATCCGACATTGCCGATTTCAAAATGCGCATTTTCAACTCCGACGGAAGTGAAGCAAAAATGTGCGGCAACGGTATACGCTGTGTGGGCAAATATGTTTACGACAAAGCTTATACCGATAAAACCGATATCAGCATAGAAACCTTATCGGGAATAAAAAATTTAAAGCTTCATATCGAAAATAATCATGTAGAAAGTGTAACAGTCGATATGGGAGAGGCATATACTCAAAGTGAGAAAAATATTATAATAGATACTTACAGCGTAATATATATGCCTGTTAGCATAGGAAATTCCCATGCGGTAATTTTTACTGATGATATAAATACAGCACCCATTGAAAAAATAGGATATGCAATGAATAATTCCGAGATTTTCCCCGACGGAATAAATGTCGAGTTTGTGCAAAAACTATCCGAAAACAAACTTCGTATGAAAGTGTGGGAACGCGGCAGCCAAATCACCTACGCTTGCGGCACGGGTGCTTGTGCTTCGGTTGCGGCAGCAATATCAAAAGGCATTTGCTCATTTAACACACCGATAAATGTTATTCTCGATGGAGGCGAACTGAGTATTTCCATTTCGGATAATTATGAAGTTCGTATGAGAGGCTCTGCCGAAACTGTATTTGAGGGAGAAATAAGCATTCAAGATATCGAATGTTAATCTTACTTTAAGCTTCGCTTGATATCATCAAATTAGTCAAAAGTGATGCTTTTGACAAAAAAACAGAAATTATTCTATATACATTTTTTTCTATGCTATTATTATGGTATAATTTCTAATTACATATTTTGAAAGGATGTAGTTATGTCGGCAGCACTCAGCTTTTTCATAGGCTATTTTATAGGCGGAATTAATCCCGCATATGCCCTTGCGGCTTTTAAGAAAACAGATTTACGATCCAAAGGCACCAAAAATTTAGGCGCCACCAATGTTACTTTGGCACTCGGCTTTAAATACGGACTCGCCGTGTTGGCACTGGATATGCTCAAAGCATTTTCCTCGGTAAAGCTTACGGGCTTTTTATTCCCCAATCTTTATGTGGCAGGGTTGTTAGGCGGTTGCGGAGCCGTATACGGTCATATATACCCTGTTTATATGAAATTTAAAGGCGGCAAAGGTTTGGCGGCTTTCGGTGGTTTGATATTGGCATACAGCCCATTGATATTTGTAGGACTGTTATCATTCGGTTTATTCATGGTTTGGATAACCGACTTCCCCATTATGCTTACATTCTCCGCAGTGGTCTTAGCTCCGGCGCTAATCGGATTCAAAGCCAAAAGTTATGTGGCATTGGGAATTATGCTTCTTACCAGCGGAGTTATCACATATAAACACAGAAAGAATTTTAAAAATCTTTTCTTATGTAAAGAGGCTCGTTGGTCGGAATATATTGCTTATAAATCACAAAGCAAAAATGATGAACAGAACTTGTCTAAATAAACCAAACATTTAAATACTTTTGATACTTTGCACCGAGGATAAACCTCGGTGTGTTTTTATTAAATAGTATGTGGGAGAAACCTCACCCAGCTAAAGTTGGTTTTGATAGTAATACAAGCTCCAAAAATTTAGATTTAACCCCAATGTAATTAAAACAATGAAAATCCAAGAATTTACATTGAGAGGAGCAGTTTGCAAAACACCCGGCAAAATTTCGCAAGAAAGTTTTGCGTTGTATGCAGCCTACTGCGAAAACATTCGCTGATATTTAAAATTCTCATTTGTTACTGAGAATTTTACCAAAATACCAAATTAATTTTTAAAACACCCCTATAATTATAGTTTTCTTCTTTTCATTAAGATTTAGCTCCAAAACTTTTTTAGATGCAGTTAACAGCAAAAATATGCATATTTTTGCTGAGAGGAGCAGTTTGCAAAACACTCAGCAAAATTTCGCAAGAAAGTTTTGCGTTGTGTGCAGCAAACTGCGACGAGTTTCACGTGAAACATTAATTATAACTTTATTAACATACAATTAATTAATACACATTTCGTAAATTTTACATTATAATAAGAGCAGGTTAACAAGGGTAATTCTATTAGTTATGAAAAGAAGTTTAAAGGTTGGTATTTATACATTAGCGTCGTTCGTTTTGATTGTATTTTTAATCGGCGCAATAACTCTCGGAAGAAAAGGCACAAGCACATCGCAAGACACAATGCAGAGCAATATGCCGGGAAACTTATTCGGTTACAAAGAAAATGTTTTCGATAAAATAAATTCGGAAAATGATTCGACCGATGCAAATAAAAAGATCAGTGTCTACTCAAGCCTGCAAATAAAATGGAATGGTGAAGATATTTTCATCACCGAATCGGATGATATTGATTCCATGTCAATATACATTATTTCGGGAGAAACTAAACGCAATATTTACAGCACCAATTACATCACCCAGAAAAATGCGACAGTGAAAATAAACAGCAAAAGCTTGACCGACAGCCTGGAGATAATGATGCCATCATATTGCTTCAGCGATGATATTACGATAAATGCACCGTGCGCCAACATCTACTTAAACGGCATAAATACAGCCGACATTGAAATCAGCACAAATTTCGGAAATATTTTAGCTAAAGATATTATCACCGACTCTTTATGTGCTGATTCGCAAAGCGGCATAGTTTATACACTGGGAGGTAAGTTTGTAACTCTGGCGATACAATCTGATTCGGGCAACATATATGCCAATTCAAATGCGGATGAATTTTACTTATCGTCCCAAACAGGTGATGTAACATTTGTGCCCATAACCGATTGGGTGCGAGCCGATATATCTTCCGACAGCGGTGATATCACATTGCAGCTGAATCCGAAATATGCACACACCATTGAGCTAAAGCCGCAAAATAGCCAAATCATATTTGATGAAAGGCTTAATTACAAAGAAACCAATAATAAATACATTTATAAAGACGGCTCTGCCGACATAAATATACAATGCAAAAGCGGCGATATATATGTCAATGCAAATGAGTAAAATAAACCTCCCGAAAATTTCTCGGGAGGTTTTATTATGATATTTATGTTTCACGTGAAACAGTGTAAGTTATTTTCATGCAAATAATAACTTGCTATAACTTAAATCAAGTTTTCGGGGTTCAGACATTCGAGCGAATCCAAAACAAATCTGCCGTCTTTTCTTATAAGCACATCATCGAAGTAGATTTCTCCCCCACCGTATTCGGGAGTCTGGATAAAAACAAGATCCCAATGTATTTGGCTCTTGTTTGAGTTGTTGCAATCATCGTAGCAGCAGCCCGGAGTAAAGTGTATACTGCCTGCAATTTTTTCATCAAAGAGCGTATCCAGCATGGGTTCGGTAACATATGGGTTTACTCCTATGGCAAATTCACCGATATATCTTGCGCCTTCATCGGAATCAAGGATTTCGTTGAGCTTTTCGGAATAATTTGCCGTAGCATTAACTATCTTACCGTTTTCGAATTCGAAACGGATATTTTCGTACACAGTGCCGGAATACAGGCTGGGTGTGTTGTAGGTAATATATCCGTTGACGGAATCTTTAACCGGTGCTGTATAAATTTCACCGTCGGGAATATTACATTCGCCTGCGCATTTGACAGCGGGCAGGCCTTTAATGGAGAATGTGAGATCCGTGCCTTTCCCTGTAATACGCACTTTGTCGGTTTTTTCCATAAGAGCCTTTATGCTGTCCATTGCCCTATCCATTTTGGAATAATCGAGGCAGCAAACTTTGTAGTAATAGTCGGCAAAGGCTTCTTTGCTCATTTTGGCAGCTTGGGCAGCACTGCCGTTTGGATAGCGCAAAATTACCCATTTAGTGTCCTCTACTCTATAGCGAAGAGCTTCGTCGGTATATTTATCGTAAAGGGTAATTTTATCGTTTGGCACATCGCTCATTTCGTAGGTGTTGTCCCCTCCTGCAATGGCTATGTATGCGTCCATTTTCTTTATTTTGTAAAGTTCCAAATCGGCAATGGTTTTTGCATGATCTTCGGTAAGATTCATAAGCTGGCTTCGAAGAATTGACGAATCCTTTAATTCAAAATGAGGATACCCTCCTACAGCATACACTTCCTTTACACATTCATTTACCAAATCAAAGGTATCCTTGCCTTTTCCCACAATAAGCACATGTTCACCCTTTTGCACCTTGCATGAGGAATTGACTAAATTGTGCGCAAGTATTTTATCTCTTGTATCCATAACAGCTCCTTATTACATAAATTATTTTATATTTATTACATCGCTTGCTAAGCGTCGTTTTGTTATTTTGCGCAGCAAACGAATCGATAACGCAAGATTATTTTAACACATATAAAATAAAAGAAAATGCTGTATATTGAAATAAAGTGAAAATCAAGCATAACTATTATGGATATTGCATAAATAGTTTTCAATTGACTTATTTCCAATCGAGTGATAAAATCAAAACACAATCACTTAATATTATAT
>CAZXWI010000061.1:0-8867 GCA_964644555.1 uncultured Lachnospiraceae bacterium | reverse complement strand
AATTGAATGCAAAGTGATAAATGATTGATTGTGCACATTATTATGTTATAACATTTGTAAATTTTGTTGAGGTGGATTCATACAAGAGATCTTTGAATTGTTTAAAGAATATCCTATTCTTTATTTTTGGGGGTACCTGCAGTAATATTAGGTATTATGGTTTTTCTTGTGGCAGCAGAGATATACCCTCTTAAAATTATCAGAGCTGAAAAGGTGTACCGTAAATTTTCAAAAAATACAATAGCAAATGTATAATTGCAATTTTTGCATCTAGCTCTATTGAAGGAATTAGTTTGAACGATGGCTATGCCATAGCTACCGAAGAAAAAATTATTTTTATAAATGGTGGTTTCTGTATACTCATTGAAATTTCAATCCCTTATGAAAAAATAGATCATTTTCAATATATGGCTACTAGGAACTTTATATATCAATACAAAAATAATGCACGAAAAAAATAGAGTGTACATTATATTTGAATAACGATAGGAGCAATTTTATTTCGTCATCAAATGACTATTCTCAAGCATTTAATGTAATCTCTTTTGAAAGAGTAAACTTTTATGAATATCTATCAAAATTTATACCAACTCCAAATATGCGTATGAACTATAATTCCACCTTTTGTGAAGCTTAGTAATAAGCTTTTTTTTACACCCTCATTAAGCACTCAGCTTATTTCCTTGCAGTTTTATGTTTAGCTTGATAGGGAACAGATGAATCTTTTGAATGAGTACACATATATATTTATAAATTTCCCCTCCGTTGTTAATTGGTTTTATGGTATAATAATTCAGTGAAAATGAAATATATGCAGTTAACTTTGATTTGGTAATATATAAAGGAGAGATAAATGGAATACGAAAAGAATAATAAAGACAGAATCCCTTACGAACACTACAAAGAACAGTTTGTTCAACAAGACCCTGAAGAAATGGCACTCAGATGCAATATCGAATACAACGAAGAAACTCACACATTCAGATTCAAAATGATGGATCAATATTATACGGCAACATTCCCCGAATTTGATTTCAGATACGAAGACGGAACGGAATGTGATGAGTTTAACAAAAAAATACTCATTCTTCGTCATTTGATAGAGGGAAAAGATTCTCCTGCAGGAGAAGATAAACTTACCTACAGAGATCTTCCGTGGGGAGAAACTTATTTCAGACAATTTGAGGGCAGATGCATAAAAAGAATGGCTTATTCATTCGGATATAAACTCGATAAATTTGCAAGTGCAATGGAAAAGTTGGGTGCAGAGAAAGTTGATATGGGAGATGTGGCTTATAAATGCGAATTCATGCCCGGAAAATACATTTATTTTATCCTTTGGGCAGCAGATGACGAATTCGACCCTGCGTGCCAGATGTTGTTTTCGGATAATTTCCCGTTGGCATATTCAACGGAAGATGTCGCTTATGTAGGAGATATTTCAATAGGAAGGATCAAACAAATTGCATCAAGTTTATAAGAAAGCCGATCAAACGGCTTCTTTTAATGAAAGAAGGTTTTATAAAAGCGTTTTATCAATAGGTGTTCCCGTAATTTTTCAGCAGCTTTTAAGCTCCTGCCTTAATATGATAGATACCATTATGGTAGGCAGGTTGGGTGAGATCAGTGTGGCTGCGGTTGCGGTGGCTAACAAGCTGGTGTATGTATACAATTTGGTTATATTCGGGCTGTGTACGGGGCTTAGCATATTCGTTTCGCAATATTTCGGAGCAAAAGAATATTCCAAAATAGGCAAATTATCGGGCTTTATGTATGTGTGTGCGCTTATTTTCGGAATGATTTTTACAGTGGTGTTCGCTTTGTTTGCGCCTGAGCTCATAGGGCTTTTTGTAAATGACAGCCCCGAGATTGTAAATATGGTAATCAGCGAGGGCAGTTCGTATTTGTACATCATCTGTTTCAGCATAATCATTATGGGGCTTAGCTTTTCCATGAGTTCGCTTTGCAGAGGTGTTATGATGACAAAATTGCCGCTATATGCCACGGCGTTTTCGGTACTAACCAATGCTGTTTTGAACTATGTGCTTATTTTCGGTAAGTTCGGTTTCCCTCAAATGGGTGTTAAGGGTGCTGCCATTGCCACGGTAATAGCAAGGCTTGCTGAGTTTTTGATGTTAGTCGCAATAATATATTCACCTAAGAGTAATAACCCGATAAAAACGAATATTAAGAATATGTTCACATTCCCTAAAGATTTTACCCTGAAGCTTGTTAAAACGGCAAGCCCCGTTGTGGTAAACGAAACGATGTGGTCTTTGGCACAAACCACATATGTTGCCATAGTCGGCATATTGGGGGCATCGGCTGTAGCGGTAATTCAGATATCCACCACCATCAATAATATGTTTTACTCTCTTATTCAGGGGGTGAGCGTAGCGTGCAGCGTTATGGTGGGCAGTTCTATCGGCGCAGGAGATTTTGCACTTGCCAAGAAATACGCATGGAGATTTTTATTCATTGCTGTGTGTGTTGCATTGTCGTGCGGAGCTGTATTGATAATTTTCAAAGGGGGAATAGTGAGTTTATTTACCCTTGAAGAGCAAACATATCCGATAATGTATAAAACATTGAATGTAACTGCATATGTAATGGTGCTTAGTATGCTTAACAATATATTTATTGTGGGGCTTTTCAGAAGCGGCGGCGATACCAAGTTTTGTATGTATGTGGAAGTGTTGACTTTGTGGCTTGTGGGAATACCGCTTTTGTTCGTATGCGTTAAGTTTTTAAATGTTCCCGTGTATGTTGCGGCGGCATTGATGCAGTCGGATAACTTTATTAAAATGTTCATATGTTTTAACAGATTTGTTAAAGACAAATGGATACACAGAGTTATAGAAACAAATGATTAAAATATTGGTTAATTATGATGATATGTGTTAAAATATAATGTAAACCGTAAGGTAAATTCAGTATATTACTCCAACGGAGGTCATATGGGAAAAATATATTCAATGTTTAATCAAAAAGGCGGTGTCGGCAAAACAACTTCATGCGCCAACCTTTGTGCGGCAGTTGCCATGAAAGGCAAGAAAGTCCTTGCTGTGGACTTTGATGCACAGAGCAATTTGACAAGTGGCCTTGATATAAACAAAAAAACTTTAAAATCGAATATCTATCATGTGTTGATGAGAGAAACAGAGGCTAAAGATGCCATAGTGCATACAGCCATAGAAAATTTGGACATTCTGCCTGCCACCATCGATTTGGCAGGGGCAGAGGTAGAGATGGCAAATGTGCCGCAGCGTGAGATAGTGCTTAAAAATATGCTCATGCCCGTAAAGGATATGTATGACTACATAATAATCGACTGTCCTCCGTCGCTGGGGCTGCTCTCAATCAACTCTCTTGCCGCATCCGATGGAGTTCTTATTCCTATACAGTGCGAATACTACGCACTCGAAGGTGTAAGTCAGCTTATCAACACGGTAAATTTGGTCAAAAAGAGCCTTAATGCCAATTTGGAGATTGCCGGAGTTATGCTGACGATGTATGATGCAAGAACGAACCTTTCTTCTCAAATTGTGCAGGAAGTAAGAAATTATTTTGCCGGAAAAGTATTTGATTCCATAATCCCGCGAAATGTTCGTTTGGCAGAAGCGCCGAGCTACGGCATGACCATAATGCAATACGACAAAACATCAAAAGGTGCTTTGGCGTATGATGCACTCAGTGAAGAATTTATCCGCAAATGTTAGTTTGTGATTAGGAGTCGAAATGGCAGTAAAATCCAAAGGGTTGGGTAGGGGGCTGAGCGCTCTCATTCCCGAAGAAGCAATACAACCGGAGGAAAAGAAAGAATCCACTCTTTTTCTCGATGTCGATAAAATAAGACGCAACGAAGAACAACCTCGTTACGAATTCGAAAAGGAAGCATTGGAAGAGCTTAGCGAAAGCATTAAGCAATTCGGCATATTGCAGCCTTTAGTGGTTATGCCCGACGGGGAATACTATAAGGTCGTGGCAGGGGAGAGAAGACTTCGTGCCTCGATTATGGCAGGGCTAAAGGAAGTTCCTGTTATAATCAGAGAATTTGACGATAAAAGCCTCTTGCAGGCGGCACTCATAGAGAATATCCAAAGAGAAGATCTCAGCGAAATAGAATGTGCGAAAGCATACAAGAAATTAAGCGAAGATTACAACATGACACAGGAAGAAATATCAAAAGGTGTGGGCAAGAGCAGGAGTGCCATAACCAACACCATGCGTTTGTTGATGCTGCCGGATGAAGTAATCAAGCTTATTGAAAATAAACAGCTTTCGGCAGGGCATGCAAGAGCGGTTCTTGCTGTGGAAAACGAGGAGGATCGAGTTGCCTTTGCGGAAACGATAGTCAAAAATGCTTTGTCGGTTCGTGAGGCGGAAAAGCTCAGTAAAACATATACCGCAAAAGTTCAAAGCTCTGCACCCAAAGCCGCCAATAAAGCCGCATATATCTTAAAATTCGAAGAAGAGCTCTCTGAAGTTTTAGGCTCTAAGGTAACTATAGATGTAAAATCAAAGGGTGGCTGTGTAAAGATAGATTATTATTCAAATGAAGATTTGGAGAGAATAATGGAAGCCATGAAGGTACAAAGGTAGTTTGATATGGTAAATAAAGAAAAAAGTCTGACCGGTTATTTATTGGGAATAAATGTAGCACATATAGTTATATGCTCTATAGTGATGCTACTCAGAAAATACGAATTATTCACATCTTCGTATGTCAGATATGCCATATTGGCAGTAACATTGATAGTATGGTTCGTATTTGCTTATTTAAGCGCATTGGGAAGCAAAATGACAAAAGCGAAGTATGCTTTTTTGTTTAGCTTCCTTTCTATCATGCCAATAACTTTAATTGTTATTGTATGCTTTATTTTGAGCCTGTTTGAAGGTCTGGGCTGGTTTAAGTTTTTCTTTGTTGGCTCAACTGTGAACTTTTATTTCAGACCCATGGTCAGCGTTGTTTCGGTTATAAATATGAGTGCATATTTGTTTTACGCCGTATGCATAGTGTTATTGTTTATTGCTTGTTTTGTCGGTGCGTCAATCGGCATTAATACCGATAAAAAGAAAGACAGAAATAAAAATCGCAAAAAAGAAAACAAACCTCGTAAGAAGAACACAAAACCCACAAAAACAAAACTTGAAGCAATGTCCAAAGAGGCAGAGCTTATAGAAGAAAATCCCGAAAAGGCCAAGGATAAAAAAGAAGAAATAGCCGAAACCAAAGCCGAAATATTGGGAGAAAACATAACGGAAGAAACTGATGCCGATTTGCAGGCTGAAATAGACAGACTCAAACAAAAATTAGAGGAGCGCAAAAAAGCAAATGCCGATTGATTTAAATGTCGGTGAAGAATATGACGGAATGAGGCTTGATAGGTTCGTATTCAAAAGCACGAACTGCTCGAAAGTGGCAGTGCAAAAGCTGATAAGAAAGGGCGATGTCAAGTTAAACGGTAAAAAAGCTCCTGCCGACACACCTGTTAAAGCGGGAGATATTATAAAAGTATACGGCGCCGAAATGAAAAGCGAAAAATCCGTTTCGTTTTGCGAAGGGCTTGGAAATTTAGATATACTTTATGAGGACGAATTCATTCTTGCACTCAATAAGCCATCGTGCCTATCCACTCAACCGTCGCAAGGCAGAGTAGATTGTTTGAGCGAGAGGGTAAAGCTTTATTATAAAGATATGATTACATCTTCGGGCGGGCGGTTTATTCCATCTCCGCAAAACCGACTCGACTACGAAACGAGCGGTATCGTGCTTTGTGCCAAAACTCCGAAAGCGGCAAAGGAACTATCGGAACTTATTCGAGAAGGGGATATCGACAAGCAGTATTACGCATTGTGTTTCGGAAATATCCCGAAGAAGATGCGGCTTGAAAATTACGCAATAAAAGACAGTAAGCAAAATAAAATGATTTTGTATGATGAAGCTGTGGAAAACAGCGTAAGAATGGACGCTGTGTATACACCTTTGGCAAAGGGTGATTCGCTCAGCCTTATCAATGCAAAACTCATTACAGGAAAAACTCATCAAATACGTGCTCAGTTATCCCATGTGGGGGCAGCGGTTGTAAATGATAAAAAATACGGAAATAGAAACTTAAACGCTTCTTTTGTGCAAAAACATAAATTAGATAGACTGTGTCTGCATTGCTACGAAACCTCATTTAATTTGTGGTACGCTCCGGGTGATATTAAAATTACTTGCGATATGCCACTTGATATCAAAAAAATATGTAAAAACGAAAACATCATTATACCGAAAGATAATATTTCGGATATGATAAAGTAGGATAGAAATTAACAGATTGTAAAAAACAGGTATTGCATTAGTTTTGCAATACCTATTTTTATGTATAAACTTATGTTAATGATTTGCAGTTGTGGTTTTTGCGGAAAAAATATTTAATATAACACTTACTATTATCATTGTAAGTGCAATGATTACCCAAGAAAAACCCAATTTATATAAAGGCAGTTTTTCTAATGCCGAAGCAATAAAGCCTAGTGGTACATTGGCTTGATTGAGTGCGTAGAATACGCTTATCAGTGCCGTAGAGCCGATAGTGAGCGGATATGTGAATTTATTGTTTTTCCATAATTTATGGGTTAATCCAAGAAGAATCAACACGATGGACATGGGGTATATGGCATTTAGTATCGGCACGGAAATACTGAGTATCATATTAAGCCCAAGGTTACATATCATAAATGAGAATCCTGTGATGATAAATACCCATGTGCGGTACGAAATTTTCTTAAACAGAAACGAAAAATATTGCGATATCGAATTTATCAATCCTACGCAGGTGGTTAAGCATGCCAATGTAAATATGGCGGCAATTAAGATTGCACCGATTTCTCCGAAAATATCGTAAACAACATTTCGTAAGAGCCATGCACCGTTTTCGTGAAGAGCGTATACTCCCGAAC
Organism: uncultured Lachnospiraceae bacterium; assembly: GCA_964644555.1. Taxonomy (GTDB): domain Bacteria; phylum Bacillota; class Clostridia; order Eubacteriales; family Anaerofustaceae; genus RUG14186. The sequence goes on along the minus strand of CAZXWI010000061.1, from coordinate 1,919 downwards.
TGCACATACCGATATATGTAAGCATGATGTATATTATTGTTAATATTAATCCCGCAAAAACACCTGCAAGGAGAGTATGCTTTATTTTGTCTTCTTTTTTATTAAGTCCGAAACTCTCAAGTGTTGTGGATATAACAAGCCCGAAATTAAGCGCTGCAATCGTATCCATGGTGTTGTAGCCATCGGTAAAACCTTTGAGAAATGAAGAAGATGCGTAATCGGCTGTTGCGTTGGCAATACTTTTATTTGCTTTGAATACGAAGCTAATGAACAGCACTCCCACGAGAATGAGCAGTGCCGGAGTTAGAATATTTCCGATTCGCTCCACCAATTTGCCCGGATTAAGACAAAGCCAAAGGGCAATTAGGAAAAATACGAAGGAATATATTACCATCCATAAGTCGGTGTTAGCTCCTTGCGATAAATATGGAGCAATTGCCATTTCGTAGGGAACGGAGGCTGCTCTGGGTATTCCAAGCCCCGGTCCTATGGAAAGATAAATCAAAACCGTAAAAACGAGTGCGAATTTTTTGCCCACGTGTTGAGCGAGCCTATCAAGCCCATCGAATCTGGCGACAACGATAACTCCCAAAACAGGCAAAATGACTGCGGTTGATAAAAAACCTGCCATAGCTCCTATGGTGTTACATCCTGCACTCTGCCCTAAAAACGGTGGAAATATAAGATTACCCGCTCCGAAAAAGAGCGAGAAGAGCATAAAGCTTATTATGAGCATATTTTTCTTAGTCAGTTTCATTGTTGTGTCCTCTCATAAATTAAAATAAACGCCTCGCCCCAAATGAATTGAAGCGAGTCGTAATAATTCGTTCGTAATAATATTATTCAAATCGCGCGAACATAGTGTTAAATAATATTGAATATAATATATGATAATGCCGTATTTGTCAATAGTTTCAGTCTATGTCGTGGATTATTTCTTCTTTTTTAAGATTCTTTTCCAAAAGTTCGGGGTTGTTCATGTATTTGTCGAGCATACGAAGCGACATTGAAAGATAAAGTCCGTCGCATATTCGCTCATCGACCACTATCCCGACTGTGGATAATTTCACCGGGTCTATCTCTCCTTTGTGAGCAACTGCGGTTTCGTTGTTTTGCCCGAGGGATAAAAATACGCTTGCCGTTCCGAAGTTGTAAAGGTGATGATAGATGTAGTTGAGTTTTATGGATTTTACATTGGTAAGAAACATACTCGTATGAAACGGGCTTGCTTCTATAATAGCTTTTGGCATAATGTTTAAATCATCCAGCTTCATTACGAATCTTACACATGTTTTTATTATGGGATTAGGCAGCTTCATGAACATTTTTGCCAATTTGTCGGTTAAGTTATCGGCTTGACCTGTTTTGATGAGCTTGATTTCATTTATGATACGCTCGTTTATTTCGAATAGATTTTCCGTTCCGTCGAATTTGATTTTGAGAAGCATTTCCTCAGAATCTTCTTTGAGTGATTTTTTAACTACAAAAACCACAACGAATTCGTTTCTCGCATAAATTCTGCCGTTGACGATAAATCTGTTCATTTGAGGTCGCTGAGCAAGCATTCGCACATAGGCACTTATCAGTATGCTCATATACGAAAGCTCATGAGCTTGCTGTTTTTGATTTTTGATGTATTCGTCCAGAACATCGCATCGGAATTCTTTTTTGCTCATGACCTGAGATTCGGCACGAGTTTTCATAATATAGGGAATTATGGAAAATATCGGATCCAGCCCCTTGATGCGGTGTCCGTCGCTTCTTTTAGAAAACAAACACTTTATCTCCTTTTGTCGATTTTTTCTATTATTTTACACTAAAATAATTTTTTAGTAAATCAAAATAGATGTTTTTAATCATCGAAAGCGTAAGTTTAATGAAATCTTAAGCTGCATTATTTGTGAAATGTATATTAAATG
>CAZXWI010000060.1:0-9169 GCA_964644555.1 uncultured Lachnospiraceae bacterium | reverse complement strand
ACCGATATTTATCAAAAAGATATCGCTCAAAGATTTTCAATTCGGAATTCCACGGTAACAAGCCTTTTGACCTTAATGGAAAAAAACGGTTTTATAAAGCGAGAATCCGTTAAACAGGACGCTCGACTCAAAAAAATATCGCTTACCGACAAAGGTGCCGAGCTTAAAACATGGATGGATTGCTCGATGAATGAACTGGAAGAAATGCTCACATCGAACCTCACAAACGAAGAATGCGAAATATTTTTTACTGTAATCGATAAACTGAAAAAATCACTTAATGAAGGAGGAACTTTATGATAAAAAAACTTGCGGGCAGCGTAAGAGAATACAAAAAACTTGCAATTTTAGCGCCGATTTTTGTTTTTCTCGAAGTTGTTCTGGATACATTAATACCGTATTATATGGCAAAACTTATCGATAATGGTGTAGAGAAAGGAGATATGAATTATATCTTAAAAGTAGGTATATTTCTCGTTGTTTTAACGGCAGTCGCTCTGTTGTGCGGTGCACTCAGTGCCAAATTCGCTTCAGTTGCCTCAACCGGTTTTGCCAAGAATCTAAGACATGATATGTTCTACAATTTACAGGAATATTCTTTCGAAAATATCGATAGAATTTCCACAGGCAGCATCATCACAAGACTTACAACCGATGTATCGAGAGTTCAGCAGTCATTCCAAATGATTATTCGTATTGCGGTTCGAAGCCCACTCAATTTAATCTGCGCATTGGTTATGGCTTTTAAAATCGACTCAAAACTCTCACTCATCTTTTTAATTGCAATTCCCATACTCGGAGTTACAATATCATTTATCGCAATGAAAGCCCATCCTATTTTAAAGGCTGTATTTAAAATCTACGATAAGTTAAACACATTCGTTCAGGAAAACCTCTACGGCGTACGAGTAGTCAAAAGCTTTGTAAGAGAGGACTACCAAACAAATAAATTCAAAGAAATATCACAATCCATCTACGAAGGCTTCATCAGTGCCGAGAAAATATTCGCTTTCAATGCTCCCACAATGCAGCTTGTTGTAAATTCATGTATGCTTTTGCTTTCATGGTTCGGTGCAAAATTCATTGTTGCAGGAGAAATGACAACGGGTAACCTCACGAGCCTTTTATCCTACACAATGCAGATACTTTCAGCTCTTATGATGTTCTCAATGGTTTTCGTTATGGTAACCATGTCAAGAGCCTCAGGAGAGAGAATCGTTGAAGTATTGGAAGAAAAACCGACTATTACCGACTGCGAAAATCCTGTTTACGAAGTAAAAGACGGTTCGATAAAATTCGACAATGTAAATTTCAGCTACTCCAACGATATGAACCGCCTGAGCCTAAAAGATATAAACCTCGAAATCAAATCAGGCGAAACGATAGGTATTTTAGGCGGCACGGGCAGCTCCAAATCTACACTCGTTCAGCTTATATCAAGGCTTTATGATGTAACATCGGGCAGCGTTAAAGTAGGTGGAATAGATGTAAGAGAATATGATATTCCCACCCTTAGGGATTCTGTTTCGGTAGTTTTGCAAAAGAATGTATTGTTCTCAGGAACAATAAACGAAAACCTGCGCTGGGGTAACCCGGATGCCACCGAAGAAGAAATAATCCACGCTTGCAAACTTGCTCAAGCTCATGACTTTATCGAATCATTCCCCGATAAATACGAAACATATATCGAGCAGGGTGGCTCCAACGTGTCAGGAGGTCAAAAACAGCGCCTCTGTATTGCAAGAGCTCTTTTGAAAAAGCCGAAAATTCTCATTCTGGACGACTCCACAAGTGCAGTCGATGCAATGACGGACTCCCTTATCAGAAAAGCATTCAGAGAATATATTCCGGAAACGACAAAACTTATTATCGCACAAAGAATAAATTCCATTTCGGATGCAGACAGGATAATCGTAATGAACGAAGGTAAAGTTGATGCATTCGGAACTCACGAAGAACTTTTGGCAACCAACGAAATATACCAGCAGGTTTACAACTCACAAATGCAAGGAGGAACAAAATAATGGCAAGAATTAATCCTCAGGCAATGGGTAAAATGCAAAAAGTAGACAAAAAGACACTGAAGCGTTTCTTTAACTATTTCAGCTTAAAATCAAAGCTCAGATTTTTGCTCGTAATAGCATGTATCGCCACAAGTGCATTGGTTTCGGTAAGAGGCACACTATTTACCAGAACCCTCATAGATGATTACATACAACCGCTTCTTTTAAGCGACAATCCTGTTTTTGACGGATTGTTCAACGCCATCAAAACCATGGCTTGCCTGTATGTGGCAGGGGTAATAGCCACATTTATCAAACAATTGACAATGGCTTTCATTACTCAGGACTTTTTAAGACTGATACGAAACGATTTGTTTGAGCATATGCAAAAGCTACCTATCAAATATTTTGATACCAACGCACACGGCGACATAATGAGCCGCTTTACCAACGACACCGATACACTCCGTCAAATGCTCAACCAAAGTATTCCGCAGGTGCTTGATTCATCAATCACCATCGTATCCGTCTTTGCGGCAATGATATCACTGAGTATTCCTCTTACATTAATAGTAGTGGCATTCATATTCATGATTTCGCTCATTACTCGTTTTATAGGAGGCCGAAGTGCAAGATATTCAATCAAGCAGCAAAGAACCCTCGGGGATCTTAACGGATATATAGAAGAAATGGTAAACGGACAGAAAGTTATCAAAGTTTTCTGCCACGAACAGCAAACCAAAGAAACATTCGATAAGAAAAACGAAGAATTGTTCCAGACAATGGCAAAAGCCAACACTTATGCCAACATCATGATGCCTATCATGGCAAACCTCGGCAATATTCAATATATAGTCATTGCCATAATCGGTGCAATGCTGGCATTATCCGGCAAAATCAACCTTACACTCGGTATGTTGGTATCGTTCTTGACTCTTTCAAAGAGCATAAGTATGCCGATAAACCAGATATCAATGCAGATAAACTCCGTTGTTATGGCTCTTGCGGGAGCACAGCGTATATTTGAAATGCTTGATGAAGAACCCGAGCAGGACGACGGATATGTTACATTGGTTTACGCAAAATATAAAAACGGTGAAATATCCGAATCCGACAAACGAACAGGCATTTGGGCATGGAAACAGCCTCATTCCGACGGAAGTGTAACATATACAAAATTGATGGGAGATATCGTATTCGATTCTGTGGACTTTACCTATGACGGAGAAAAACAAGTATTATTCGACATTTCTCTTTATGCCCAGCCGGGTCAGAAAGTTGCATTCGTAGGTGCCACAGGCGCAGGCAAAACGACCATTACCAACCTTATTAACCGTTTCTACGATATTGCAGACGGCAAAATAAGATATGACGGAATCAATATTAACAAAATAAGAAAAACCGATTTGAGAAAATCTCTCGGCATAGTTCTTCAGGAAACCAACCTATTTACAGGAACAGTAATGGATAATATCCGATTCGGCAACCTCGATGCAACGGACGATGAATGTATCAGAGCAGCTAAACTTGCCAATGCCGACGGATTCATCAACAGACTTCCTCAAGGCTACGACACCATGCTCGAAGACAATGGAGCAAACCTCTCACAAGGGCAGCGACAGCTTCTTAACATTGCAAGAGCCTTGGTTGCCGACACACCGGTTCTTATTCTTGACGAAGCAACATCATCAATCGACACAAGAACCGAACTGCTTGTGCAAAAAGGTATGGACGCCCTCATGTACGGAAGAACTGTTTTCGTAATCGCACACAGATTATCAACCGTACAGGATTCCGATGTAATCATGGTTCTCGACCACGGAAAAATAATAGAACGAGGCACTCACGAAAGCCTCATAGCACAAAAAGGACAATACTACAACTTCTATACAGGGACTGTGGAGCTTGACTAAAGAAAGACCGACTATCGATTGATAGTCGGTTGTTTTTAGGTAAAGTTATTGTGTTGCATACACCTTTGTCAACAAAGTCAGCCGTATTGTAGTGGCAAGTCCCCACACAACCGCGTCCGAACCTGCTTCGCATAGGCAGTATATATCCTTAGTAGGATATGCATCTCTTCCTTAACATCAAAAATATGCATATTTTTGATGAAAGGAACAGTTTGAGCCTCCCAGCAAATTTTTTGACACCGATCGAAAAGTTTAAATATCAGCCTTTAAGCTCCGGCTTAAGGCATAAAGGCATTGATATTCCCTGTGAGTTTGCATCACATTATCACAAAATTAAACATACTATTTTCAACTTTTACATTCAAAAGATTTTCAAATCTTTTACAAATGCATTATTTAATGATATAATAAACCCAAATAGGTAAAATCAAAAATGAATGAAAGAAATTATTATACTTGTGCCATAATAACCGCTGCAGGCAATTCGTGCCGTATGAATTGCGGCATGAATAAAAACTATTTGCCCCTTGACAATAATTATGCACTTACATATACTCTCAGAGCATTTGAAGAATGCAGCGTTATTAACGAAATAGTAGTGGTGCACAAAAAAGGAGAAGAGCATATCGCCCAAGCAGCCGCAAAAGAAGCCTTTCTTACAAAGCCGATAACATATGTGGAGGGTGGTTCAACCAGGCAGCAATCCGTATATAACGGTTTGATTTCGCTTCCTGCCAAAACGACCCATGTGGCGATTCATGACGGAGCCAGAATATTGGTTACTCCCGAAATTATAAAAAGTGTTATGCAAAAATCCTTTTCTTCGGGTGCAGCAGCTCCTGCCTCCAAACCGAAAGACACTTGTGCATTCGCTCTGTCATCAAACGGTGATACATTGTTAGGGGAGATAACCGACAGAGATAAACTTCTTCTTATCCAAACTCCGCAATGCTTTGAATATAATCTCATTCTCAAAGCACACAAACGAGCGATATCCGAACGCTATCAGGCAACCGATGACACATCATTGGCAATATACGATAATAATAAAGTAAGTATCGTTTTAACCGACACAATAAATACGAAACTTACAAATCCCGATGATTTATTTATCGCAAAAAGCATATTATCATACAGAAAAGCCGCACAAACCAAGGAGGGTTAATCATTATGCAAATAAATGAAAACACTTGTGTACAAATATTTTATAAAATGATGAAATCACGACTGTTCGAAGAGCTATGTGTTCAGCTGAAAGACTTAAACATCATAAGCGATAAGCTGTATTTATCCTATGGGCAGGAAGCCGTTGCTGCAAGCGTTTGCGCATTGGGTTTTGACGATATGATTTTCGCCTCTCACCGCAGCAGTGCCATTGCCATATCGGCTAATGTTTCAGCCGAAAAGCTTTTTGCCGAGGCTATGGGGCTAAATTCAGGGCTTAACTCGGGCAGGTGCGGTCTATCGCAAATATGCGATAAAAATGTTAATTTCATCTCCGATGTTATCCCTGCTAATTCTTTTGCAAAAGCCGTAGGAGCAGCATTGGCACTTAAAATAAAGCAAAAAAACAATGCCGTAATTTGCTACGCAGGTGATGGTGCCGCAATGACGGGAGATTTTTTCGAAGCTCTCAATTTAAGCGCACTCAAAAAACTACCCATTGTTTTCTACATAGAAAATAACGGATATGCTCAGAAATCACCTCAGTCCGACTACAGCTGTGTAAAAGACATTTCCCAAATAGCAAAAGGGCTTAACATCACAGGTATACTCACCGACGGCAACAGCCCCATAGATGTATACACAGCCACATTGCAAGCATTGGAATTTGCCAAACAAACAAGCTCCCCTGTAATAGTCGAAGCCAAAACATACCGTCTATCGGGGCATTTCTATGACGAAATACAAAATTACAGAAGCGAAAAAGAAATGGAAAAATGGTTGGAATACGACCCCATAGAAAACCATACGAATTTCATGCTTAAAAATAAAATGGGCGAAGTTGAGGACTTTATCAACATGAGAAGCAAAATCAAGGAAGAACTTGATATTGCGCTTGATAATGTTTTGAATACACTTTCCGATCCCAATTCCGAAGAATTACAGGAGGCACAGGCTTAAATGAGTATATCATCATATGCAAAAGCAATAAACAGCGTTATCGCTTCCGAAATGCTTAAAGACGAAAATATTATCGTCATGGGGCAAGACGTAACATCGGGGGGGCAATATTCCCAAACCGAGGGGTTATATAAAAAATTCGGAACAAGGCGAGTTATCGACACCTCAATAAATGATGATACCACCATCAAAACAGCACTCGGCTCGGCGATGGCAGGGCTTAAACCCATCGTTTTTATAAACTCAGTATTTCTTCTTAAAACGATGGACTCAATTGCCAACGAAGTAGCATATACGGATTTTGTGTACAATTCACGCTATCCGTCATCAATGGTTATCTGTGTTGACATAGCCCCATCAAAGGCAAACCCACCTCAAATGAACTTTATGTATGAAGCAATGTTTGCTCATATCCCAGCAATAGAGGTTGTTTACCCATCGGGAGTCAATGAAGCATCAAGCCTTATGAAAGAAGCAATACATTCCGACAAGCCCGTTATATTTTTGATGGATAAAAAACTGCTTTTATCGGAAGAAGATAATTTCATAGCCGAGCTTAATTACCAAATCGGAAAAGCTCAAATTCTCAAAGAGGGCGATTTTGCCACGATACTCTCATACGGCTTTATGGTAAAGCAGGCTTTAATTGCCGCTAACAAGGCTCAAAAGCTGAAATTGGAATGTGAAATAATAGATCTTTGTTCGCTAAGACCTCTTGATAAGGAAACGATAATCAATTCCGTTAAAAAAACAGGAAGAGTAATCATTGCACATGAGGGATATAAAACAATGGGAATAGGTGCAGAATTATCTGCCCTCATATCCGAAAGCGAAGCCTTTGATTACCTGCAGCGCCCTATAATCAGAGTAGCCGCAAACGATACTCCCGTAGGTTTTTCGGACGAACTTTACGATAAATGCATACCCGATTGGAAAAATATTTACGAAGCAATACTATATACTGCAAAATAGAAAAGGACGGAAATAAAAATGAACAACGACAATGAAAGAGTGAAAGCCTCCCCCGCTATCAGACGAATAGCCAAACAATACGGCATAAACCTTAACGAAATCGTAGGCACAGGCGAGGGCGGAAGAATCGAAGTGGAAAATTTGGAAAGTTATCTTTTGAGCAAACGCCATATGTCGTTTGCCGAAATGACACAAAAATCATTCGAAAACGATGATGAGTATGTAAACTACACCACATCCGAAAGTCCCACACAGCCCAAACCCAATTACGATTATATCGACTACGGCATTATCCCCGAAGATAATGATATCGAAATCGAGCTTTATCCCATATCCAGCGATGATTTAGACCAAGATATCGACCTTAACGAGGACGAACAAAAAGAATTTGAAGAACAATTAACAATAGAAAACGAACTGAAAAACGACTTTTCAAGCGTGGAGGAAGATGACATGAACGAAGAAAGACCCGATTACGAATTATACACAGATTTTAAAGATATCGTAAACGAACTCACCAACGAAGAACATGATAATTGCATGAATCATTTCAATTTAATTGATGATGACGATTATGATGAGGATTATGACGAAGAAGACCCATTTACACCTCTTTACACAGGCGAATATGAATGCGATGACGACTGTGATTGCGATGATGATGAATGTGGTTGCGGCTGCGGACACGATCACCACCATGACCACGAAGAAGAAAAATGTCAGCCCATAAAAATCAGCTTCACCGCAAACAGAAATGCATTAGACGAACTCATTTCAGATATTCACAGCGATGAATCAAACGAAAACGAGCTTATCATAAATATGGTAGTAAAAGCTTTGGCTCTTGCAATATATGATGAGGACGAATCATTCGACGGCAAAATCAATGTTGTAAGAATGCTTCCCGAAGAAAGAGATATCGAAGTTCTCACAGCGGTAAACGCTCTTTGCGATCCGATAGATGAAATCATCTACGAAGAACCTTACGAACACGAAGATGTATTCGTTAATGTATGGGATTTCACCGATTTCGGTTTCACAAGCTTTGCAAGACCCGATGCGGGAATGGTAAATGTATTCGTTAACTTAAATTCAAGAAAAATCATCATCGACTCAGTAAGCGATGAATACACGGTATGCATCGACACCTGCGCTTACATCTTCAAAGCATTAAAACAAAATCTCATCAATGCTGCCGAAACCAACGTGCGAAGCGAAGTTTGCAAACCTATCGAATACGATGATGATAATGATGAAATGCTTTAATATTGTAATGTGGATTGGAGATTGTAGCCATGGCAAATAAAAAGAACCGAATCGTACTCAAAGACACTAAAAAATTTACATCGGCAATTATTAAACTGCTTATCGTTGTTGTACTTATAATTGCTTGCGTAACGGTATTTAAAAATTTCTCCTCCGACTCTGTTAAAAAACAAATAGAAAAGCAGGAAGGTCAGAAAGTAGATATCAAATATCAGCAGATAGTGGCATATATCGGAGAAAACAAACTGAATTCCACAGAAGTCAAAACCAAGGATATTATATCTTTTAAAGTGGAATACACCTATCAGCTGACAGAGGGTACCAACAAGGCAGTGAAATATTACACAACTTCCGACGGAATCGACATAAAAATATCGGACAGCGCTCTTGCAGGGCTGACAAACGACAAAACAAGCGTTCAAATTCAAGAGGGCGTTGCCGAAGATAAACAAATTACCTTCACGGTAACCTACGATAAAAACAAGGATTTGAAAAAAGACTTTACCTACACGATAAAGTCAGACGCCGTAAAACCCGATGACAAACCGGTTAATGAATAAAAAAGCGGAGAGAAAACTCTCCACTTTTTTTATTTCTTTAATTTACCTGCGATTTTAGCAAATAAGTTTTTGTCTTCTGTTTCTTCTTTGGTTTCTGTTTTTGTTTCTTCTTTAGCTTCTGCTTTTGCTGCGCCTGCTGCTGCTTTTAAAACGCTTGCTTCTTCTTCTTTAATGTCTTGTACTTTTTCTGCTTCAGCTACAGGAATTTTAAGTGTATCGCCGGCATAAATCAAATCGGGATTTTCGATATTGTTAAGCTCTACCAAAGCTTCAACAGGAATCGACATAAAAATATCGGACAGCGCTCTTGCAGGGCTGACAAACGACAAAA
>CAZXWI010000059.1:0-9375 GCA_964644555.1 uncultured Lachnospiraceae bacterium | reverse complement strand
GAATAAATCTACATTTGACTTAATTGGATTTAACTATCAATTTTATGCCCGTTCTGTCATTGCCGTTTATGGATATTTCCGTAAATGCAGGGACACAAACCAAATCGTACCCGCCCGGTGCCACATATCCACGAGCTATCGCTATTGCCTTTATTGCCTGATTTAAGGCTCCTGCTCCTATTGCTTGAACTTCGGCAGATTCGTTATCTCTGATTACTCCGGCAAGAGCTCCCGCTACTGAATTCGGGTTTGATGCAGACGATACTTTTAATACTTCCATTACCATTCCTCCGTGTGTATTATATAGAATTATTCGTATATTTCACGGACTCTTTCTATTTCGGTACATCTGAAAGTATTTTCGTCCACGGTGAACACAGCTCCGTTAAGCTGCACTGCACCATCTGCGACTTCAAACCGATTTCTGCGCTGCGTAACAAAATTTTTTACAATAATTTGCTTATCCACCCCAATGACTCCGTCATATGGGCCGCACATACCTATATCGGTCAGATATCCGCAGCCGTTTTCCAATATTCGTTCATCGGCAGTCAACACATGTGTATGAGTTCCGTAAACTATATTGGCTCGGCCATCCGCATAATATCCGAATGCGATTTTCTCACTGGTTGCTTCAGCATGAAAATCTACACATATGATATCGCAGCTTTGATGAATATTTTGCCAAATATTGTCAAAGGTCAAAAAAGGATTATTAAGTGCTTCCATAAATGTCGTGCCGCTTAAATTCACAACACCGATTCGAACTGAGTTAACCCTATATATGCCGTAACCTCTTCCGGGGCACGGGTCGGGGTAATTGGCAGGACGAATAATTCTGTCGCTTTCCTGAATTATGTTATTTACATCCTTTTTATCCCAAATATGGTTTCCGCTTGTATAAACATCCACAGCTTTTACATTCAAAAGCTCTTTGGCGTTTTTCTCTGTTATTCCGTTTCCGCTTGAGGCATTTTCACAATTCACTATAACAAAATCCGCACTGTATTTCGCACGGATTTCGCTTGCCTTAGAAATTATCAAATTACGCCCGGGTCTGCCGAAAACATCGCCTAATGCTAAAATTCTCATAATTATCTTTCTAAAATCATAAATTTATTTTGCGTATTCTGTAGCTCTTGTTTCTCTGATGATATTGACTTTGATCTGTCCGGGGTATTCAAGGTCGTTTTCTATCTGTTTTGCTATATCCCTTGCAATATGCACCATTTTAAGATCATCGACTTCATCAGGCTTAACCATAATACGAACCTCTCTGCCTGCCTGAATGGCATAACATTTGTCGATTCCGTTAAAGCCTTTAACAAGTTCTTCGAGTTTTTCAAGTCGCTTCGTGTAGCTTTCCAGAGCTTCTCTTCTTGCTCCCGGCCTTGCAGCACTGACTGCATCCGCAGCCTGCACCAAAACAGCTTCCAGTGTTGTCGGCTCCACATCGTTGTGATGTGCTTCGACAGCATGAATTATTTCGCTTGATTCCTTGTGCTTTTTCAAAAGCTCAACACCAAGCTGTACATGAGGTCCTTCAACCTCATGATCTATTGCTTTACCTATATCGTGCAAAAGACCGGCTCTTCTTGCGATTCTGCCGTTTGCTCCGAGTTCATCCGCCATAATACCGGCAAGGATAGAAACTTCCAAAGAATGTTTTAATACATTCTGACCGTAGCTTGTACGATAATTGAGTCTGCCGATAAGTTTTACAAGTTCGGGGTGAACTTTGCCTATATTGGCTTCGAATACAGCATGATCTCCGAGCTCACGCATTTTTGCATCAAGTTCGGCTTCCGCTTTTCGCACGGTTTCTTCTATTCTCGCAGGATGGATTCTTCCGTCAACAATAAGACGTTCCAGTGATATTCTCGCTATTTCTCGTCTTACCGGATCAAATCCCGATAAAATAACAGCTTCCGGTGTATCATCTATTATAAGATCGATTCCGGTAAGAGTTTCCAGTGCTCTTATATTTCTTCCTTCTCTTCCTATGATTCTGCCTTTCATTTCGTCGGAAGGAAGGTTTACAACAGAAACCGTGGTTTCCGCAACATGATCCGCCGCACATCGCTGAATTGCGTATGTGATTATTTCACGGGCTTTTTTATCCGCTTCTTCTTTAGCTTCGGCTTCTTTGTTTTTTATAAGTAATGCCGTTTCTCGGCTGATTTGTTTTTCTGTTTCATCGAGCAAGATTTGTCTTGCATCTTCAAATGTTAATTGTGATATCTTTTCCAGTTCCGCAATCTGCTGCTGATATAATTTGTTGAGTTTTTCGGCTTTGGCTTCCAGTTCCTTAGCCTTTCTTTGAGAATTTTCATCTCTTTTTTCTATTTGATCCATCTTTTTATCGATGGTTTCTTCCTTTTGCATAACTCGTTTTTCGAGTACCTGCACCTCGTTACGCCTGTCGCGCATTTCTTTATCGAGGTCTTTTCTTAATCCGTATATTTCTTCTTTAGCATCTGCTATACGATCTTTTTTTATTCTTTCGCTCTCATTGTAAGCATCATTTACGATTTTGGCTGCCTGTTCGTTTGCGCTGGCAATCTTGCCACTGCTGATATTTTTGCTTATCATTATACCTGCAAAAATACCCACAACCAAAATAACTATGCCTATCAAAACATATACAATTGGGCTCATAACTCCTCCTATTATTAAATTGCCAAAAAACATTTAAGAAAATCGATATATAATTATTTATTATTGTTAAATTCGTTCAGAAAAACACTTCACTTATTTAGTTTAAGTATAACATATTATTTCAGTTTTCAAATGATTTTTTTTAATTTTGCTTTTAAAACAATGTTCAACACATAAAAAATGACCCACAGCAGCGAAAAACACCACTACAGGTCATCAGAATTGGGGGTAACCTAAATTAAAACCAATGTTGTAAAATTTGAAGAAACAACTTTCTCCGCATACGATTTTACTATTATATTTGCAATAAATCAATAGATTTTGTAAAATAAATCATTTTTTATTTTATTGGGGTAAATAGAATCCTACTTTCTTTTTGACCTTGGTCAAAACCTTAGATGCTATGTAAGAAGCTTCACCGGCGCTCTTTGCAAATACGGAATCGATAAAGTCTTTATCTTGCATAATTCTTTCGTATTCGCTTTGTATCGGGGATAATGCATCCGCAACCGCTTCCCCGACCGCCAATTTAAACTCTGCATAACTTGAATTTTCGAATTCTTTTTGTGCTTCGTCAATGCTTATTTCACAAGCAGAAGCGTAAATTTCCAATAAATTCGAAATACCCGGTTTGTTTTCACGATCAAAGATTATCTCGCATCCGCTGTCGGTAACGGCTTTTTTAAATTTGGAGATTATAATGTCTTTGTTATCCTTCATAAGGATGAATGCATTTTTGTTTTCATCGCTTTTACTCATCTTCTTATGAGGATCGGCAAGACTCATTACTCTGGAACCGTTTTTCGAAAAATAACCCTCCGGCACAACGAATGTCGGGGAATAATTGTTGTTGAAACGCTCCGCAATATTTCTTGCGAGCTCCAAATGCTGAGTCTGATCGTCACCTACAGGCACTAAATCAGCATTGTACAACAATATATCCGCAGCCATCAAAACAGGATAATCGAATAATCCCACACGAATATTTTCGCCTTGTTTTGCGCTTTTGTCTTTATATTGAGTCATTCTGGACATTTCACCCATATACGAATTGCAATTAAGTATCCAGCAAAGCTCTGCGTGAGCAGCTACATGCGACTGAACGAATAAAAGACTTTTCTCTGGGTCAATGCCGGAAGCGATAAGCATTGCCGAACATTCCAGCGTTCTTCTTCTCAAATCGGCAGGAACTTGGGCTACGGTAATTGCATGCATATCCGCAAGGCAATATATGCAGTTATATTCATCTTGCAGCTTAACCCAGTTTTTTATTGCTCCGAAATAGTTTCCTATGGTAAACTCGCCTGATGGCTGAATACCGCTGAAAATCAGCTTCTTATCCTTATCAAACATTTTAAATTCTCCTTTTATTGAGCATTATCCGCATTGTCGGTATTATTTACCTGTG
Source organism: uncultured Lachnospiraceae bacterium (assembly GCA_964644555.1). GTDB lineage: Bacteria > Bacillota > Clostridia > Eubacteriales > Anaerofustaceae > RUG14186. Next base: position 5,309 of record CAZXWI010000059.1, on the reverse strand, counting down.
TTGTATCAACTGGGGTAAGATCTATTTTAAATATAGCATCGAGATTATCTGCACCGATAAAGAAGATATTGTTATCAAACAATTCCTTTCTTATTTTAAACACATCGGCACTTTGTCTTGTTTCTCCGGGAGCCAAATCATCTTTCAAACCCGAAAAATCAACACCGTAATCCAGTGCAAATATTTGCAACGCACCGAAATCGAAGTTTCCGTACAAAACATTATTTTCCAATTCCACAGTTTCGGGAGTATCCGCTGCATTATTATCATTAGCGGTATTCTGATTATCACTCGGTTCGACCGAATCATTTACATTATTACCTTCCCCTGTCGAAGCATTATTGGTAGTCGAATTATCCATATTGACTATATCCGATGTATGATCGTCTTTTATTTCATCCATTACATTGGACGAAAGAGCCGAAAGCAGAGCCTTTGCTTCTTCGGAATCTTCTTGCATGGGAAGATATCCTTTTCCTTCAACAAACACATACGGTTTCATGCTCATATAAGGAGTTGCACTCCAATCCAGTGTTTCGCCAGATACATTTTTGAAATTATATACCAATGCCACATAGACATAATCTTCATCGAATTCATATGTAAGAAGCGAATCCAATATATTGAGCTGTTCAAACTCTATCTGGATTGTGCCGTTGGAATATACATGGTCTTTTTCATATAATGTATAATATGTATTGTGATCCTTAATTAAACCGAAATAAATTCCTAACCCTGCTCCTATAAGAAGTATCAAGCCGAGAACTAATGCAATTATCTTCTTTGCTTTCTTGGGCTTTTGTACTTTTTTATCATCTTCGGAATCCAATACGCCTATATCCTTTGTATTATAAAACGCACTCAAATCCTCAAAAGGTTCGTCCTCTATCACATTAATAACCACATTCGAAGATTCGTCGGCTTGACTCTCTTCTGTTTTATTTGCTTTTTTATTTAACTTTTCTTTTGAAAGCCTTACCTTTTTCCCCTTATTCAAAGACTCGGTTTGAGAATCGTTTCCTTCGATATTGTTAATATCTTCTTTCATATTTTTAACTTCCTATTTAGTTATTACTTCCAATCCACCCATAAACGGTCTTAAAACTTCGGGAATAGTTATGCTGCCGTCCTCATTTTGGTAATTTTCCAATATTGCGGCAAATGTTCTTCCTACAGCAAGTGCAGAACCGTTGAGTGTATGAACGAATTTTACTTTACCGTCATCATCACGGAATCTTATGTTTGCTCGTCTTGCCTGGAAGTCTTCGAAGTTGGAACATGAGCTTATTTCAACATATCTGTTGTAACTGGGCATCCAAACTTCGATATCATAAGTTTTGGCGCTGGAGAATCCGATATCACCTGTGCATAATTCCACAACTCTGTAAGGAATTTCCAATTTTTGCAAAATAAGTTCTGCATCATTGGTGAGTTTTTCCAATTCGTCATACGAATTTTCCGGATCAGCCAATTTAACAAGCTCAACTTTATCAAACTGGTGGTTTCTGATAAGACCTCTGGTATCTCTTCCGGCACTGCCTGCTTCAGCTCTGAAGCAAGGCGTATATGCGGTATAGTATTTCGGAAGATCCGATTTATTTAATATTTCTCCCGAATGAATATTTGTAACAGGCACTTCCGCTGTGGGGATAAGGAAGAAGTCGTTGTTTTTTACATTAAAAGCATCTTCTTCGAATTTGGGAAGCTGACCTGTGCCTGTCATTGATGCACGGTTTACCATAAGAGGAGGAAGTATTTCGGTATAAGCTCCTGTTTCTTTAGTTGTGTGAGTTGTGAGCATAAAGTTAAGTATTGCTCTTTCAAGTAACGCACCTTTACCCTTAAACATTGAGAATCTTGCTCCGGCAATTTTTACGGCACGCTCAAAATCGAGTATATCAAGATCTGTTCCAAGGTCCCAATGAGCTTTGTATTCAAAATCAAACTCTCTCGGTGTTCCCACTCTTCTTACTTCTTTATTATCAACATCACTTTTTCCTATGCAAATATCGGGGTTCGGTGTATTGGGGATTGCAAGCAAAAGATTATTTAATGTTTCATCTGCCAGTGCTATCTCTTCATTAAGCTTTTTAACGCTTTCGGAAAGTTCTTTCATTTCAGCCATGAGAGCTGTAGTGTCTTTACCTTCTTTCTTTAAAAGAGGTATCTTCTTTGAATCTTCGTTTTGTTTTGCCTTAAGCTGTTCTGCCTTTGTTACAAGATTTCTTCTTTTTTCATCGGCTTCCAATACGGGAGTTAAGCATATATCACCGCGTCTGTTTAATAATTCCTGTACTTCTTCAGGATTCTGTCTTATTCTTCTGATATCGAGCATATTAAATCTCCTATAAATTCTTGCATTTCTTCTATTAATGGTTTCTTTATCGTGCTGAACTCAAATACCGCTTCGTCTTCGCCGATTCCCAAAGTTTCGGTTATGGTATTAAAGAGTTTTGCACGCTCATTTCTTTTGAGCTTATCTTCTTTTGTAAAAACGCTTACCGGAATGATTCCGTTTGATGTTATCACCTTTCTCATTCGTATATCCTCCTGTGTCGGCGGATGTCGATAATCAAGCAAATGGAATACGGTAAAATCGGTATTTCTGTTTTTAAGATAAGTTTCTATCAAAGGCACGAAATTGTCTTTAACTTGCTTTGATGTTTTTGCGTATCCGTATCCGGGCATATCCACAAAATAAAAATCTTTGTTTATCAAATAAAAATTTGCGGTCTGCGTTTTACCCGGAGATGATGAAGTTCTGGCAAGTGCATTTCTTCCTATCACCGCATTTATAAACGACGATTTTCCCACATTGCTCTTTCCCACAAGCACTATTTCATAGCGCTTGTCTTTGGGAAATTGTTTTAATGCTGCCGCACTGAGTGCTATTTCGGCACTTGTTACTTTTAACATATTTTTTCTCCGAAAACGAACTCGTAAACATCATCTATTCTTTCGGCAAATGATATTTGAAGAAGTTCTTTGTATTTATCGGGAACATCTACCAAATCTTTTTCGTTTTGTTTCGGAATAATTACCCTATCTATCTTAGCTCTCGCCGCAGCAAGGAGTTTCTCTCTTAAGCCACCTATTGCCAAGACTCTGCCTGTTAAGGTGATTTCACCTGTCATGGCAAGTTTTTGGCTTATGGGCTTATTTGTTGCAATGCTGTAGAGTGCAGTTGCCATGGTAACACCGGCGCTTGGGCCGTCTTTTGGAACCGCACCTTCCGGCACATGGATATGTATATCCTTTTCATCCCAGAACTTTTTATCAATGCCGTATCTGTCGCTGTTGGCTTTCAAATATCCTATTGCGGCTTTTACGCTTTCTTTCATTACATCACCAAGCTGCCCTGTTAATTCGAGCTTGCCGCTGCCGTCGGAATAGGAAGCCTCTATCTGAAGAGTGCATCCTCCGACAGATGTCCAAGCAAGTCCGTTGACTACACCTGTTAATTCTTCATCGGAGGCAATATCGTAGCTGTTTACCTTAGCTCCCAAGTACTCACGAAGCATATCTGTATCGAGGCTAAGTGCTTCGTTATCGGTTAAAAGCTTCTTTGCAGCCTTTCTGCAAAGCGACGCTATGCAGCGTTCCAACTGACGGACACCGGCTTCTTTGGTGTAATTATTGATGATTTCGTTGAGGATTTCGTCTGTAAAGGCAATATTCTCTTCGCTTACACCGTTAAGCTCCATCTGTTTTTTGACCAAATGGCGTTTTGCTATCTCAAGCTTTTCATCGGGCAAATATCCGTCAAGCTCAATAACTTCGAGTCTGTCCAAAAGGGCTTCGGGGATATCGCCGAGGGAGTTAGCAGTGGTTACAAACATTACATTCGATAAATCAAAGGGAATCTCTACATAATTATCCATAAATGTGGAGTTCTGCTCAGGGTCCAATACTTCCAAAAGAGCACTTGCCGGATCACCTTTGTAATCCTTTGCCAATTTGTCTATTTCATCAAGCAAAAATACCGTATTGGTGCTTCTTACCTGCCTTAGACCTGTTATAATCCTACCCGGCATAGCACCCACATAGGTTTTACGGTGTCCTCTGATTTCGGCTTCGTCATGCATTCCGCCGAGAGCAAGTCTTGTATATTTTCTTCCGGTGGCTCTTGCAATGCTCTTTGCAATAGATGTTTTACCAACCCCCGGAGGTCCTGCCAGACACAGAATCGGGCTTCTCATTGAACCGGTAAGCTTTAACACAGCCAAATATTCGCTGATTCGCTCCTTAACTTTTTCAAGACCGTAGTGATCTTCGTTTAATATTTCCTCTGCTTTTACTATATCAAAATCCGTATCGGTTTCTTTGTTCCACGGCAGGTCCAATACGCAGTCAAAGTACGCTATTCCGACAGATGCTTCTTGAGAGCTTAGCGGAGTGCCTTCAAGGCGGTTGAGTTCTTTTGTGAGCCTTACTTTATATTCTTCATCTATGGGAAGTTCTTCAATACCTTTACGGTATTTTGAGATGATATCTTCATCTCCGTTAAGCTCACGGTCGATAAGCTCTTTTTTCTCCCTTAAGTAACGAGCCTTTTGCTCTTCGGCAAAATTCGTGGCAATTCTGGATTCCAAGTCCACTTCCAGCTGTGCCGTTCGCAGGGCTAAATCCACATACTCGCTCATCATCATCAAACGAGCCTTTACATCGGTGCATTCCAAAACATTGTAAAACTCATCGGATGAGAGTGGCGCAAATGCCATTACATAATCGCAACCGTCATCGGGCAATTTGGTTTCAAGTTTCGATTCCTTTTCTTCGTCGTATTTACCCAAAATTCCCAATAATGCATAATACTTTTCTTTAAGAAGCGAAAGTAGTGCAAAATCTTCTGTAGTATATTGAACTTTAGTATAATCAATAATCTCAACTTTAGCCATGAGTATCGGTTCGGTGGAAACAATATCTTTTATTATTACCCTGCTTTTACCCTCCGTACTTACTCTGGTAGTATCCCTTGTGTATCTCATTATGCCCTTGACATCGCAAAGCGTACCCACCTTTCTGATGTCGGATAAAGTAACATCCGTTACGGCATCGTTGATTTTATCGGCAAGAACCACCAACCTTGTAGTGTCGGAAACGCTCATAACAGCAGAAAGATATTTGCCTTTATAAAGATCCATCGTGGATGGCACATACGGTCCGATTATGAGTGAAGATGTGGGAATCAAAGGAACTATAAGTTCGTTGGTTGCAACATCTTCTTTTGTATTTTTTGTTTTGTCAGTCATAAACGGTTTAAACATCTTTTCTCCTTAAATATAAACATACATAATCTATTATATAAT
>CAZXWI010000058.1:8708-9566 GCA_964644555.1 uncultured Lachnospiraceae bacterium | reverse complement strand
TTTATTGAGTATCGAATCAAACACAAGTCCATCGCTGCCTATAAATCGGTTTCCGCTTATCGGCTGGTCTGTTGTGTATTCAGTGGTTATTTTTATGTTGCTCTTATGAAGCAGTTCGTTTGAAAATTGTGCCTCGGTATGTGTTGATAAAATAAAGTTTTCATTTCTGAGTTCGTTCAGAGTAAGTGATTTCTTCTTTGATATCGGATTTTTGGAGGGCACCGAAACACATAAATTTTCAGTAATGAATTTTACGCATTTTATTTCTTTGTTTGATATGTTATGTTCATTTTCGGTATCAATCAGCATATCGTATTTACCCGATAATAGGTCGTTATACATTTGAGTTCTGTCAGAGAGTGTGTGCGTGAAAATGTTGTATTCACGCCTTAAAATGTTCATTCTCGGTACCATTATCTCAAAATAGGTAAGTCCCAGCCCTGCAATATTTATATCGTAAACATTTTCTTTTATTCCTATTTTTTTCATCTCCTGTGCGCATTCAACGCACTTTTTAGCCAAACTTAAACATTCTTCGCCTGCGTCGGTTAAGATAAGGCGCTTTTTTTGCCTTTCGAAAAGTGCAACCCCCAATTCATCTTCAAGGTTTTTTATGGCACGGCTTATATTTGGTTGTGCCATATATAGTTTTTCGGCGGCTTGGCGCATATTAAGATATTTTGCTACGGTAATAAATTGTACTAATTGTGATAGTTCCATGGCTGTTTCCTAAGTTGATATCATTTTTGATATTAATTTGATATTTATTATATATTGGACAATATTCAAAGTCAATAGTAAAATTATGAATGTAACAAAGATAAATTTAAGTTTTTGCATTCCGCGGTAAAATTAATA
>CAZXWI010000058.1:0-8698 GCA_964644555.1 uncultured Lachnospiraceae bacterium | reverse complement strand
ATTTAGGAGTTTTAATAATTATGAACGACAAAAGAAAATTAACCGTAGCAGACGCCTCCGCTATTTTGTTTAACATCATAGTCGGATCGGGTATCTTCTACCTAGGAACACTTGCACTTATGTATGTAGGCATGAAACCCGGCTGGGCACTCATTTGCTGGATAATCGGCGGATTCGTATCCATTCTCGGAGGCTTTACTCAGGCAGAACTCGGTACTTCCATTACAGAACCCGGTGGAATCCCCGTTTGGTTAAATAGAGCATTCCACCCGTTCTTCGGTTATGCTCAGAATGTAGTAACGATTTTCGTTGCTTCTCCTGCAGCTACCGCTTCATTTGCTTTGGCATTCATGACAGCATATAAAACGCAGTTCGGGCTTTCCGATTTGGGTGTAAAGCTTGGAGCTATCGCTCTTATCATAATAGTAGGTTTGCTTAATTTAAGAGATGCCAAATCCAATGCCAACACAGCTAAACTCACCACAGTGCTTAAATTCATTCCGCTTCTTCTTATCTTAGGCGGCGGTTTATTCTTCGGAGGAGTAAAACCCGATTTATCTCTCGTTGCCGATGAAATGGGAAACGGTGTAACTCTCACCATGATAGCTCTCGGTGTCAATGCTACACTTTGGGCATATACAGGTTGGAACTGTGTTATTCCTCTTAGCAACGAAATGAAAGACCCTGCAAAAGATATTCCGAAGTCGATTATTTTAAGCGTTGTTATGGTTACAGTTCTTTATGTATTGTTTAACTTTGCAATATACAGAGTTCTTCCTATCGAAACTATTACTAACATGGTTGCAAACGGCGACCTTTACACAGGTACAGCTGCTGCCACAGAGCTTTTCAGCTTCGGCGGACTCTTGGTTACATTGTGTATTTTGGTTTCTGTATTCGGCTCGTTTAACTCATCCGTTCTTTCAACAACTCGTCAGCAGGCTGTTATTGCCACCAGCGGACGTTTCCCCGAAGTTTTCGGTAAAACGAACAAAAACAATATTCCTCTCGGTCCTATTTGCACACAGGTCGGTTTAGGTATCTTATTCGTTGTTTTCAGCGGTTTGCAAGGTCTTACCGTTCTCAGCGTATTTATCAATAACTTAACAAATGTACTTTGCGTTGTTGCTGTACCTATCATGAGAAAGAGAGAACCTAATCTCGAAAGACCTTACAAAGTACCTATGTATTGGTTCACAATTATCGTTTACACCTTAATCAATGTTGCACTTTTGGTTTCAGCGGTAATTTCAGATCCCAGCACGGTCCTCTTCGGTGGAATAGGCATAGGTTTGGCTGCACTCTTATGGATAATTTTCGGTGCATTGAATAAAAAGAAAGTAAATAACTAAATAAAAATGTGCGATGGATTCTTTCCGGTTCATCGCACATATGGAGAGTTAAAATGAGTAACGAAAAATACAATGAAAGACTTCAGCTTTTCCGTGACAGCATGCTTTGGAATAAGCCCAAACGTGTATTATTCGACCCGTTTATTATGACAGGTTGGATGGCTCTTGATTCGGGCTATGAAACAGCAGAAGTCGCAAAAGACTATGAGAAAACACTTATAGCTTACGAAAACTTAAATAAGAAATATGATTTCGATATTGCAAACGGTGCTTTCAGATTCTATTTTAACCATATGGATGCCCTCGGTGGCACGAGTAACGGCTACGGAGTCAATGGTGAGGACGGCGGAGTCGGCTCAAATACAAATGTAAGTTATGAAGATGTTTTGACAATCGATGATTACGATGCTCTTAAAGAGGACGAAATGAAAGTCATTTGGGAAAAAGTAATCTTTAATATGTACCCGAATGCAAAAAAATTCACTCCGGAGCAATTTGCCGAAGCTGTAAAAGAAGAAATGCGCTTTATAGAGGCATCTAAAAAGGCTGATGAGATTAACGAAAAATACGGCATTCTTTACAGCAAATCCGGTCCTATATTCTACGCAGATTGCTATGTTGGTATGCTTTTTAATCAATACAGAGGCATTAAAGGCTTGTCCATGGACTTAAGAAGACACAAAGAAAAAGTATACGAACTTTGTGAATACAAGGACGAAGAATCGTATCAGCAGAAAAAAGCTCTTCTCGACACCATCGAGCCGGGCATGGGTGTAGGCACGGACTGCTACTACGATGTATTCTTAAGCTCTCTTGCACACACCATTTTAAATCCAAAACAGGTGGAAAAACTTATCATTAACCCGTGGAGAAAGCAAATCGACCTTTGTGTTGAAAAGAAAAAGACTTTACGAGGTACGGTTGAAGGCGACTGGGCATTCAGAGCAGGAATCGGTGAATTCTTAAACGAATACCCCAAAGGAACGATGATAGTCGAAGTTGAAACAGATGATCCGTTCGAAATCAGAAAGAAACTTCCGAATATCGGTATTTTCGGCGGTCTTAAAACAGATGTTATGGGGCAAGGAACACCTCAGCAGTGCGTTGAAATGGCTAAAAAAGCCATCGATGAACTTGGCACTGATGGCGGTCTTGTATTAGGGCCTAACAAAATGACCGCATACAGATACGATATGACAAGCGAAAATCTTAAAGCGGTATCGGACTTTGTTAAAGAATACGAAGTCAATTAGTAAGGAGGCATGATATGTCGGTAGATATTACAAAATACCCTCAAGGACCTCAGGAGATAATAAAACACATGGACTATGTTCCCGAAGAAGATAGAATGAAAGTCCTTATGGGGTTTATATATAAAACATTCTCACTGTAGAGTGCTTAAGGTTTAAGGAGCTATACTTATGGAAAATGAAATTTTAATCAACACATATCCCGAAGGATGGGAAAAAGTAAAAGAAAGTCTTGATTTTGTTCCCGAAGAAGAAAGAGAAGGTTTTCTTTTCGGACTTATGAGCACATTATATCAATACTAAAAAGGAGCCGAATGATGACATTACAGGAAAGAAAAAAATTATTACAGGACGCAATACGCTTCGAAAAAACGGATCGTATCCCCACAGGTTCCAACTATTGGACATATATCATTTTGCACGAAGGTCATAAATTGACGGAATCATTATATGATTATGATCTCTTCTTCAAAGATTTATGCAGCTTCCATGAAAAATATGATTTCGATACATATATCGGTGAAATTACTCGTAACCCGTTCTTGGTTACTGAAGCAGTTGATGCAAACTACTATGTTTATGATGAAGTAACAGGTTACCTTAATATGGATGACCATGTGTTTATGAATGCCGATGATTTCCCGAAATTTACCGAAAATCCGGTTAAATTCATTTGGGAAACAATTCTTCCGAGAAAGGCAAGAGCACTTAATTACGACAATATGTACAAGGCAGCAGTTGAATATAAGAAATTCAGAGAGTTTGCCTCAAGACATGACGATCAATTCGTAAATGTTTACGGTATCCCCAGAAGATCTGCTTCGGGTTGCTTGATTCCTTTCGAATTCTTCTTTAACTATTTAAGAGGTATGAAAGAAACAAGTATCGACTTAAGACGTCGCTACAGCCAATTAAAAGATGCTTGTGAAGCATTAATGCCCATCACAGGATATGATGCTTGCTTGAAGTCATTTGATTCACCTATGGATGAAACATATGTTTTCGGAGCAGGAATCGGACTTTTGGCTCACAGCATTTTATCGCCCAAACAGTTCGGAGATTTATACTATCCGTATTTACGCCCGATAATCGATAAATGTATAGAATCTAACAGACTTCTTAATATTTTCAGCGAAGCTACATTTGCTCGTTTCCATGAATATTTTGAAGATGTGCCAAAAGGCGTAATCTGTGTGCAGATAGAGCAGGACAGCGCTTTTGATATGCGTAAAATACTCCCGAATATTGCTATATCAGGCGGTATGACAACGGACTACCTCGGCGGCAAATCAAAAGAAGAATGTATTGATTTTGCAAAACGCCTTGTTGATGAAGTCGGTCGTGACGGCGGTCTTATTTTGGGACAAAACAAAATGATGAGCTACATGAATGATGCCAAAGCTGAAAATATTATGGCAATTCAGGAATTCGCTCGTACATATAAGGGATAATTTCGATTATAATTAAGTAATACCTTCGTTTTATGCGGAGTGTATTACTTAATTTGTTTATAAAAATAAAAGGAGAGAGTTTAATGGAATACAGAAAACTGCCGCATGGCAATGAGATGATAAGCACACTCGGTATAGGCACAAGTTTTACATATATGATGAGCTATGATGACATTGTAGAGCATTTCACCTATGCGTTCGATAAAGGTGTAAATCTTGTGGACTTTCTTTGCCACAGGCAGGAAGCGTTCAAAGCGATGTGCGAAGCTATAAAACCGAGGCGAAAAGACTTGTTTTTGCAATCCCACATGGGTGTATATTATCCCAACGACCAATACACTAAAAACCGAGATGTTGAAATAGCAAAAAAGGAAACTGAAAACGACCTTAAAATGCTTGATACCGATTATTTGGATGTTGCATTTATATCGAATGTGGACGAAGAAAGCGATCTTAACGAAGTATTAAAACCCGGTGGAATATGGGATTATATGCTAAAGCTTAAAGATGAGGGAGTTATCCATCATTTGGGATTTTCTTCTCACAGTGTAAAGATGTGCAACAAGCTTTTGGATATGGGAGTGTTCGATCTCTTTATGTTCAGCCACAGCCCTGCGGATGACTTTGATGTTGAGAATGGAAAGCTTGTTTTACGCCTTGACAGACGTGAATTATTCAACCGCTGTGAAAAAGAGGGTGTCGGTATTACCACAATGAAAACATTCTTAGGCGGCAAGCTTTTGGATGAAAAAAGTTCTCCCCTCGGCATAAAGCTGACTCCCTACCAATGCATAAAATATAATTTGGATCGTCCGGGTATTCTTTCATGCGTTCCGGGTCCGGAGAGCTTATCGCAAATGAAAGATCTTTTGGGGTATTACGATGCATCAAATGAAGAAAAAGATTATTCGGTAATCGGAAGTGTGCAAGCCGAGAATATGAAAGGCAGCTGTATATATTGCGACCATTGCCAGCCCTGCAGTGCCGGCATAGAAATTGCCATGGTAAATAAGTACAAAGATTTGGCTCAAATGGGAGATACCGATGCACTTGATCACTACAAAACCCTCGATAAACACGCTTCGGACTGTGTGAATTGTTCGGATTGCGTTACGAGATGTCCTTTTAATGCGGATCCTCAGAATATGATAGCAAGTGCTAAAGAATATTTCGGATATTAAAATATGCAGTTTAAAACTGCATATTTTTTATATGGCAAATATTAATCCTCATTTAATAAACAAATCCCCTCCGAATGTGGTATACTTAAATAAATACATACGGAGTAAAAAATGAGTAGTAAGAAAAGAACTTATGATTTTAATAATATAGTGGTCAGCGAATTTAACGATGAAATCTATTCTAACCTAAAGCCCGGTGCTATGCACGGTTGGAAGTTGTTTTTATGGTTTAATATCGCTTTTTTGAGCTCTCGACTTACCGGAGGCCTGCTTTGGGTTATTTTCATAACATATTTGATTTTAAAAAGAAAATCAAACAAAAGAGCCAAGGATAATGCCTACCGCTACTACAAATTGCTGAAATCAAGGGATTCATTCACCATCGATGAAGTCGCTTATTTCATGAATTTGCCGGTTTCCAAGGTTCAGGTAGATTTACAATATCTCTTTGATAATAATGTCATCATTCCCGATTTGAGAACCATAGTTTATTCCGAGCCAAAGCCCGTAACTCGTAAATACGATGATAAAACAATGTACCGCAGCGATAAATACACTGCAAATAAAATTGATAACAGCAATAAATCCGATTATAAATACGAAGACGATTTAAAATCCTATGTACCACCGAGCAAGGTAACGCTCAAAGAAAGAGAATATGTTCCATCTTCGGACACAGCCGATAACATCTATGCCGAAACCATGGCATACATAAGAAGGATTCGTAAAGCCAATGACGATATTCCCGGAGAATCCATGTCGGCAAAAATAGACGAGTTGGAAAAAATAACGCTTAATATCTACAATGCCACCGTGGAAAATAAGGAGCATTTAAAGAAAACGAAAAAGTTTATGTCATACTATCTTCCCACAACCGAAAAGCTCATCGCCAAATATGCCGAGCTTGACAGAATAGGCATTGAAACCGAAAACACAATTGCCATAAAAAACAAGATAGAAGAGTCCCTTGGTACCATCACAAAAGCATTCTATGAACTTTATGATGATTTGTACGATTACGATGCCATAGATATCACAAGCGAGATAGAAGCATTCAAAAACGCCCTCGTAAATGACGGGCTTTTGGAAAGTGGCCTTGAAATAGAGAAAGAAATCGAAAAATAAAGGCGAAAATTTGCGCAAATTTCACATTCAAAATCCAAAATATGTTATAATATAAATATCTTCAGGGTAGGGTGAAATTCCCAATCGGCGGTATAGTCCGCGAGCGTAAGCTGAACCGGTGAGATTCCGGTACCGACGGTGATTCGTTTTTCGAAGAGTCCGGATGAAAGAGGATATCATATCTTTTGAAATCAACCGCTCTGAACTCAGAGTGGTTTATTTTTTTTCTAACGGTTAAAGTCAAGTATTAATTAATTTATAAGCTTGCTTAATAAATTAATTAATACGCAGACTTTAAGGCAAACGGAGTTTGTCAAATGAGAGATTTAGAATAAATCTCGAATGTTCGTTAGGAAACTACCGCATAGCAAACTAACGGAAAAAATATAAGCTTGCTTAATAAATTAATGCAGACTTTAACCGTTAAAAAAAACGAAGGCAAAATCTTTACAGGCCTTACTTAATTGCACCACACTGCATATACGGGAAACATGGGATATGATAATTGCTCTTTAGAAGTAAATATAAAGGAGATATATTATGGACAAAACAAAAAAACTCGTACTCGCATCATTATTCACGGCGCTTTCTATAGTGCTTTTGTACATTCCGTTTTTGCGCTTTCCGCTTTTTGTCGCAGCACCTTTCTTGGAATATGATGCCATGGATGTACCGATTTTATTCGGTTCTTTAATGCTTGATATGAAAAGCGGTCTTATCATTACTTTATTATCCTGTTTCATTCAAGGCATTACAGTTTCATCATCAAGTGGACTTTACGGCATTATAATGCACTTTATTTCAACAGGAGCATTCGTTATAGGTACAAGGCTTGTGTATGGCAAAAACAAAGAAAAAAGCACATCAAGGCTTATAATTTCGCTGATATGCGGAGTGATTTGTATGACACTTATAATGATTCCCTCAAACCTTTTTATTACTCCTCTTTTTATGGGGGTTAGCCGTGAGGTAGTCTTTAGTATGCTCCTTCCTGTATTCATTCCGTTTAATGCACTCAAATCGGGAATCAATGCTCTTGTTACATTCCTTTTGTATGTTCCGATTAAGAGGGCGGTTAAGTTTTAATTTAGTTTTTTCAAGCCGACAATACATGGTTGTCGGCTTGTTTTACATACTGGGGTATAATTTGGTTGGTATTTGCTCATCATAAATCATTGATAGAGGTTTACAATTTTCAAAGTACCGTTTTTTCAATATAAAAACAGCTAAAATGTATTGATATTTCAACATAAAATACGCCAAAAGTATAGTTTTTTCAATATAAGTCAACTCGGTAGCGGAAAATTCGAAAATAATCTATCGGTTTTTGCCTTTATTAGGAGCACTGTCCGAGTAAAGATGTGCGGTATGTTTGTTTTGATTCTTCCTGATGTAGCATTTTCGTCTGAGAGTAAAATCAGGTTTATTTCGATCGGCATGATATGAAGATTTTCAGCAATTATCTTTTTAGGTATTCGAAATGTTATCTGAATATTTTGAAAAGATTTTCCATATGAGTTATTATCGGCATAACTTTGTCTTTGTTTTCTTTTTTATACAGAAGGTATGAATCATAACGCAAGTCATCGCAGTCAACGGGAATATAAACTTTGGAGCTTTTTGCATTATTAAAATATTTGCAAATGATAGTATCAAATACCAAAGCATTGCTGTGCACAAATTTGTTTCCACTGATTGGCTGATCTGTTTGGAAATCGGTTATTGTTTCAATATTGTTTTCGTCCAAAAATTTATTTGATATCTCGGATTCTACATTCGATGAACGAATAAAATGTTCACCGTTTAAATCTTCAACTGATACCGAAGAGCGTTTTGCGAACCTATGAGCTTTCGGAACCGCAACGCATAAATTTTCCGTAAATAAATATCGGTATTCCAAAACATCTTTGTGCTGTTTGGCAAATTCGAGGCTTCCGAAAATTATGTCCAACTCTCCGCTTAAAAGTTTTTTATTTAAAATATTTTTGTCTGCTATTGTGTTTGTGAGAATTGTATAATTCGGACAATGTCTTAACAAATAAGGAATAATAAAATCAAAATATCTAACCCCCGCTCCTGCAATTATAACTTGCGGTGGTTGCTCGCTGTTTTGTGCTGTGATTTGTTTTATTTGATTTACTTCATTGATGATGTTTTGTGCTTTTTTGTATACCCGCTTGCCGTTTTCGTTTAGGACAAGTTTACCTTTTACTCTGTCAAATAATTTAATATCCAATTCACTTTCCAGATTATTTATTGTTCTGCTGATATTAGGCTGTGAAAGAAATAGAATTTCCGACGCTTTTGTCATATTTTGTGTTTGTGCAACGACTATAAAT
>CAZXWI010000057.1:0-9971 GCA_964644555.1 uncultured Lachnospiraceae bacterium | reverse complement strand
TCTTTATATACTTGAAAAAAAAAGCAAATTAGGGTAAAATAATTAAATCGGTTATGTTATCGAAAGGCATAAGACGAAAATTAATTTTAATGGAGGAAAGTAAAATGAAAAAGTTAGTTAGCATTTTGCTTGTAATTGCTTTAGTAGTTAGCTTCGCAGCTTGCGGTGGCGGCTCAAGCAATGCACCCGAATACAAAATCGGTATTGTTACCGGTACTGTTTCACAGGGTGAAGAAGAGTACATGGCTGCTCAGAATATGAAAGAAAAATATGGCGATATGATCGTTACAGCTACATATCCCGATAACTTCTCAACAGAAACAGAGCAGACAATTGCTACAGTTACAAACATGGCAGCTGATCCTGATGTAAAAGCTATCGTTTTCGTACAGGCAGTTCCTGGTGCAACAGCAGCAATCAACAAAGTTAAAGAAACACGTGATGATATTCTCTTTATCACAGGTGTTGCAGCTGAAGATCCTGCAGTTATCGCAGCAGCAGCAGACATCGTTATGCTCGTTGACGAAATCTCAATGGGTACAACAATCATCGAACAGGCTAACAAAATGGGAGCTAAAACATTCGTACATGTTTCATTCGAACGCCACCTCGGTTATGCTACAATCTCAGCTCGTCAGGCTCTCTTCAAAGAAAACTGCGCTAAATACGGTATCGAATACGTAGAAGCTACAGCTCCGGATCCATCAGGCGATGCAGGTACAGCAGGTGCTCAGGCTTGGATTACAGAAAACATCAAAGTTTATGTTGACAAATATGGTAAAGACACAGCATTCTTCTGCACAAACTGCGGTATGCAGCCGGCACTCATTCTTCAGTGTGCTGAACTCGGCGCTATCTATCCTCAGCAGTGCTGCCCGTCACCTTACCACGGATATCCGGGAGCATTCAACATCTCAACAGAAGGTCATGAAGTCGATGTACAGTACATGTTAGACCAGATCACAGCTAAAGTTGCTGAATATGGTAACACAGGTCGTATGTCAACATGGGAAGTACCCATCAACATGATGATGATCGAAGCAGGTGTTGAATATGCTATCAAATACATCGAAGGTGATATCACAGAAAAATGTGATGAAACTGCTTTACTCGCTGAATTAAAAGCTATCGGCGATGATGCAACAACAATTACACACTACTCAGATGAAAACGGCGAACTCGACAACTTCTTCATGATTCTTTGCCCGTTCTACAACTTCTAAGTTTTAGATAAGCAGATCAAAAGTTGAAAAATGCAGGTGCGCCCACTGAAAGTGGGTGCATCTGGAATTTTTTTATGTTAGCTGATTGCAGACAATGGAAAAATGTAAAATAAAATGGTGAATACTGAGTAATTCACCATGGAAAAATGGTAGATTTACACAATGAACGATTCCGTGGGGATTGTTCAGTATTTACTAAAGAGGTAACAGTATGGAAGAACAATATATCTTGAAGATGGAAAACATCTCCAAAGAATATTTCGGAAATAAGGTGCTTAAAGATGTACATCTTAAGGTTGCACCCGGAGAAATTCATGCACTCATGGGTGAAAATGGTGCAGGAAAATCCACATTGATGAATATTCTTTTCGGTATGCCGGTTATCCATAATACCGGTGGCTTTACGGGTACTATAGAATTCAACGGCGAAGTTGTTGATATCAATAACCCTCAAAAAGCAATGGAACTCGGTATCGGTATGGTTCATCAGGAATTCATGCTCATTCCGGGATTTAATATCGTTGAAAACATTAAGCTTGGTCGTGAAATCACAGAACCTACTGTAGTAAGTTCTGTTTTCGGCAAATCACTTGAAAGACTTAATGAAAAACAAATGGCTGAAGATGCCAGAAAAGCATTGGATACCATCGGTCTTGGAATCGATGAGTACACAATGGTAAAAGGTCTCCCCGTAGGCTATATGCAGTTTGTTGAAATTGCTCGTGAAATTGATAAAACAGGCGTTAAATTACTTATTTTTGACGAACCTACAGCAGTTCTTACGGAAAGCGAAGCAGACAGACTTCTCGATACTATGAGAGTAATCGCATCAAAAGGCATTGCTATCATCTTCATTACACACAGAATCGACGAAGTTATTGCAGTAACAGACGGAATTACAATTCTCCGTGATGGTACATTTGTTGACTCTCTCAGAACAAAAGATACAACAAGTGCCGAAATCGCAGAAATGATGATCGGTCGTAAAGTTGAAAAGCTTGTTGATAATGCAGGTGAACATGAAGTAAACAAAGAAGATGTACTTCTCAAACTTCGTGATTACTATGTAGACATGCCCGGTGAAAAGGTATGCGGTATCGACCTTGATGTATACAAAGGTGAAATCATTGGTATAGGCGGTTTGGCAGGACAGGGCAAAATCGGTATTCCCAATGGTATCATGGGGCTTTACCCGACAAGTGGTACTATAGAATTCAACGGCGAAATAATAAATCCGAAAACACTCGGTGATGCTCTTAAAAAGGGTATTTCATTCGTTTCCGAAGATAGACGAGGAATCGGACTTCTTTTGGACGAATCCATTGAGCAGAATGTTGTATTCACTGCTTTGGAAATTGAAAATCGTTTCCTTAAAAATTACGGTGTAGTAAAGCTTTATGATACAAAGGCAGCTAAAGCACATACAGAGAAAATGATAAAGGAACTCGACATCAGATGTACGGGTCCCGACCAATATGCAGGTCGTTTGTCAGGCGGTAACCAGCAGAAAGTATGTTTGGCAAGAGCCCTTACAATGAATCCGAAACTTCTTATAGTATCAGAGCCTACCAGAGGTATCGATATCGGTGCTAAGAAACTCGTTCTCGAAATGCTTGTTAAACTCAACAGAGAAGAGGGCTTAACTATTATTATGGTAAGTTCAGAACTTAATGAACTTCGCAGTTTGTGTGATCGTATTGCTATCGTTTCGGATGGTAAAATCAGCGGAATCTTGAAACCTGATTCGTCCGATGCTGATTTCGGTCTTGCAATGTCAGGTATGGAGGTTCAAGGTAATGAGTAAAGTAAAAAGTGTTATTAATAAAATCGGCGTACCACGCTTGATTATATGTATATTCTTTGCATTTATCGTTTTACTCGCAGTAGTAAATGATCTTAATGTAACATCATATATCGGCAGTATCCTTAAGTATTGGGGTATGTGGGGTATTATGGTTCTTGCCATGATTCCGTCAATCAACTGCGGTATTGGTCCTAACTTCGGTATATCGCTCGGTATCGTATGCGGTTTATTGGGAACTTTGTTGGCAATCGAATTCGACATTGCCAGAAAAGTAGGCGGCAACCTCGGTCCTTGGGCATCATTCTTCTTTGCCGTTGTTGTTTCGGCAGTTCTTGCATGGTTTGTGGGAATTGCTTATGGTAAAGTATTAAATGCCGTTAAAGGTTCTGAAATGACCGTTACCACATACATCGGTTATTCTATAATCTACCTTATGTGTATACTTTGGTTTAAAGCTCCGTTCAAAAGCGGTGAAATCATTTGGCCTCTCGGTGGTGTAGGTGTTCGTAACCAGGTTAGCATGGAGAGCAGTTTCGGCAGCTTATTAAACAATGCATGGGGATTCTACATCGGTGGTGAAAGCGGAATTTACATTCCTACGGGTATCATCATCTTTGTGCTTTTGATGTGCTTATTCGTTCATTTGTATTTCAAAACAAAAACAGGTAAAGCTATCATGGCAGTAGGTGTTAATCCGCAGTTCGCTCAGGCAAACGGTATCAATGTTAATCAGATGCGTATAAAGGGTATTGCTCTTTCAACAGTTCTTGGTGCTATAGGAATTATCGTACATACTCAGGGCTACGGCTTCTTGCAGGCATACAGTTCACCTCTTGCAATGGGTTTCCAGTGCGTTGCCGCTATTCTTATCGGTGGTGCTACCACGGGAAGAGCTAAGATCAGTCATGTTATTTTAGGTACATTCTTATTCCAAGGATTACTTATCTTAACACCGCCTGTATCCAACCACTTGCTTGCAGGTACGGATATTTCTGATACAATGCGTCAGATTATTCAGAACGGCGTTATTCTCTACGCCCTTACTAAAGCTAAAGGAGGCGCTTCGAGTGATGAATAAACAGAAAAAGTTTGGTAATATAGGTCAGTTTTTATTTGATAACAAAGTAATATTCTTATTTGTATTCCTTTGTTTGGCATGTATCGTAATCGCAGATGCTAACCTGTCTTATGTAGCAGGTGAAGTGTTTAACCGTTTCGGCAGAAATACTTGTCTTGTTTTGGCACTTATCATTCCTTGCCTTGCAGGTCTCGGAATGAACTTCGGTATCGTTGTAGGCGCTATGGCTGCTCAGATCGCTATGTTCTGGGTTGTCCATTGGGGCTTTACGGGAGTTCAAGGACTCTTATTATGTGTTGTATTAAGCACTCCTATGGCAATCTTCTTCGGATGGCTCCTCGGTAAACTCTACAACCACACAAAAGGTGCAGAAATGATTGCAGGTTTGATCCTCGGATTCTTTGCAGATGGTTTGTATCGTTTGTTTGTTCTTTACATAATCGGTGGTGTTATTCCGTTTGATGATCCCAACCTTCTTCCAAGAGGATTCGGATTAAGAAACGCATTCGATTTAACAGGAACATTGAAATATTCTTTGGATGATGTAAGCTTTTTGTCCGTGTTATTGGTAGGTTCAATCATTTCGTTGGTTGCTCTTTTAATTAATTTCGCATATGACAAAAAGAAAGGTAACACCATCAATAAAGGCGATGTTATCAAAAAAGCAATATTCGGTTTTGTGGGAATTGTTATTGCCGTAGCAGCAAAACAAATTCCATTCCTCAACGAAATGCTTGGTGGCACAAAAGTAGTATTAACCGATGCTATCCAGATAGGTGCAATTTTGGTTGTTATATATGCTGCTGTAATGTTTGTACTAAGAAAGCCCAAAGCAAAATCAAAGGAATTCAACAAATACATTTTGATGGTAGCTTGCTCGGTAGTTCTGTTTGCTCTTACATTTGTAAAAACAACACAGTTTATCTTCAACGCTGTAAGACTTCCGGCTTGCACATATGCGGTAATTTTGGTATTCTGCTTCTTTAATACATGGATATTCAGCACTCGTTTGGGTCAGAATATGCGTACTGTAGGGCAGAGCAGAGAAGTTGCAACATCAGCAGGTATCAATGTTGATAAAATTCGTATTATCGCTACATGCATTTCTACAGTACTTGCTGCATGGGGTCAGATAATCTTCCTTCAGAACTTAGGTACATTCAACACAGTTCAGCAACAGTCAAACGTTGGTCTTTACGCAGTTGCTGCAATCCTCGTAGGCGGTGCCAATGTTCAGAAAGCCACAAACAAACAGGCTGTAATCGGAGTTATCTTGTTCCATACATTGTTTGTTGTTGCTCCTTTGGCAGCTACAAAAGTCTTCGGAGATCCGGCAATAAGCGAATACATTCGTATGTTTATTACTTACGGTGTTATCGCAATCTCACTTGCTATGCACGCATGGCAAAAAGGCGGAAAGAAAAAGAAAGACGAAGATAATGCCACAGAAGAATTGGCTGTAGCATCGGAAGACAAGTAGATGTAATATTTTTAAAAATTCGAAAGCAAGGGATAGCTCTTGCTTTCGTTTTTTATGCAGTAATTAGAATTAATCAATAAATTTCGAATTTGTATTTTATGAATACAGCAATACCAAGATGTGATATAATCAGATTATGAAACAATTCTATATACAAACTAAGCGACTTCTTTTAACAACAAGCACATACGCAATGGTAAATGACATATTGCGTTTTCATAAACGAAATAAAGAGCATTTCGCACCGTGGGAAGATACGAAATCGGAAGACTATTACACTAAAGATTTCCACCGATATATAATCAGAGATGAAGCTTATAACCGAAAAATAGGTACTTCACTTGATTTTTGGATATATCATTCATTAAGCGGGGATCTGATTGGTAAGGTGTCTGTTTTCGGAATAATAGGTGGAAATGCATCATTTTGCACTTTGGGATATAAACTTGATAAAGACTACCAAGGTCATGGATATATGCATGAAGCTTTGGAAAATATAATCGAAATGATGTTTTCTGATTTCAAAATGCATAGAATAGAAGTGTATGTATTGCCGAGGAATACAAAGTCCTTGAATGTGTGTGAAAAATTGGGCTTAAAACGGGAAGGAATAGCCGAAAAATATATGCGGATAAACGGTGTTTGGGAGGATCATGTCAGATTTGTTAAAATTTGCGAAATAAATTAAATAAAAAATTCATTTTACTTGATTCCGAATGTTTTATGTGTTAATATAAGCTGTATCCTTGGGGTATAACCCCCAATAGTCCAAAAGGAGGTGAAATGCATGACTTCATACGAAACTCTGTTTATTGTAAATCCTAATGCTACAGAAGAAGAACTCGATAACGAAATCGCTAAAGTTCATGATATTATTTCAGCAGCAGGTGAAGTAAAAGCTACAGATAAAATGGGTAAGAAGAAGCTTGCTTACGAAATTAACAAAATGAGCGAGGGTTATTTTACACTCGTTACTTTTGATGCTGAGCCGAGTGTTCTTGAGAACTTAAACCACATTTACAGAATCACAGAGAACATCCTCAGAGGCATTTATGTTAAACTTGAAAAATAGTAGGTCCGTATTATGAATAAAGTGGTATTAATCGGACGATTGACAAAGGACCCTGATGTAAAATATTTCCAGGGTAATACAGCTGTTGCGAATTTTACTCTCGCTGTTGATCGTACATTTAAGAATAAAGATGGTGAAAAAGAGGCTGACTTCATTCCTGTCGTGGTTTGGAGAAAACAAGCTGAATTATGCGAAAAATATTTGTCAAAAGGCAGTATGGTAGCTATCGTAGGAAGAATCCAAACGAGAAGTTACGATGCAAATGACGGAAGCAGACGCTATGTTACCGAAGTTGTTGCCGACGAAATACAATTCTTGAATTCTTTTTCATCAAACAGACAGGATACACCTTATAAAAGTGCGTCGCAGCCGGATGAACAATTCGGTATACCAATGGATGGATTCGAAGAAATAGATTTGGATCTTCCGTTTTAGAATATAGAAAGGAAGCAAAACAATGTCAGCACCGGAAAAGAAAGATTATCCGAAAAATGATTTCAGACGCAGAAAGAAAGTTTGCTACTTCTGCGAAAATAAAATTGATCATGTAGACTATAAAGATGTTGCTCTTTTAAGAAAATATGTTTCAGAACGTTATAAAATTTTACCGAGAAGAGCTACAGGTACATGTGCAAAACATCAAAGACAGGTAACAAGTGCAATCAAAATTGCAAGAAATATCGCACTTATTCCTTACACAACAGACTAATAGCTTATAAAGAGAGCATTATGCTCTCTTTTTTTTGTAAGTAAAATCTGCAAAATAAAATTATATAAATCATTAAAGTTTCAAATTATTATGTTAAATTTAACATACAAAATCAGTAATTTGCATGAAAAAACGATTAAAATCCGCTTTAATTGGGGCTTGCGACTCATTTTAGAATGGAATACTGTGTTTTTTATATGGTAAAATATATATAGAAGATAAATATGAATCCGAGCTTTTCTATAGGAGAAAAGCCTATGGGTATTAACCGTTAATTTAATGCCTCCCGTATTTGGAAAGGATTCAACCACACAATGTTGCGATTGAATTTTTTTAAAAGGAGGTATTTTTTATGAGCAAAACAGCATATTGTGGAAAAATCGCAAGGATCAATTTGGATACCGGCGAGATTAAAGTTGAGGCACTCAACCTTGATGATGCTAAAAAGTATATCGGGGGAAGAGGTCTTGGAACGAAAATGTTATTGGATGAGGGAGTTGCAAGCGTAGACCCATTATCCAAAGAAAACAAACTTATTTATATTACAGGTCCTATGACCGGTACGAAATCACCTTCATCAGGCAGATACATGGTTGTAACCAAATCTCCGTTGACAGGAATGATAGCAAGCTCTAACTCAGGCGGAATCTGGGGTGCTAAGCTCAAATACGCAGGTTGGGATGCGATTGTTGTAGAAGGTCAGGCTAAAGACTGGACATATATTAACATCGTTGATGACAAAATAGAACTTTTGGACGCTTCGGCATATGTCGGTCAGATGAGTGAAAAAATTGATGAAGAATTAAAGAAAGTTCACGAAGGCTGTTCCGTACTTAATATAGGTCCGGCAGGTGAAAAACAAGCTCTCTTGGCTGCCATTATGAATGATAAAGACAGAGCCGCAGGCAGAAGCGGTGTCGGCGCTGTTATGGGCAGCAAAAAATTAAAAGCAATAACAGTTACGGCAAGTGCCAAAAATGTAGAAGTATTTGACGAAGATGCTCTTAAGGCTGCCAATAAAGAGTGCCTTTCCATTATAAAAGAAAATGGAGTAACAGGCGGAGGTCTTCCCACATACGGTACGGCAGTTTTGGTAAATATTGTAAACAATATCGGATCGTTCCCGACTAAAAACTGGCAGGAATCATATTACGAAAAAGCAGACGATACATCGGGCGAAACATTGGTTGATAAATACCTTGTTAAAAACGGTGCTTGCCATCGTTGCCCCATTGCTTGCGCTCGTGTGGTTGATGTAAATGGTCATGTTTGCGGAGGTCCTGAATATGAACCTCTTTGGGCATATGGCGGAAACTGTGGTATAAATGACCTTAACGCTATTGACGAAGCCAACTATTGGTGCAATGAATACGGTCTTGATGCAATCAGCACACCTTGCACAATCGCAGCTGCTATGGAACTTTACGAAAAAGGATATATCAAAGAAGAAGAATGCGATGGTATGCCTCTTGAATGGGGTAACTCAAAGGCAATCGTAGAATGGACTAAGCGAATGGGTGAAGGAGCAAGTGATCTTGCCAAACTTATGGCAGACGGTTCATATCGTCTTTGCGAACATTATGGCCATCCCGAATTCTCCATGAGCGTAAAGAAACAGGAAATGCCCGCATATGATGCCAGAGGTATTCAGGGTATAGGTATCACATACGCAACCAGCAACCGTGGCGGATGCCATGTAAGAGGTTATATGATTTCGCCCGAAGTTTTGGGACTTCCGCAGCAGCTTGACAGAACTGTTATAGATGACAAAGCATCATGGGCAAAAACATTCCAGGATTTGACAGCTGTTATCGACTCAATGGGCAACTGCTTATTTACATCTTTCGCACTTGGGGCGGATCAATACACTGCACTTTTAAATGCAGCAACCGGTACAAATTACACATCGGAAGAAGTGCTTGAAATCGGTGAACGCATCTACAATATTGAGCGAGTATTCAATAAGATTGCAGGCATGAAACCCGAGGACGACAGACTTCCCAAACGTCTTTTGGAAGAACCTATTCCCGAAGGACCGAGCAAAGGCATGGTCAGCCGACTCGATGTTACACTTCCTATGTATTACGAAGCAAGAGGCTGGGTAAATGCATTCCCGACTGATGACACATTAAAACGACTCGGACTCGAAGAATATATTTCAATGTAATAAATTTTCACTTTACGGGCAATATATAATTGTCCGTAAAGTTTATTATAAATAAATCGGGAGTTTTTATGATAGAAGTCAGATTATTTGCTACATTTCGGGAAAACCGAGATAAAATTGTGTATTTAGAGCCTATCGGAATACAAACGACAGCCGATGTTGCCGAAGAATTGGGAATAGATTACAACGAGATTTCTATATTCTTGGTAAATGGTTTTCATTCAACCTCCGAAACAAAAGTGTCAGATGGTGATGTCCTTGCTATTTTCCCACCTGTAGGCGGCGGCTGATTGGAAAAATATCAATATATTCAGTTTAAATCAATATAATCGACAGGGAAAATATAAAAGTATTTCGTTTTGATACTTAAAAATGTAAAAATAAGTAATTTCCTTGACATAATTTATTTTATAAGGTAAAATATACCCATTACTATAT
>CAZXWI010000056.1:0-10039 GCA_964644555.1 uncultured Lachnospiraceae bacterium | reverse complement strand
ATATTATAATGAGAAATGTATGGAAGAATAGACTTAATTTCTACATTTTGCAATAACAATATTTGCATACTTAAAAAGTGTGCACTTCCAATTATTAAACCACAAACGGAGGTATACTTATGGCTTATAAATCGGATATTGAAATCGCACAAGAGTGCACACCACTGGATATCAGAAAGGTAGCAGAGAAAATCGGTCTTACCGAGGACGATTTGGAACTTTACGGAAAATATAAAGCAAAGATTGACTACAATCTTTTGGCCACCACAAAAGGTTCGGGCAATCCTGCTAAACTGATTCTCGTTACTGCCATCAACCCAACACCGGCAGGAGAGGGAAAAAGCACAACTACCGTAGGTGTTGCCGATGCACTTTCTAAAATAGGCAAGAATGTTATAGTGGCATTAAGAGAACCTTCTCTCGGACCCGTATTCGGAATCAAGGGCGGTGCTGCAGGGGGAGGATACGCTCAGGTAGTGCCTATGGAAGATATAAATCTTCACTTTACGGGAGATTTCCATGCTATAAGCGCAGCCAACAACTTACTTGCCGCAATGATAGATAATCATATTTTCCAGGGTAATGAACTCGACATTGACCCGAGAAGAGTTACATGGCACAGAGCTGTGGATATGAACGACAGACAACTCCGAAATGCAGTTGACGGGCTTGGCGGAAAGTACCAAGGCTGCGTAAGAGAGGATCATTGGGATATTACCGTAGCTTCCGAAATTATGGCAATATTCTGCCTTGCCACATCAATAGATGATTTGAAAGAGCGTCTTGCCAGAATAGTTATCGGCTACAATACCAAGGGAGAGCCTGTAACGGCAGGTCAGCTGAAAGCTCAAGGTGCAATGGCAGCACTTTTGAAAGACGCATTAAAGCCTAACCTCGTACAAACATTGGAGGGAACACCTGCGTTCGTGCATGGCGGACCTTTTGCGAATATAGCACACGGCTGCAACTCTGTTTTGGCAACGAGAATGGCTATGCATTTTGCTGATTATGTAGTTACGGAAGCAGGCTTCGGAGCAGATTTGGGAGCTGAAAAATTCCTTAATATTAAATGTAGACTTGCTAACTTAAAGCCGGATGCGGTAATTATAGTGGCAACTATCAAGGCATTGAAGTATAACGGCGGAGTCTCCAATGCGGATTTGCAAAAAGAAAATTTGGAGGCACTCGAAAAAGGTATTCCGAATCTTCTCAAACATGTGGAAAACATTAAGGAAGTATTCGGTATTCCGGCTGTTGTTGCCATTAACAAATATGTTACGGATACAGATGCCGAAATCAAACTCGTCAGCGACAAATGTGCCGAATTGGGCGTTAATGTTAAGCTGTCGGAAGTTTGGGAAAAAGGCGGAAACGGCGGTATAGAGCTGGCTGAAGAAGTTGTTAAGTTGTGCGATATTCCCAGCGAACTTCACTTTGCATACGAATCGGATATGCCCATTGATGAAAAAATCAAGGCAGTAGCCACAAAGATTTACGGCGCAGATGGAGTTGATTTTTCGGACAGCGCTAAGAGGGAAATTGCGAATTTGACAAGACTCGGCTACGACAATATTCCCGTATGTATTGCAAAAACACCGTACTCACTTACGGATAACGAAAAAATACTCGGCAGACCGACAGGCTTCAGAATTTCGGTAAGAGATGTAAAACTCTCGGCGGGGGCAGGATTTATCGTTGCTCTAACGGGAGATATAATGACAATGCCGGGACTTCCGAAAGTGCCTGCGGCAGAAAGAATAGATGTTGACTCCAACGGAAAGATATACGGTTTGTTCTAAAAAAGAGTCAGTGTATTTGCCGAAGGAATTTGAGAATGAATTTTATATTGTTTCGGAGGGAAGATAATGAGTCTTTCTAAATACACATGCGAAGAATTTATCAATCGGGCTTTTTCCAAAAGCCCTACGCCGGGAGGCGGCAGTGCCGCAGCACTTTCGGGTGCATTGGCTGTGGCTCTCGGCGGAATGGTATGTAATCTGACAACGGGCAAGAAAAAATATGCCATGTATGAAGAGGACATACAAAAAATCATTAAAGATGCCGAACTATATAAGGCACGTTTTCTCAATATGATGGACGATGATGCGCTCAATTTTCTGCCCCTTTCCAAGGCATATGCACTGCCGAGCGAAACAGACGAAGAAAAAGCTTATAAAGAAAAGGAACTGCAGCGCTGTTTGGTATTGGCAACCGAAACCCCCATACGAATAGTACAAAGTGCTTGCGAATGTGTGGAAATATTCGAAGCTTTGGCTGTTAAGGGTTCACTTTTGGCTCTTTCCGATGTGGGGTGCGGCATTGCGCTTTTAAGAAGCGTGGTGGCTATGGGTTGGCTTAATGTGGTAACCAACCTTAATATGATGAATGATGAGAAGTATGTAAACTCGGTAAAGGATAAACTCCTTCCCATGGTGGAGAGCGCCGTTAAAAGGTGCGACAAAATATATACCGATGTATTAAATACGATATAAAGGAGGCTGATATGAGCGCAAAACTGTTAAGCGGTAAAGAAGTCAGCGAAAATATGCTGAAGAAAGTTCTTGAAGATTCCGATATGCTGAAAAGTAGAGGGATAACCCCTCGCCTTGCCATATTCAGAATAGGAGAAGATCCGGGAAGCATTTCTTATGAAAAAAGCATAATCGCAAGAATGGCAAATAGCGGCATTGAAGTGGAAAGCGTTGTATTTTCGGGCGATGTAAGCCAAGATGAATTCGTACTTAGGCTCAAACAGGCAAACGAAGATAAGCTTATACATTCGATTTTGATATTTAAGCCACTTCCGCCTCAAATAAATGAGGATGAAATAAAATATATTATATCCCCCGAAAAAGACCCTGATGCCCTTAACCCGACAAACCTCGGCAAGCTTATGATACAAGACGAAAGAGGATTTTTCCCTTGCACGGCTGAGGGGGTTATGGAGCTTTTGAGGTATTACGATATCAATGTTAAGGGCAAAGATGTAACCATAGTAAATAATTCGAATGTTTTCGGAAAGCCTTTGGCAATAATGCTGACAAACGAATTTGCCACGGTAAGTATTTGCCATATATTCACAAAGTCCGTTAAGGATTACACAATAAAGAGCGATATAGTCATTACGGGCTGTGGTGTTTACGGATTATTGACTCCCGATATGATAAGAGACGATGCGATAGTTATTGATGTGGCAATGGCACAAAAGAAAGACGAAAACAAGAATTTTGTACTTGACGAAAACGGCAAGAAAATCCGAACAGGCGACTGCCGTGAGGACTGTGCCGATAAGGCTATGATGATAACCAGCGCAACTCCGGGCTGCGGAGGCGGCACAGGCCCGATTACCACGGCACTGCTTGCTCAGCATGTTATAAAGGGATGTAAGCTACAAAACGGTATTATTTAAAGAAAGGCAGCGAATAAAAAATGATTATTACACAAGCTAAACCGACCTCGGAGATATTATCTTATTTAGAGGGTGTAAAAAAAGTTTTGATAACCGGCTGCGGTGAATGTGCAAGCGTATGTAAAACAGGCGGAGCCGAAGAAATAGAGGCTATGGCTGAATTATTAAAGCAAAATGGAATCGAAGTTGTGGCAACTTTGCTTCCGCAAAATTCATGCAACTACCTTGTAATGAAAAAAGAATTGAAACAGTTTAAGGACTCAGGATACGAAGCAATAGTTTGCATGGCTTGCGGCGACGGAGTGCAGACCGTTTCTTCTTTGGTGGACAGTGCGGTATATCCGGCAAATAATACCATGTTTTTGGGCGAAATAGAACGATTGACAAAATTCTCGGAAGCCTGCCATATGTGCGGCGATTGTATGCTGGCAAATACGGGAGGTATATGCCCCATTACGAAATGCGCAAAGAGCTTAATCAACGGCCCTTGCGGAGGAAGCAGAAACGGCATGTGCGAAGTAAATCCCGAAAACCCATGTGCTTGGGTGGAAATATATAACAGAATGAAAAAGTTAAATCAAACCGATAAACTTTTGAAAATCAACGAACCCAAAAGCTACAAAAATGTAGCTTATCCGAGAGTAATAGATTTAAAACAAAAGGAGGTAAAAGCCGATGAGTAAATTAAAAGAAGCACTTGAGAGCGGCAAATTTGCACTTACCGCTGAGATGGCACCTCCTAAAGGGTGTGATTTTTCGCACCAAATAGAATGTGCGGAGCTTTTAAGAGGAAAGGTTGATGCTATAAACGTTACCGATTATCAAAGCTCGTCTTTGAAAGCATCGTCCATAGGGCTTGTTATCAAGCTCAAACAAATGGGCATAGAACCTGTTATGCAAATGACAGGCCGTGACAGAAGTCGTATGGCTATTCAGGGAGATTTCTTAGCTGCCGCTTCATTCGGAATAGAAAATATTTTGGCGCTTACCGGAGATCATACCATGGTGGGTGATTGCAAGGATTCAAAACCGGTATTTGATTTGGACAGCGTAGGCATTTTAAAGGCGGCTAAATGCTTGGAGGCAGGCTTTGACTGTGGCGGCAATGCTTTGGTGGGCAATGCTCCTAAGTTTTATTTGGGTGCTTGCGTAACGCCCGAATATGACCCGATAGAGCTTCAAATATTGAAACTGAAGAAAAAAATAGATTCGGGTGCCGAATTCGTGCAGACACAGGGCGTTTATGACATTGAGCATTTTAAAAGGTTCAGAGAACTTACCGAAAAGCTCAATGTAAAGGTGATGGCAGGGATAATTCCGCTTAAAAACGCAGGTATGGCAAGATATATGAATGCGAATGTACCGGGGATAAATGTGCCCGATGAGATGATACAGCGAATGAAAGACGCAGGAAAGGAAAATGCCGCAAATGTGGGCATTGATATTGCTGCGGAACTTATATCCAAACTCAAATCTGAAGGACTTTGCGACGGTGTACATATTATGGCAATAGGCGCAGAGGAAACCGTTCCCGAAATTTTAGTAAGAGCCGGTTTATAAGGAGATAATATATGAAAATAGCAGTATTGGGGGCAGGCCCCGGCGGATACGAAGCCGCCATATATGCAGCTAAAAAAGGTGCTGAAGTAACATTGATAGAGAAGGACTCTTTAGGCGGCACATGCCTTAACAGAGGATGTATTCCCACAAAGGCGCTGCTTGCTTCGTATGATGCTTATCAATCGGTTAAGGATTGTGATGACTTCGGTATAAATGTTTCGGGAGAAATATCGGTTGATTACGAGAAAATAATCAACCGAAAAAATAAAATAGTATCTAACCTGGTTAAAGGCATAAACTATTTGGAAAATCAAAACGGTGTCAATTTGGTAGAGGGCTTTGGAAAGCTGATAGACAAAAACACCATTGAAGTTACAAAGTCAAATGGAGAAACCGAAACTGTAAATGCCGATTACATCATTTTGGCAACGGGCAGTGTGCCTATGGTGCCGAAGATGTTTAATTACGACGGCAAAAGGGTAATAACCAGCAATGAAATACTTGATATGAGTGTTATGCCTAAGTCGCTCATTTTGGTGGGCGGCGGTGTAATAGGCTGCGAAATAGGGCAGTTCTTGGCAAAGATGGGCTGCGAAGTTACCGTTGTGGAAATGATGGATCAGATATTGCCATCGATGGATGAAGATGTGGTAAAGCAGCTTTTAAGGCAGTTTAAAAAGGATAAGATAAAGGTTATCACAGGCGATGGCATTGCCGAAGTTAAAAGTAGTGAGTCCGATGTAAGCGTGGTGTTGCAAAGCGGGAAGGAACTCAGTGCCGAATATGTTTTGGTTGCCATAGGCAGAAGAGCGTTTATCGAAAATTGCGGTTTCGAAAATGTGGGGATTGCAACAAACGAAAAAGGGCAGGTTATAGTAAACGAACACTTGCAAACCAATGTAGATAACATTTATGCAATAGGCGATATTATTCCATCGGCAATGCTCGCTCATGTGGCAGTAAAAGAGGGCTTTGTGGCTGTGGATAACATAATGGGCGAGAGTAAGTGTGTAAACTATGATGCAGTTCCTTCGTGTGTATATACCAATCCGGAAATTGCCGTGGTTGGAAAAACTCAAAAGGAGCTTGATGAAAAAAATATAGAGTACAATGTGGGAACATTTGATTTTAAAGCACTCGGTAAAGCTCAAGCAAGCGGACATATTGCAGGATTTGTAAAGGTCATAGCAGATAAGGACGATGTGCTGATTGGTGCTTCGGTGGTAGGCGCAAGGGCTACCGATATGATGCAGGTTCTCACCAATGCGGTGCATTTTCATCAAAAGGCTCAAGATGTGGCTGATGCCATATTCCCACACCCAACTATGTCGGAAGCGATTATGGAAGCACTGCATGACTTGCATAAGATGAGCATTAATAAAGGGTAAATATTGCTTGGAAAATACTAATTATATATAAAGGAGAAAACCTATGTCATTGGTTTATACGAAAGAACACGTTTGGATTGATACAGAAAATAACACAGTGGGCATAAGCGACTATGCACAAGGGGAGCTTGGTGATATATTGTTTGTGGATTTGCCGGAAGTTGACAGTGAATTTGCAACAGGTGAAAAATTTACAGAGCTTGAAACATCGAAAACCACCGTTGAATTGGCTCTTCCCTTTGACGGCAAGGTTATCGAAGTAAACGAAGAACTTGACGATGATCCGGAAAACATAAATGAAGATGCACTCGGCACATGGATAGCAAAATTCGAAATAAATTCGGCTATTACGGATGTTATGAATTCTGACGAATACGAGGAATATGTAAAAACATTGTAGTATTTATGCGGTAGATTGCATATATAGCAATGTGATAATATTCAAATTATGTATAACGAAAATCATGCACACATTATTTTAGACGGAAAAAATTATAAATCTGCAATCGCAAAGCATAAAAACGGCATTGATGAAGCCGACATAAGAGGAAAGCTTAATGCTTACGCAAAATGTGGTGTATCGTTTATAAGAGATGGCGGCGACAACCTCGGTGTGGGGGTGTATGCCAAAAATTTGGCAAGCGATTGCGGTGTGGAATACATTACCCCTGCTTTTGCGATATATAAAAAGGGCAATTACGGAAGTATTCTGGGTAAAGGCTTTGGTGATATAAGCGAATATAAATCTCTTGTGTACGAAGCAAAGAAATTAAATGCGGATTTTATTAAAATAATGGCGAGCGGAATACTCGACTTTTCTACATTCGGGAAAGTCAGTAGCGGTGAACTTAGTTACGAAGAACTCTCCGAAATGGTTAATATCGCTCATTCGGAGGGTTTTGCCGTTATGGTGCATGTAAATAAGGATGAAAATATTAGAAATGCACTCATATCGGGAGCAGACAGCATAGAACATGGCTTTTATATAACAAAAGACACACTTGATATTATGAGAGAAACCGATGCGGTATGGGTGCCGACTCTAACTGCGTGTAAAAACCTAATGCGAAATGATGCGTACAGGGTGAGTGCAGTAGGAGAAATATGCGCTTATCACGAAGAAATGATAAAGTATGCATTTTCTACAGGTGTGAATGTGGCATTAGGCTCAGATTCGGGCGCTTATATGGTGGAGCATACAGTGGGAATATATGATGAGTGCGGTTATGTGAAAGAAGTAATCGGTAATGAGCTTTTGTTTGATGAAACAGTGAGAAGATCGCAAGAGATTATTGTAAAAAAATTCAAAGAACATTTAATATAACAGGCGATATGGGAGATATGCAAAATGAATAATAATTTTAACTCACCGAAAGAAACAGCGGAAATTACTATCCAATCGGGCATTACAAAAGCTTCGCTGCCTATTTCGAAAATGCTTATTTTGGGCTTTGCCGCAGGAATGTTTATTGCTCTTGGGGCGGTAGGATTTTTGGTGGTGAGTTCTAACATATCGGGAAGCATGGCAGGAGTCGGTAAGCTATTGGGCGCTATGGTCTTTCCCATGGGGCTTATGTTGGTAGTTTGCTGCGGTGCGGAGCTTTTTACGGGAAATTGCCTTATGAGCTTAAGTTGTTTTGCAAAGAAAATTTCGGCATATCAGCTTATAAGAAGTTGGGTATTCGTTTATATCGGAAATGCGCTTGGTGCGTACTTTGCGGCTGTTTTGTTAAATTGTTCGGGGCTTTTTTCGGGAGCATTGGCTGAAAATATTGTGAATATCGCTCAGGCAAAGGCGGCACTTTCTTTTACGGAAGTTTTGGTAAGAGGAATATTATGCAATATATTGGTGTGCCTTGCGGTGTGGTTGGCTGCATCGGCAAAAGATACGGCAGGCAAAATTTTGGCATGTTTTTTCCCGATAACGGTATTTGTTGTATGCGGATACGAACATTGCGTTGCGAATATGTTCTACTTTCCACTGGGGCAGTTGTGCGGAGCAAATGTAAGCACATTTACGGCTTGGTTTTATAATATTTTACCGTCCACCCTCGGCAATATCATAGGCGGAGTTGGTGTTGCGGCGGTGTATTATTTCGGGTATATTAAAAAGAGTAAGTAGATAAAAAGGGTGCGTGGGAAATTCCCATGCACCCTTTTTTATGCAAACTTGCGTTTGCGGATACAAACCCTACTCTGCTAAAGTAGGTTTTGAAACTAAGGCTAGTTCCAAAACCTACGGATTTAGCCCCAATGTAATTAAAATTTAATGAACTCCAAATTCATAACTAAACATCAATAAATTTCGCAAAATTTATAAGCAAGGTGTGTTCTAAAAATTGATTTGGTATTTCGGTAAAATCCGCATTACCGAATGCGGATTTTAAATATCAGCAAATGCTCTGCTTTCACTGCATTTGCATTGATATTTCTTGCTAAAATACCTAATCGAATTATAGGTAACACCCAAGTCTAAATGGCGTTTGGATTTTCGTTGAGGCGGCTACGAAAGCCGCAAGTTTTTGTCTACTTTTGACACCAAAAGTAGGGCGCTGCCGGTCGCCTACCGGCACACCGCCGACTTAGTCGGCATAAATGGGGTGTGGAACTTCTCCCACAATATCGCCGTATTTATCGGCATAGTTTTTCAGCATTAAAATAGCTGTGAAATATCAATTTACAGTTTGGTATTGATATTTCACAGCTGTTTTTTATTCTATAACGAAATATGGTTTATATGTCAAGGGCAGTTTGGAAAACATGGTTTTGCCCTTGGATACTATGTCATTTATGGTTTCTTCGGGAAGACCTTCTATCCTGAATTTGAGTCGTACGGTGTAGTCGGTAAATTCTTCAAAGGGGATATCAAGCTTATCCATGAAGTAGGCTACCTGAATTATGCTTGATGCGGCACGGGAGGCATAACCTTGCATATTAAGGTGAGTATCATCAAGATATCGGTTTCTGTCTGTATGTTTGTATATGCTCCATAAATCATAATTGCCCTCCAAAATACCTGAACAAAATTCGTAATAGAGATATTCGACGAAAAACTTCCTTGCCTTATTATCGGTTTTTAGCATGGTGTATGTGGCAAGGTTTGAAATAACGGTTATGGCTCGGGGGTCGTAACGAAAGGTATCTCTGAGTTCTATATAGAATTTCATGGATATACGGCCTTGGTTTTCAACGAGCAGGTTATGGTAGACCTGGTTAGCGAGGTTGGACTTTGAATCAAAGTAATATGAAATAAGCCCTTTGGTTATGTCGAGTTCCGATGCGATATCGGCAAAGGTAGTATGGGTGTAGCCTTTTTCGTAAAAAAGTTTTTTTGATGTATCTAGAATGTCATTTCGTATCTGTAAATTTTTATCAAATTTTGGCATTGTTCAGTCCAATCATATGTAATCTAAATTTATATGCGTGTAATATGTAAGTTTCTGTTTATCATTATATTATAACATAATAAATCAGATGAAAACAACGATTTTGCCCAAACTTGATATGTGGGCATATTTATTGTTTATTCGATAAAAAATAAAATAAAATGATTGACAAATACTAATTGAACATGTATAATTAAACGCGTGCAATTATACATGTTCAAACAGATGTAAGGAGCATAATATGAGGTCCAAACTAAAGATTCCAAGCACTTTGGTAATTATATTAATTATTTTAT
>CAZXWI010000055.1:0-10191 GCA_964644555.1 uncultured Lachnospiraceae bacterium | reverse complement strand
CTTTGGATAACTCAATGGCTAAAATGATAATGGAAACTATCAACAATATGCTGATTGAACTCTATGCGACAATGGCACAATCAGAGATTGAAAAGAAGGAAAAAAGGCAGCAGGAAGGTATACAAGCCAAAAAGGACAGAGGGGAATGGGCTGATTATGGCAGACCAAAAGCACAAAAACCTTCCAACTGGAATGAAGTGATTGCACAATGGGAAAGAGGGGGAGATTTCAGCAGTAAAAGCAATGGACCTTATCAACACAAAAAAGAGCACCTTCTACAAATTGTTAAAGCAGAATTAAAAGAAGCAGCAGAGCAATAAAGCCCTGCTGCTTTTTTATTAACCAAGTAATTGCTTTTTCTTTGTTACAAATTCTTCTTGAGAAATAACTCCACTATCAAGTAATTCTTTATACTTTTTCAATTCATCTGCATCTGTTGTATTTTTAACAACTACATTTACATCATTACTACTATTATCATTAAAAACATTTGCTCTCTTAACAAACGAAACAATAATCATTATAAATATGAACACTAGATAGATATTCCAATAAGGGCTCAAAGATATCTCAAATGCCCAAGAAGCAAGATAACTAACTACAAGTAATAAAATTGGTAAAATACAATGAATTACACCATCTTTTTTCTTGTTTTTTGAAACAATTGAAACCAAACACATGATAAAATTCAATGCAAAAAATGTATAAATTGCAATTGCATAATATGGTGTTTCAGTATTCAATAATTGGAAAAATATTTTACTTCTTTTCTTGTAATCCCAATAACATTAAAAAACAAATACATTGTTATTATTTGAACCAACAGTTCAATTCCATTGATAATTCTTTTTTTCATATTTTCACTCTTTCTGGGCATTTGCATTAAATTATTAAACACAACCTGAACTTAAATTGAAAAATTTGCAAAAAAAAATGGTAGCGAGAATAGGATTTGAACCTACGACACTTCGGGTATGAACCGAATGCTCTAGCCAACTGAGCTATCTCGCCACATATACGCATCTGTAACACGCAAATGATATTCTACTACAAATATCACATTTTGTCAATATTATGATGAAAATTTTTCTTCTTTTTTTCGAATATCTTTATTTTCACCTTTTTAATGCTATAATTAACCTATGCAAGAATTATTGGAAAAGTTATCCCTTTATGAAAAATTCCGCTATGAGAAAGGGAAAAGCCTTTTAATAGACGGAACCGAGAAAAATTTAAGAATAATGTATGCACTTTACATAATGCGAAAATACGGCGGTAAAGTGTTTTTTGTGTGTCGAAATGATTTCGATGCCCAAAATACTTACGATGAAATAAAAAAGTATGTTCCCGAAAATAAAGTTGTGTTTTATCCGTCAGAGCCTTTTTATTTTTCTTTTCCCGACAGCTATTCCACCGAATCATGCATAAAAAGGCTTCATGCTCTTATGCAAATAAAATACGCTGATGATTTAATAGTGGTTTTAGGTGCATGGGCGCTTTGCGAAACTTTCCCTAAGCTTGATTTGGATTCAATTATCGAATATCACCCCGGTGACGAACTTGATATGCAGGATTTTGTCGATACTCTGATTCGCCTTGGTTACAGCCGAGATGAGCAAACTTATGCAAAAGGACAGTTCTCCGTTAGGGGTGGGATAGTGGATTTCTTTTCTCCCAACGACGATAACCCGACTCGTGTCGAATTTTATGCCGATGAAATAGATTCAATTCGCTCTTTTTCTGCGGATTCAAAATTGACAATTAAGAACCTTTCATCTTTTAGGGTAATGCCGTTTAATCAATATGTCATAGATGAAAAAGAGCTTATTCGTGCTTACTCGGCTATGTGTGAAGAAAGAGAAATTCTCATTAATCACATAAATGATGAAGAACTTAAAGATGTGGCTATCGAAGAAAGCGACAATTTGCTTGAAAAAATATCGCTGGATTTAAACGAAGCATCAAGGCTTTTATACCCTTTTGCCAAAGTGGAACGCTCCTGTGTGTTTGACTACGCAATCGATGCTCTTTTTATATTCAATGATTTGGGTTCTCTTAATGCGGGAGCGGACGAAAGTTATAAGCGTATCACAAACGACTATCTGCTTTTAAAAGAAAAAGCATTGGCATACAAAACCCAGCTTAGTATGTTTAACGATTTCTCAGTTGTATTAAAAAATGTGAGAGAGCATTTCAGCACGGTATTTTTCCCGTCTGTCAACAACAGTCTATACGATTTTTGCGATGAGCGAATGTATATGGGTTGTGCTGATTTGATGAACTTTAAAGGCAATATCCGTCATTTTCTGTCAAGCTTGGAAATGTATGAAAAAAATAATTATACAATAGTTATTTGCTGCACTAACGATGAACAAAAAAGTAATGTAGAGGCTCTGTGCGAGTCCTACGGCATAAAATATTCTTCGGCAGTAAAGCAGGGTAGCCTTTGCATAATATGCACATCTTTTTTCGTAGGAGTTGATTTTGTGAGCGAAAAAGTATTGCTTATTCCTTACGAATACTTGATTCCAAGAAAAACCCTCACTCCCAAACACAGAGAAGATGCCGCAAAAGAATTCTTTTCGGATATTAAACCGGGGGACTATGTCGTTCACGAAACCCATGGTATCGGCCGCTACGAGGGCATAGTGCGCTTGGAATTTGACGGTACTCTTAGGGATTACATCAAAATATGTTACGCAAAGGAAGATATTTTGTATGTGCCACCCGAACAGCTTGATCTTATACAAAAATATGTCGGTGCAAACGAAACCCCTCCTAAAATCACAAGGCTCGGTTCTTCGGATTGGGCGAATACAAAAAAGAAAGTATCAAAAGCTGTAAAAGAACTAGCCGAAGAATATTTAAAGATGTATGCACAAAGGCAGACCGTAAAGGGTTATGCATTTTCGGCAGACAGCGTATGGCAAAGCGAGTTTGAAGATAAATTTGAATTTGTGCCTACGCCCGATCAGGTGAAATGTGCCGAGGAAATAAAAGAAGATATGTCAAAACCAAGCCCTATGGACAGACTCCTTTTGGGCGATGTCGGTTACGGTAAAACCGAGGTAGCCATGCGTGCCGCATTTAAAGCGGTTATGGAGCCTAAGCAGGTGGCAGTGCTTGTTCCCACCACAATCTTGGCTTTGCAGCACTACAATAATTTTAAAGAGCGTTTTAAAGATTATCCAATTAACATAGAGCTTATGTGCCGTTTCAGAACACCTAAGCAGATTAAGCAAACAGCGGAAAAGCTTTCAATGGGTAAAGTCGATATTTTGATCGGCACACACCGTATATTATCCGATGATGTGCAGTTTAAGGACTTGGGGCTTCTTATAATTGATGAAGAACAGCGTTTCGGCGTGGCTCATAAAGATAAATTAAAGCTTTTAAAAAGCAATGTGGATACCTTAACATTATCAGCAACTCCAATTCCCCGAACGCTTCATATGTCGCTTTCTGGAATAAGGGATTTAAGCATAATAAACACCCCGCCCTCAGAAAGGCTTGAAGTGCAAACCTATGTAATGCCCTCCGATGACACCGTAATAAAAAGTGCCATAACAAATGAAATGAACAGGGGCGGTCAGGTATTTTATTTATATAACAAAGTCGAAACCATTGCCGAAAGAGCGTTTCGGATATCTTCTCTTGTACCGGAAGCAAGAGTCGTTTATGCTCACGGGCAGATGAAAGAGAGAGAGCTAGAGCAGATAATACTTGATTTCTTGGATTTCAAATACGATGTATTGGTCTGCACCACAATAATTGAAAACGGTGTTGATATTACCAATGCAAACACAATCATAATCGAAGATGCCGACAAACTCGGGCTTTCTCAGCTTTATCAGCTGAGAGGGCGAGTTGGTAGAGGAAGCGCCAGAGCATACGCATATATGCTTTATAAACCCAATAAAATGCTTAACGAAACCGCATCAAAGCGCCTTAAAACGATAAAGGAATTTACTAAATTCGGATCAGGTTTTAAGGTAGCCATGAGGGATTTGCAAATAAGGGGAGCCGGTAATATTTTGGGGGCTAATCAGCATGGGCATTTTGCCAATGTAGGATATGAAATGTATTGCCGTATGCTTTCCGAAGCTGTTTCGGAGTCGATGGGAGAAGTGAATATAAATAAAAAACGAATATGCGAAATTGACCTTAAAGCCAATGCATATATCCCAAATGATTATATCGAAAGCGAAGAAGCGAGAATCGAAGCATACAAAAACATTGCGCTTATTCAAAACGAGGACGATTTATCACGAGTTGCCGACGAACTCACCGATGTGTATTCCGATATGCCAAAGGTTGTATACAATCTTCTTAGGGTTGCGCTTATCAAAGCCACAGCCGCAAAAGCAGGCATTGTCAAAATAAGGCAAAATGCAAATGTGATTGTTGTGGAATTTGACAACGATGTGTATTTTGACGGTGAATTTATTACAGAAATCGGGAAACAATATAAGATAAAACTCAAAAATTCAGCGGATAGAAGCACTCTTTCCGTGTTCGTTCCCGACAAGGTCGATTTGCTTAGCTTCGTTTATGAATTTGTCATTAAATTTGTTTACAACTAAAGGATTTTAATATATAATTTCAAGAGTATTTATCGTGTTATGAAAGGATTAAGACATGAAGATTTTAAAGAAAACGATGTGTTTAATCATCGTTGTACTTATGCTTTTATCTGTAGCGGCATGTGTGCCTGAATCAAGCAAAAATATCGCAAAAATAAACGGCGAAAAAATTAAGAAAACCGAATTCAGTGATTATTACAATGTAATGATGATAATTCAGGAAGCTTACGGTTATACATTGCCAAAAACAGATGAAGAAGTGGAATACTATAAAGGAGTTCTTGTTGAGGAATTTGTTCGTTCTAAATTGGTAGAACTTTACAATACCGAGCATGAAATAACAGCTGATGCTTCGGTTGATGAAGCAAAGGAAGAACTTCTTGATTTGATTAAAGCAAATTATGCAACCGATGCAGAGTATGAAGAATATCTTACCTCAAAAGGTTACACCTTGGAAACTTTTGATAACGCTTTGACTGAGTTTATGACACTCAACAATGCCCTTACCGCCTTTTACGCAAGTGGTGCTGGCATAGGCGAAGTTTTGGACGGACAAGTAGCTTTAACGGTTGGTGATGTCGAAATTTCAAAAGAGATGTTCAACTATTATGCAATAAATATCCTTTTGAATAATTACATAAACGGCAACTCTTATCCAAGTTCCGATGCCGAGTTGGCATACTATTTCGGTAATGTAAAACAGTACTATCTTGCGTTCAGTGCAGCGGTATACGATTACGGTGTAAAGAACGGATATGAATTGACTGATGAAGAAATTCAAGCAGGTTACACCAAATTCGGAACTAACGAAGTATTGTTAGACTCTCAGACATTATCTTCATTGTACAGTGAATATTTTGTCAATGAAGAAAATATTGACGATTATGCACTTTTATCCGCAAAAATGTTTGCCATGGAAACAAAAATCAGTGATGATTTAATGGCAAATTACAATCCGACTGACGAAGAATTGAAAACATATTACGATAATTGTGCCGATACTGTTTTCGGAAATCAGGTAAGTGCTTATCATATTCTTACTGAAGATGAAGACCGTGCAAAAGAACTGTTGGAAGAAAGCAAAGGAACGCCGGAAGGCTTTATGGCAATCTATGAGAAATATTCATCATCCGATAATACAGATGAAACGATTGTTGAAGCCGCAGATTTAGGTTCATTCTATTACAGAGCAATGGTTAAAGAATTCTCCGATGCTGCATTCTCAATGGAAATCGGTGAAGTTAAAGGCATGGTAAAATCCGAATTCGGTTATCACCTTATATATGTTTACGATAAAAAAGATGCGCTCACTTGGGAAGATAATAAAGACGAAATTTACGATACATATTTTAAAGCAAATCGCTCAAGCTGGGTATATAATAAACTTGATGAAATTTACGACAGCTATAATGTAAAATCCGGAAATTACGCAGAAGTTCCCCACGAATCATTGATGAATTGGCTGAAAGATCAATATAAAACAAAGATTTATTACTACAACTTAGAGGACTGATAAGTCGGTAGAAATATTGCATTTTAAAGGTGTATGGCATATGCTATGCACCTTTTTTATGTTTAACGGTTAAACTAAGGTAATAAATCTATGTTAAATAACGAGAAACTTTCATTGTAAAATGCGAATTGCCATTACGAAATTTGACAGAGGTGATATATGCAAAGTTACATAATAACCGAAAAGACGATATATGGATTCGAACTGTATTTAAAAGAAAATGAGAAAGCCTATTTGACAATAAAAAAGTATGTAAGTGAGATATCAATGCTCATGAAATATTTGTCGGGAGAACCGATAAGTAAATTAAGGTTATTGGATTATAGAAACGAATTATTAAATGATAAAAATTCAAACACGGTTAATGCCAAATTTTCGGCAATAAATTGGTATTTATCAAGTGATTTCCGGCATTATTTCTACATGCATAGGAGATAATGTTTTGCGATTCATAAGGGTTAATTTGTTGAATTCTGACAAGAAAATAATTCCAGAATTCAGCATTGCTTTTGCAACATCATGTGCCCTGAAATAATCATAATCATGTTGTAATTCAATGTTAGTAATGGCTATAGGTTTTAATTCTAAGTGAGATGAAATATCTGTTGTCTTAAGAACGGATTTGTTTTCAATATGATTCATAAGTTCCTCCAATCTGAAAGCTAGGCTTTCACTTTCCAACTGGAGAAAAGAAGGGAAGATGAGCGGATTTTTATCAAAAGAGAGGTATCCCGCTTTTCCCGAAACATAGTAGACACGCTTCAATATACAAGATTGCTTAGGACAATAGGTGTATAGGTGTTCTTTATAAATGATAAAATATCGTAGAGTTAGAAGTTTATCTGTAAAAAAAGAATAATTCACACAAAAAAGAATGCATGCACTTTAGCATGCTTTAATTGGCATGGTTTAAAATAAATTTGTTGGCTTTTATCGTAAAATGAGGTATAATAAAATGTTGTTATACGATAATTTAAATCTATTATTTCACACATTTACCACAGAATATTTATTCTGCGGTAAATGAATGTGAATCGGAATGAGCTGATAAATTTATAGTTACAAATCAGAAGAGTGAATTGAGTAAATCAAATAATGAGGTGTAAAATGAAAAGAAAGAAATTGTGTAGATATTTTGCTGTGTCATTTGCATTTGTTGCAATAATTTGCATGGCAATGTGTTGTTTTGCAGGGAAAGTGTTGGCTGATGAAAATACTTCAAGCATTACAATACAAAAAGAAATGAAAATAAGAGAATTGTATCAAACCGATTATTTTCACAGAAACGAATCATTTGCCATTACAGTAACCCTTGGAGATGATTCGATAAGCGGAACTTACGGAGATATCGTTTTTGATAATGGAGTAGGAGCTGTATCGCTTAAAAATGAGGAAACTGCCGTTATTTCAAATCTCCCGATTGGAACTGTATATACGGTTTCGTGCGAGAGTAAATCAGGTTGGATTGCTCCCAAATACACAAACGAATCGGGAACTGTGGCAGACGGTGGCACTACCGTTAAAGTAACGACCGAACTTGATTCGTCAAATTGCAACGCTACTTCACAACAAACATATCTGATTCACGGTGAAAACAAATATAATACGGACGGCTCAATTAAGGTGGGTGATAAAGTAACGACTCTCATTCAGCAACCCACTCCGTCGCAGCCGGGGCTTTGCGGTTTATTTGCATTGCACGAGATAATCCCGTATTACTACACCCTTGATGAGGGAAGCATAAAGGTAGAAGCAGTATATGAGGACGGTACTAAAAAAGTGCTGACTCCCAATGTGGATTATTTACTTGAAGTACAAAAGAATATTGCAGTACCGACGCAGTTCGGAGGCAGTCCTTATTTGCCGAGCAGTTTTAATTGCTCTACTATAAAGATTTTGTATTACAAGTCGAGTAGTTGCTATATGCCTCCGTTTTATTGGAACAACACGGAAAATTTGACTTATTACAAATCAGATGCCGATTTTCAAGGCGGCAGAGAACCTTTGACAAAAGCAGTAAGAGTCGATGTGTATTTTGATGAAACCTTAAATGAAAATGCCATTACGGGGCAATACATGCTGAATCGTTCTTTGTCAACTCAGCTTCTCAATACTCCGAGTGAAACCAGATCAAGGGGTTACGGAGTAAGCAATTATTCATATCTCGGTGGAGTATCAATAGTCAAAACGAATGAAGATTCAGAACCTTTATCCGGTGCCGAATTTGCGTTGTATGCTACAAAAGAAGATGCCGAAAGAGGAATAAATTCCATTAAAAAAGCCACAAGCGATGATAATGGCATTGCAAGTTGGGATAAATTGGTTTATGCTCAGCCGGGGCAGGGGAAATCGACTGCGTCAAAAGAATATTGGGTTTGCGAAACAAAAGCACCGAATGGATACAATTTAAACAGCGAGCCTGTAAAAGTTGTGGTAAA
Organism: uncultured Lachnospiraceae bacterium; assembly: GCA_964644555.1. Taxonomy (GTDB): domain Bacteria; phylum Bacillota; class Clostridia; order Eubacteriales; family Anaerofustaceae; genus RUG14186. The sequence goes on along the minus strand of CAZXWI010000055.1, from coordinate 1,657 downwards.
CCAAAATACACATAATATGGCAGCTAATGAGTTAACGAATATCGTGAACAGAAAAAATACCGATACGCAGACTATTTCTGTATCGGTAAATAAAAAGTGGGTTGACGGTGATGGTTTAAATAGACCTGATTCTGTATATGTACAGCTTTATAAAGACGGAACTGCCTATGGGCAGATGGTGGAACTCAGTGCGTTTAACAATTGGGCATATGTGTGGAATAATTTGGATAAATCATCAAATTGGAGTGTTGATGAAATAGATACACCGGATGATTATACCAAAAATGTATCTCAAAACGGCAATAATTGGGTTATCACCAATACGCTGAATACACCTGCACCTCCATCGGAAGACGAAGCACCTAAAACAGGAGAAAATCACTATGTAGGTATTTTTGCTGTAGTTTTAATAATATCGGTATGCATTGTGATTGCGACTTTGAGAAAAAATAAATCAAAGGTTAATTAGCTTAAATTCATTTACTTTGAATGCACCGATATGTACTTATAAAGTATAGGTATATAAATCAATACAAAACTTAAGGACTTCGAGAGAATTATTCTCTCGAAGTCCTGTTATATTCTTCAAAGTAGTCTTTTATCCACATAGCCATTTTATTAAGCTCCGTACTTTTGGGGTTTGTTTTTTTATACACAAAATAGTATGTCATTTTTATACCCTCCTTTTTTTCAAAAGGAACAAAGACTCTGTTGTCATCGAGTCCCATTATAAATTCAGCTGTTGAAGCGTAAATGCTGAGTTCATTGGTTTTACTTATATATAATTGGTTTGATGTCAAATCCCTATTATATATGTATTTGATTCCGGGTACTTTCTCCAAATATTCTTTTGCCATATTAGATAAAGGATTTTGGTTCAAAAAAGTGCTGAGCGAACGATTTGCCAAGTCTTTAAGAGCAATTTCTTTCTTTTGAGATAAGGGATCATCGGCATTAATGCCAATTCCGGCATAGTCGGTACAAATTTCCATATTATAAAATTCATCGGAGTCCAATGTATATGAAATAATGGCACAATCAAAGGCATTCTTTTTTAAAAGGGTAGGTATTTCCTCTTGAACAACAATTTGCGGAAATACCCTTAAATCGGGGTTGCCAACGCTGAAAATAGGCAATATGTAATATATAAATATTACTATAGCAGTGCAAAATTTTATATTTTTACCGAATCCCATATCATGCAGTTTTAAAATCATATCGTCAAGCTGTGAAAGTATGGACTCAACTGTTTTCAATACTATTTGACCTTGTTCGTTAAGCGTGATTTTTTTGCCTGCACGATCAAATAACTGAACACCGAGTTCTTTTTCCAATCGATTCAGGGAATTGCTTAAAGCAGGCTGAGTTACATATAAAATGTTTGCTGCTTCCGATATGTTTTGTGTTTCGGCAATGGTTTTAAATTGTTTCAGTTGAGTTAGTTCCATATAAACCTCCTTATTTTATTTGCATTTTTATGGCATTTTTTGTTCATTAGGGTGGCAAAAGTATGTTTTTATAAAGTATTTTCCGGCATTTATCAATTTTGAGTGAACGAAAAAAGTATACTTTTTCCGTTCGCTCAAAATTCAAGATGTACTTTGCCGTTGGACTGTTTATATAGTTCGATACATTTTATCTAATAATATATAATAAC
>CAZXWI010000054.1:8814-10482 GCA_964644555.1 uncultured Lachnospiraceae bacterium | reverse complement strand
ATATAACAAAGTATATTGCTTTTATCATTTAGCATAGTAAAATGTAATGTGATAAGCTGATATATTCACGAAAAAGAATAATATAATTTTTATAATGGGGGTACTTACTATGAATGCTTATATGCAAAGAGTATTAGACGAAGTCAAAGCCCGAAATACAGGCGAGGACTTATTCATTCAAACGGTGGAGGAAGTATTTTCAAGCATAGAAAATATTATCGACAAACACCCCGAATATGAACAGGTCGGACTTTTGGAAAGATTAACCGAACCGGACAGACAAATACAATTTCGTGTAGCATGGACGGATGATAACGGAAATGTTCATGTCAACAGAGGCTACCGTGTGCAGTTTAACGGTGCAATAGGCCCATATAAGGGAGGGCTTCGCTTCCACCCTTCGGTAAACCTTGATATGATGAAATTCTTAGCATTTGAACAAACCTTTAAAAACAGCCTTACAAGCCTGCCCATAGGCGGAGCTAAAGGCGGCTCCGACTTTGACCCCAGAGGTAAGAGCGACTCCGAAATAATGAGATTTTGTCAAGCATTCATGACGGAGCTTTATCGCCATATAGGTCCTGATGTAGATGTGCCGGCAGGAGATATCGGTGTATCCGGAAAAGAAATAGGTTATTTATACGGTCAATATAAGAGAATCAAAAATGTTTGGGAAAACGGTGTTCTCACAGGCAAAGGAATGAGCTACGGCGGATCATATTTCAGACCCGAAGCTACAGGATACGGTGCAGTATACTACTTGCAGGAAGTTCTTTCGCACTACGGTGAAGATATAAAGGGCAAAACCGTTGCAGTATCAGGCTTTGGCAATGTGGCATGGGGTGTATGCGAAAAAGTGGCACAGCTCGGAGGCAAGGTAGTTACCATTGCAGGACCTGACGGATATTGCTACGATCCTGACGGAATCATCACCAAAGAAAAGATTGATTATCTTCTCGAAATGCGTGCATCCGGCCGCGACAGAGTACAGGATTATTCGGACAAATTCGGGGTTGAGTTCATTCCGAACGAGAAACCGTGGGGTGTTAAGGTAGATATCTGTATGCCAAGCGCATACCAAAACGAAATAGGCATGAAAGAAGCTCAGCAAATGGTGGAAAACAAAGTTGAGTACTACATTGAGGTTGCCAATATGCCCACAACCAATGAAGCATTGGCATACCTTAAAGAAAATATCAAAGTTGTTGCTCCGTCCAAGGCCGTCAACGCAGGCGGCGTTGCCACATCGGCTCTGGAAATGGCTCAAAACTCCATGCGCTACAGCTGGGAACCCGAAGAAGTTGATCAAAAACTTCACAGCATAATGAAAAACATCCATGACGCATCGGCAAAAGCTGCCGAAGAAGAAGGCCTCGGCTACGACTTGGTAGCAGGTGCAAACATAGCAGGGTTCAAAAAAGTTGCCGAAGCAATGATGGCAGAGGGGATATTCTAAGATAGATTATATACATTTGCCATGGGTAAATAAGAAGTATTTAAAAATGCGGTGTAACCTTATAATGAGGTTACACCGTTTTTTCTGTGCATTTAAGGGAATGCCATAAAAATTTTGTGCGAAGAATAATCATCTATTAGCCGATTTTAAAAATGTATTGATTTTGGTGGGTAGATTGTGTTGTCTCTTTCACTTAGTGCGTGCCGTTTGAA
>CAZXWI010000054.1:0-8714 GCA_964644555.1 uncultured Lachnospiraceae bacterium | reverse complement strand
ACGGACATTCGAGGTTATTCTAACCTCTCATTGGGCAAACTTCATTTGCCTTAAAGGCAATGTGGAAAAATTACTTATTGCGTAGGGATATTTATGAATCTTTTACATAGTGCGTGCCGTTTGAAACGGACATTCGAGGTTATTCTAACCTCTCATTGGGCAAACTTCATTTGCCTTAAATAAAAACAATCAGATAATTTATTAAGCAAGCTTATAAATTCTCTGATTGCTTTAATTTAACCGTTTCAAAAAAAAGAAATGGTGATTCATCAGGGGCTCGAACCCTGGACACCCTGATTAAGAGTCAGGTGCTCTACCAGCTGAGCTAATGAACCACACAATCGCTATAATATGTTAGCACATTTTTTGTTATATTGCAATAAAAAAATCAAACTTTATCAAAGTTTATTCGCCTATATCTGCGCTTAGCAGCCTATCGAATTCGGCTTTTTCTCTCCATACGAATACCAGCGATATTACAAATGATACGATATCGGTTACTAGCCCCGAATACAAAAGCCCTTTTACACCGAAGAAGTGCGGAAGTATCAAAATAAGCGGAATGATAAGCACAAACTGCCTCAGCACAGTCAGTACTACCGATTTTACGGGTTTGCCTATTGCCTGGAACATATGCGATGATGATATCAAAAATCCTGCGCAGAATATAGCACCCAAGTAAATTCTGAGGCACATGGAAGCAAATTCGTTATATAAATCGCTTTCCTGCCCGAATATGGATATGATAACCTCCGGTGCTAATTGAAATACCAACCAGCCCACAAAGGAGATAGCCACTGTTATCAATGTTGTGTATTTATATACATCGTATGCTCTTTTGTATTGTTTGGCGCCGTAGTTAAAGCCGACTATCGGCTGCTGACCTATGGCAAAGCCGAGAACGATGGAATTGAATATCATATTTACTTTCATGGTGATACCCAAAGCCGCTATGCATATATCGCTGCCGTATATGCTCGCATCACCCCACAAACGAAGCGCATTGTTCATAATTACCTGCACGATAACATTACTCATCTGCAAAACGAAGCTGCTACTGCCCTGCTTTAGAATTTTTGCCAATTCGCTGTTTTTGAGGCTTATATACTCTCTTTTACAATCAATATTTTTAAATTTTCGTATATACAATGCAGTAATGATAAAGCTTACTATCTGCCCGATAACGGTTGCCCACGCTGCCCCAGCAACTCCCCAATTAAAAATAAATATAAACAAAGGATCCAATACGCAGTTGAGAAGAGCACCCGCCAATGTTGCTGCCATGGAAAAATTGGGAGAACCATCGGCACGAATGGCGTTATTTAATATTGTTGTGGGGGTGGTAAATATAACACCCACGGAAATTATTCTTATATATGTTACGGCATATTCCATGCTGGAAGGAGTAGCGCCGAACATATACGCCATTGGACGAACGAAAATTATACCGCATATCCCGAGCAGAAGCGAAAAAATGCACCCGAGCGATATGGCAGAACCGAATGCCTTGGAAGCACTTTGTCTGTCATTTCTGCCCATTGCCAAGTTCATGTAGGAAGAACACCCCACCGCAATCAAAAGCGACACTGCCAAGTTAAGAGTTACGAACGGCATTGCGATGTTTGTGGCGGTATTTCCGAGGTAACCCACGCCTTGCCCCAAGAATATTTGATCCACTATATTATAAACCGAAGTTATCAGCATTGAAATTACCGATGGTATTGCATATTTCATCAAAAGCGGTTTTATCGGTTTATCCAATAATTCTTTATTATTTGTATTCACTTATGACCTCATTTTCGGATAATTTTTTTGTGATGTCTCTTTTTTTAAGTCGCTCAATGCTTTAAGTATAAATGCCAAAGAAACGATTCCCGAGAGTGCGTCGCACAGAGGATAAGCGTATAAAGCACCCATAAGACCGAAGTATTTCGGCAATATGAGTATCCCAGGCACCAAAAATCCGAACTGACGAAGCAATGTCATTAAAACCGACTGTAAAGGCTTACCTATTGCCTGATAAAAATATGAAGTCATAAATACGAAACTCATTGTAAATATACATTTGAATTTCGTCTTCAAACATAATACGGCAAACTCAGTATATAATTCATTTTCAGAGCCGAAAATGCTTATTAGCTGTTCAGGGAAAAACATTGCGACAAACCAAAATATAATTCCGCACACAGTGCCTATACTAAGCGAAAGAAACACTGTTTTGCGTACTCTGCCATAGTACTTAGCTCCATAGTTAAAGCCTATTATAGGCTGCTGAGCATTGGCAAGACCTTGCACAAAGGACTGTAATATAGTCATTAATTTCTGCACTATTCCCGATGCGGCAAGAACTATATCCGCCCCATATACACTCGTTGCTCCGTATGTTCTGAGGGTGTTGTTTAATACCACATTAACTATTACAGTGCATATTCTCATGGCAAAAGTGGAAGCACCGAGAGAAATAACTTCTAACATATAGGGTGATTTAAAATTAATGTGCTTAATGCCGATTTCAAAGTTTTTCATCTTTTTTCTTACATAATGAAGAGTAAGAAAGAAGCTTAGATACTGCCCTATTACGGTTGCCAAAGCACCACCTGCCACACCCCACTTAAACACAAATATGAAAAGCGGATCCAAAAAACAGTTAAGCACCGCACCGGCACCTAATGACACCATGGAATATGTAGGATCGCCATCAGATTTGATACAATTCGAAAATACCGATGCAACAGCATGTATCGGAACACCAATCAAGATTATAGATGTGTAAGTCAATGCATACTCATATGAATTATCGGTAGCTCCGAATAAATATAAAATAGGCTTTATAAAGATAAAGCATAATATCGTTATTATAAGCAGCACAATTCCCGCATAAAATGCACTTGTGCTTGATGATTCATCAGCGGCTTTTTTATTGCCTGCGCCAAGCTGCAAGTTGACGAATGCTGAATTGCCGTGAGCAAAAGTTAAAGTTATACCCATTGTAAATACTACAAGAGGATAAGCAATATTAGTCGCAGTATTGCCTAGGTAGCCTACACCTTGTCCTATAAATATCTGATCGACAATATTATAGATAGAATTTATCATTAATGTCATAATCGCAGGTAAGGCATATTTAAAAAGAAGCTTCCCTTCATTTTGTGTTGATAGCTGTTCTTTTGTAACTACAGAACTTCCCATGTTCCCTCCTTTATTTCACCTTAAAAAATATAACAAAACAAAGACAGCATATATCTGTCTTAAAAATTCATATTAATATCAATAAGGGATTGTATTTATTTTAGCATGAGTGGTAATTTTTTCATAGCATATCGGGTATATTTTATGGCTTATACATAAGAAAATCATATTCTTTTAAAGCAATACCTACCACTGTTTTACATAGGAGAGTGTAAAACAGTATTTTAAATTTAAGTTTTTTCTCCTATTCGAACAACAGTATGCTATAATAAATTAAGAAAGAAAACAATACTTGATTTCGGAGAAATTATGAAAATAATCCATACGGCAGATGTGCATCTATGTCTTAATATGACCAATTCGAAATTGCCCTCGGAGATAGCAAAACTGCATAGAAAACAGATTTTTGACACATTTAATAATATAATCAAAGATGTAAAAGAGAAAAAAGCGGATATGCTCCTTATTTCGGGAGACTTGTTTGAAATGAAATACGCTAAAGCATCCGATGTGAAAAGGGTATTCGATTTGTTCGAAACAATTCCCGACACATATGTTTTTATTTCATGCGGAAACCACGATTTCTTATTCGATAAATCGTTTTACAACACCATAAAACTGCCGGAGAATGTTACGGTATTCCCCGATGAATTATCGATAATAGAAATAGAAAAACTCAATACTGCAATTTACGGCTTCAGCTGGAAGCGCAATATGTACGAGAGTATTCCCTTTTCCATACCGCCTCTTGATAAAACCAAGAAGAATATTTTGGTTCTGCATGCCGATGTGTTAAACGATTCGGATTATATGCCCATAAACCTAAAAATGCTCGAAAATACGGGATTTGACTATATCGCATTGGGGCATATACACAAAAAAAATATGATATCCGATAAAATAGCCTACCCCGGCAGCCCCGAACCGCTTGATTTCGGAGAAAGCGATGAACACGGCTATATTTTAATTGAAGAAACAAACGGTGACTTCCGCTCGGAGTTTGTTAAGTGCGCAAAACATAAATTTGTGAGCACATCTTTCGACATAAGCGGCATAACCGATTACAACACAGCTTGCAAAAACATAAAAAAAGCTATATCTGCATCAAAAGATGATATCGTAAGATGCACTGTACACGGCATTATAGATAACGATATAGATATTGATAATATTTACGAAGATATCCAAAACGAATACTTATATCTGAGCTTTACCGACAAAACAACGAAAGATTACGATTTGGTAAAGATATACCGAGAAAATCAAGACAATATAATCGGACGATTCGTTACAGAACTGATGAGTGAAGCACAACACGATGAAATATCCAAACTCGCACTATATGCAGGATTGGAAGCACTCTTGGGAAACGGAGGTGCCGAAAATGATAATCAAAAAAATAAAAATTAACGGCTTCGGCAAATTCGAAAACAAAACATACGAATTATCCGATGGGATAAATTTGATATACGGAGAGAACGAAGCAGGCAAAAGCACACTGCATAAATTCATCGAAGGAGTGTTTTTCGGCTTTTTCAAACCATACACCAAAAACAAACTTTATACCGATGATTATAAAAAATACATTCCATGGAAAACATCGGCATATTCGGGAGCAATAACCTACGAAAAAGACAACAGGCTTTATACCGCAGCTCGAAATTTTCACAAAGACCACGAAAGCGTCAGCCTGCATGACGAATTAACGGGAGAGGATTTAAGCAGAACTCTGGAATTTGATATAGTCAGAAAACTGCATAAAATAAACCGTGATATCAACATCAACAATGTGCTTTTCCAAAACACAGTCAGCATATCTCAAAATAATTCCAAAACTGCTGAAGAACTCTCAAAGGAGATAGGCGAAGTTTTGGTGAATACATCTCAAACCTATTCTTCGGATATAAGCTACAAAAAGGCACTCGATTTTATACAAAACAAAAAAAATGCCATAGGAAAGCCCACCCAGAAGAAATCGAAAATGGGAATATGCGTATCAAAAGAAGAGGAACTTTCGTCCGAATATGAACAGACCAAAGTCATTACCGAGAAGATTAATTCGGGATATTACGAAATAAATAAACTCAAAGAAGAACTCGACAGCCTTGAATACAAGAAAAACCAAATAACACAAACAAAGCTCAATGCCGAAAACGCATCTTTGGTTAAAAGGTTGGCAAAATATACCAAAGCATACGAAGAAGCAAAAGAAGCTTTGGATATAATCAACAAAAATGTTAATCTTACGGAAGAGGATTACGAAAGGTATCTTGCCTGCTCGTCATATCTTGAGGAAGCAAAAAAACAGCTTGCCAAAATAAAAGAATCATGTATGCAAAAAAGCACGGAACTCAAAGAACTGAAAGAACAAAAAGACAAGATTACAAAGACTCTCAGTGTATCCGAAGATAACATTAAAGAGGACAGTTTGCTGTTTAAGGGGCTTATTCTCAAACTAAAGAAAGTCAAAGAATATAATGCCGATGAAAAGCTTAACACAGTCAAAAACAAGATAAGCGCAAATGCCAAGGCAAAGAAGATTTGTTTAATATGTGCAGTGGTGTTATTCGTTTGTGCGATTATATTGACAGCGGTATCGTATTTTACGAAAAAAGATTTTTACCTGCCCGCTCTTATTACGGCACTTACGGCTTTAGCGGTTATGGGAGGGTATTTATACTTTCATTTGCAAAATAACAAAATATCGCTTACCTATGATAAGTTCGACACCTTAATGCAAAAGAGCGTAAAATACGAAATAATGTTTAACGCACAGCTTGATGCATTAAAAGAAAAATATTCGGCAGAAAATCTGCAGGAATTATCGGAAATTTTTGCCAAAGCAGACAGCCTAAGCGATGAGATGAACAGCATTGAAAAGAAAATAAACGAAATAACAGCTTTCCTCTACCAAGCCAAAGACAGAAAAGCCGACATAATAAAAGAAGCGGAATACAAAAGCCTTATAGCAAAAACCATTCTTAAGCAAACCGGCGCATCCAACGAAGAAGAATTCAGACAATGCATTGATATTATGCGCTCAAAGGGCGAAGCAAAGGCAAGGTATGACGCAAGTACCGACGATATGGCAGCAGCCCTCGGAAACTACACATACGAAGAACTAAGAGAAAAAGCCAAAGAGGCGAGCCTGAGTTTGAGCGAAAGTGAGCTGAGTGCCGAATACGATATGGCAAAGCTTGATGAAAAATTAGAACAATTAACCCTGAAATGCTACGAAACATCTAATGAAATAGCAAGCTTAGAGGGAAAAGTTTCTTATATGGATTCGCAAATACGAAGCTTGAATGTTATAAGCGAAGAATTAAGCGAAGTACAATCTCAAAAGGCGGAATACGAAAAAATGTATGCTGCATACGAAAGAGCCGAAGAAGTGATAATGAATATATCCAAAGAAATCCACGGCGATTTTGCCGGAATATTCAACTCTTTCATATCGCAAATAGCCTCTAAGATAACATCAGGTAAATATACCGATATAAAAACAGACGATAAGATGAACGTCAGCGTTAAGGATAACGAAACGGCAAAAATCGTATCGGTGCAAAGCTTAAGCGGAGCAACTGCAGACCAGCTCTACTTTGCTCTTCGACTTGCCATTGCGGAACTCGTTTTGAATGATAAAACCATTCCGATAATATTGGACGAATGTTTTATCCAATATGACGAACAAAGGCTCAAAAACACCCTCACATACCTTGATGATGTGGCAAAAACGAGGCAAGTAATAATGTTCTCATGCAGAAAAGACGAGAAAAAAGCAATGGATGAATTAAATATTAAATACAAGGAAGTTATACTTTGATGGATAACGAAAAGAAAAACATAGTAGTGGGAATGAGCGGCGGAGTCGATTCATCGGTAGCCGCATATATTTTAAAAAAGCAAGGATACGATCTTATCGGAGTTTTCATGAACAACTGGGAGGAAACCGATGATGACAACGGAGCATGCACAGCACAAACCGATTACCAGGACGCAAAAAGCGTATGCTTTAAATTGGATATCCCCTTTTATACGGTAAATTTCGCAAAGGAATATTGGGATAATGTTTTTACTCACTTCTTAAGCGAATATAAAAAAGGCAGAACCCCAAACCCCGATATAATGTGCAACAGCGAAATAAAGTTCAAATGTTTTCTCAATTACGCCAAAGATACATTCGGTGCAGACTATATCGCCACGGGGCATTATGTGCAAAACAGAGTGGACGAAAACAGATGTGGCCACCTGCTTAAAGGAGCTGACCCCAACAAAGACCAAAGCTATTTTCTTTCGGCACTTACTTCGGCTCAGGTAGCATCGGGCATATTCCCTGTTGGAAATATGATAAAGCCCGATGTAAGAAAAATAGCTATGGAGTTAGGACTTCGAACTGCCGACAAAAAAGACTCAACGGGAGTTTGTTTTATAGGAGAGCGAAACTTTACCAAATTTTTAAAGCAATATTTACCTGCTCAGCCCGGAGATATAGTGGATATAGACAGTATGAGGGTAATAGGTAAGCATGATGGACTCATGTATTACACCATAGCCCAAAGAAGAGGCCTCGGAATCGGCAATATGGGTGGAGGCGATAGATGGTATGTGTGTGAAAAAGACCTGGAAAACAACATATTGTATGTATGCGAAGGTGCCGAAAACCCGAAATTATTCAAGCGAGGGTTTATTTCAAACGAAGTACACCTTATAAACCCACTTGAGTCCGACACGATAAAATGCAAGGTAAAGTACAGATACCGCCAAACCGAAAGGGATGCTACGGTGCATTTTACCGATGAAGGAGCTGAAGTTTTGTTTGATGAAAAACAAAGCGGCATAGCTCCGGGGCAATCGGGAGCATTTTATGTGGGAGATGAGTGCATAGGCTCTGCCGTTATAGACAAAGTATTGGAAAATTAATTATTTTATTATTTAATAGCGCAAACCTATTTGTTATAATAGCAATATATATGGAGGACATTATGAAAAAGTTCAAAGCAATTTGTGCAATACTCGTGATTTTAGTTGCACTCAGCGGATGCAGCGCATACAAAGAACACACAACGAAAATGAACGCTCTTGTGGGCGAATGGGTGCTGGACAGTATGTATATCGACACCAAATCGGTGGATACGCCCGAAGCCACAATGACAATAAAAGATGATTTCACCGGCACATACAACGAAAAAATCAAACAAACACAAACCGATGAAGAAGGCAATGTTACATTTGTAACTAAAGAAAATCAAAAGGGCGAGAAAGAATTCGTTATGGTTGATGACCCGAAATCAATCACAATAAAAGAAGTTTCCGACGGAGTATTCTCCCTTACCAAAGACGGAACGACAACAGAGTATCGTTTTAATATTGACGAAGCCGCAGGAAATCTTCATATGTGGGTGGAGATAGAAGAGCAGGAGTATCATTACATTTTCATAGACAAAGAAGTATATTAAAATAAGACCGCCGATTATAAATCGGTGGTTTTATTTTTATGATAATTTGTTATATTGATTATCTTATAA
>CAZXWI010000053.1:0-10752 GCA_964644555.1 uncultured Lachnospiraceae bacterium | reverse complement strand
CGCATACATTCTTAATATATCCTGCGATATTTTCGGCAGAGGTTTAAATTCATTATTAGTAGTTATATAAACAAACCGTTATAATTTGATAAACGGTTCATTGGAATACCATAAAAGCCAAACGCGTACTATTATAAAATCACACAGCATAAAAAAGCCTTATCGAATAATATTCGATAAGGCTTTTCGCAGCTAATCGCTTTACTTTGCTTTATTTAGCTGAAATTTTTTTTATTTTTGCTGTAAAATCCGATCCCTACTGCAAAACCAGCAGCTACTGCAACGAGTGTAGCATACAACATAATGTTGCTGTTATCACCTGTTTTGGGAGCAGCGTCATTTTCAGTATATGTATTGGTAAAAGTTATTTTAGTAGTAGGCTCTTCATCGTCAATGATTTCATAATTCGAATTAATTTTGAAACAAATCAAAGGGTATCCTTCCATGGTAGGCGTTTCATCGTCAAGTGAGTTTACTTCCGCTTCATTAAGTAGTACTCCCCATATAGTCTCATCATAAGTCCAGCCTGTTTCAGATCCAATCTTTTGTCTTAAAACGATTCCATCATAAAGAAGACCTAATACTTTTTCGAAATCGTCATTCGCAATAGTAATTTTACTATCAAAGCTACCTGTACCATCGGTTGTAATGGTTGTACCGCCTATAGTAAATTCATCAAGGTCCAATTCGTTCCAAGCAGGAATATCCATTTCAATCTCAAAATCACCTTCTCCCGGAGCAAAATTTCCGCCCTGTTCAATAACCGTTGTTAAATCAATACCTATAGGAACGGCTTCAAGTATGGGGAGCTTGAAAACAACTTGGTAACGATATTCCGGTGTATTAAAGTCATTCGGTTCGCGTTGCTCTTCAATTTTTTTGTAAAATTCTTTACTGCATTCAACACCATTGAACATAAGCTTAAAGCTATTTTCTCCGAAATCAGCTGCAAATTTTACCTCATCAGCAGGATTGGCTTGAAATTCCATTTTGAGATAGTACTGTTTGTTAGCATTAAAAAAATAATCGTCAGTTTTCTTAAAGGAATCAAAACTATCTTCGTTGGAAATTTTCTCTGCAATAATAGAAGTGTTAATATAAGCAGTTCCTACTTCACATGTAGGTTGGAACACATCACCTATATGTTTGCCATAGGCATATGCAACACTGGTAAGAGAAAAATCAAATGCTGTTACATTATCATAATCATCTACAGTTTTTGCGAATGCCTGCATCGGAATAAGCAATATAAGCATAAGCATGGCAAGCATTATGCTTACAAAGGCTTTCCCAAATGATTTTGTTTTCATAAAGAAATCCTCCTTAATTTTTTGCTTAACATTTACTTAATTTTAATAAACCGCTGTTTTGACTTTGTCAAAACAAAACATAAGCAAAGGGCTGATAAAAGCTGCCTTTCGTTATTATCGGTTTTGTGCCGTAAATGAGCATCTCATACTTCACTAAGTCCTGTATATATACGCTGTACATTCTAAATATATAACACATTTATACCCCCCATTATTCGGACTTTCGCAAATGTATTCAAGCTATATTATACGAAGTTTCTCTTTTTTGTCACCCCCAAAAAAGGACGAATTGGGAGTATAAAATAAAATTTTTTATCATTTCGACTGAGTAAAGTAAAAAATCATACCTTTAATCGATACTAAGTGACAAATCGATTTGATTTTAAACGAAACATATAATTAAAAGGTTCTCACGAATACTCGTAAAGAACCTTGTATACTCAATACCGATACAATTAATCGAAGGGGAAAATCAAGCACTCATACTTGATTTACTCTCTAAACAACGACCAACTAAGACTCGGCTCGCAGTTTGCCTTGCAAACCTCATGCTATCGCATGCTCGCATTATAGCGCCGACCTCGGTATTTCATACCGGTCGGCTGGGGTACGGTTCGAGTCTTCAATTTTTAGGTAAAATAAAAAATCAAGTATTTCTACTTGATTTACTGCATAAAAATGGCGCCCCAACTAGGACTCGAACCTAGGACCTAACGGTTAACAGCCGTGCGCTCTACCGACTGAGCTATTGAGGCGCTACAAGAGTATATTATACATACTTTTATTTTTTTGTCAACTACTTTTTTCATTTTTTACGATTTTTTTTACACCTTGAAAAATAGTTTGACTTTGGTGTGCTTATAGTAAGATATCGAAATTTCTATTATAACTTCCTTAGTAAAACCCACTGCTCGATATAAGGTCTAAGTTTACCGAATATTGCGATTTAAATTTCTGTGTGATATAATGCAAGCTGAAGTAAGGTGATTTTATGATTAGTAAAAAATTTCGGTTGGCAACCCAACCGGCATTGATCAAATGACAGCTATCAGATTTGCTCAAGCTTGCATGAATGCCAATTCCGAAGTCAGCGTAACTCGCCCCGATATGAAAAGTTATGGTATGAGCAGAGGAACAAGTATTGTATACTTAGCTTCTCTCAATGTAAAGCAGGGCGATATTATACACATAAGCATGGATTGCAAAAATGAAGAAGAACTTTTCGCTTCTCTTATGGATATACTTAATGCCAAAATAGAAGAATAATATTTACATTTGTTATAGATTATAAATAAAAAAGAGCGTATTAACTGCAAATGAATGATGGTTAATACGCCCTTTTATTTATCTTTTGCATTTATTTAAAATAAATCTATCTGCCAAATGCTAAAATAAAATCCGCCTTAGCGTACCTTACTTTTCTCGTTTGGTAAATGCTGCTTTCTTATAAGGCTTAGCTTGACTTTGCATGGGTTTATTGCCGCATTTTATATTGGCTTGATTTTTTCCGAAAGACTTCCCTTTACTAAAAGAGCCTGACGCTTTACCCATACACATACGAACTTCTTCATTTGTGAGTTCTCGATACTCTCCTATTTTTAGTTCACCTAAGTTAACTCCTGCTTCCGATGTTCTTCTCAGGCTCAATACGGGATGTCCGATTATTTCACACATACGCCTTACTTGACGATTACGCCCTTCTGAGATAACGATTTCTATCAAACTGTTTCCTTTTAAATCCTTAAGAAATCTTACCGAATTGGCTGTTGCAAGCTTATCATCAAGCATTACACCCTTTAACAGCTTTTTCAGATCCCTGTTATCCACCATTCCTTTGAGTATAGCCGTATATTTTTTTTCTTTTGCAAACTTCGGATGAGTCAGCATATAGGCAAAATCACCGTCATTTGTAATAAAAATCAATCCCTCGCTGTCTTTATCGAGTCTGCCAACGGGAAACAGCCTATGCTCTTTATCATCTATAAGATCAATAACCGTTTTATCGCCATGGTCTGCCGACGAAGCGCTTATAACCCCTACGGGCTTATTGAGCATATAGTAAACCTTGTCGGAACCGAGCTTTGCCAAAGTGCCGTTAACATAGACTTTGTCATGCTTTTCGTCTATGTCAAAACCCAATTCTCTTATGGTGTTTCCGTTTACAACTACCTTGCCACCCAATATCAATTCTTCCGCTTTTCTTCTTGAAGCCAAACCACAGCTTGCCAAATATTTGTTAATTCTCATTATTCATACCGTCCATGTAGAATATAATACCAAAAATTATACAATTATTAAGTAATTTCCGATAAATTAATGTAAAGTTTTTTCATTAGATTTCCATTTAATGATATACTTATAAAATATCCTTTTGTTCAATGGCAAAAGAAATGATATAATATCGGTAAATAATATATAAATGCTCTTATTTATCGTAAATTTCACCTACATTAAAAAGTGTTAACTACCCATACACTAAGAACAATTCGATATAAGAGCAAAGCTGAAATATACAGGTAAAAATGGAAAAGATTATTTATTATTTAATGATTGCAACAGCATCGCTTTTTTCGATAACATTGCACGAATACGCCCACGGCTACACAGCATACAAGCTCGGAGATCCCACAGCCAAAGGAAGCGGCAGACTTACACTTAATCCTATTAAGCACATAGACCCCATAGGGCTTATCATGCTTATCGTTTTAAAAATCGGATATGCCAAGCCCGTTCCCGTAAATCCGTATTATTTTGAGGATCGAAAAAAAGGAATGCTCCTTGTCGGGATTGCAGGCCCTGCCACAAACCTTGTGCTTGCAATAATCACAGGCAGACTTGCCGTGTTTATTTCACATCATGCATACTACTCGGTATTCATCTATTATGTGGTCTCATTTTTAGTAATAATGATGCAGCTCAACATAGGATATGCGGTGTTTAATATGCTGCCGTTTCCTCCGCTTGACGGTTCGAAAATATTCGCTTCGCTTCTTCCGTCAAAATGGGAAGAACTGTTCTACCGATATCAAAAATATTTTTATTTATTGGTATTCGTACTGTACTTCGTGGGTGCATTGGATAATATAATAGACCCTGTAATCAATTTTATTTGTAATATTATCATCTCATAGGGAGAAATTCTTTTAAATGCAAAAAGTCGCTTTTGAAACATTTGAAGGGCCTCTGGACTTACTGTTGAGCCTTTTGAGCAAAAATGAAATAGATATATACGATATTCCGATAGCCGAAATCACACAACAATATATGCAATACATTTACGAGGCAAATGAGTTAAATATTGATTTGGCAAGCGAATTCATAGTCGTTGCGGCGCAGCTTATCGAAATCAAATCAAAAATGATGCTTCCACCGGAAGTCGATGAAACACAGGAAGAGATCGACCCGAGGGAAGAGCTTATTTCAAGGTTGTTGGAATACAAAGTATATAAACAAATCAGCGGTTTCCTCAAATCCAAAGAGGATTCTTACAACACAATAATACAAAAAGACCCCGAATATTTTCCTCAGATGAAAGAGGATTATTCCAATATTGATATTAATGCGCAAATGCTTGCCAAAGCCATACGAGCCGTGTTCGCAAAGCAAAAGATACGACTGGAAGATAACACCTTTGATTATGTAATACACCGTGATGATGTATCCGTAGAAGATATGATGATAGAATTATCTCAAAGGCTTAAAACAGAAAAAGAATTGAGTTTCTTCGGATTATTTGAATCAAAATCAGGCAAACGCTATGTTGTTGCGGTATTTTTGGCAATTTTGGAAATGCTCAAAAGCAATGTGGTGGTGCTTCATCAAGATTCGCAATTTTCCGATATAATTATAGAAAGGCTCTGAATATGGAAGAAACAAATTTGAAATACGCCATTGAAGCAATACTCTTCGCTTCCGGTGAAGCGGTAAATTTAAATACAATAGCTCAGGCTATAGAAGTAACTCAAACGGAAGCAAAGAAATTATTAAACGAACTACAAAGTGAATACGATTCTCAAAACCGAGGAATACGCATAATGCAAATGGACAATAAATATCAAATGGTCAGCAGAAACGACTACTTTGACTACATAAAGCGAATACTTCATTCGTCCAACACTGCACTTCTTTCTCAGGCGGCATTGGAAACTCTTTCGATAGTCGCATACAAACAGCCAGTTACAAGAGCCGACATCGAATATATAAGAGGAGTTCAGTCATCAAGCTCACTTGATCTGCTTATCGACAGAGGATTCGTAAGAATATCGGGCAAGCTTGATGCTCCGGGCAAACCCATGGGATATGAAACTACGGAAGAATTTTTAAAGCTTATGAATATTACTTCGTTAGAAGAAATGCCCGATTTCGAAGAATTTAATTCGGGTATCCAGCTTAAATTGGAAGAACAATCAATATACGAAAATGCATAAAATAAGTAAACACTTATTCTGAACCGATTAAAAAGCACTCACCGAATTATCGATGAGTGCTTTTAATTTAATTAACTTATTTCTTTTCTTCTTTTCTTGCTTTAGCGTCAGCTATGATTTTATCGCTGAAGGCTGCGGGAACTTCTTCATAGCGTTCAAATTCCATTTCGAATGAACCTCTGCCCTGAGTCATGGAGCGAAGTTCTGTAGCGTATTTAAACATTTCACCGAACGGAGCCTCTGCATTAATAACCATGTATCCGCCTTTTATACTGTCGCTTCCGAGAACTCTGCCTCGTTTTTTGCTCATATCCCCCATAATATCGCCCATGTAGCGATCGGGAACCGTGATAGCAACCTTATAAATAGGCTCTAACAAAACAGGATTTGCTTTGGGAAGCCCTTCTTTGTAAGCTATTCTGGCTGCCGTAATGAACGACATTTCATCGGAGTCTACCGGATGGTATTTACCGTCAAGAAGAGTTGCTTTAAGCCCTACAACGGGGTAACCTGCCAAAACACCTTCTGCAACGCACTGTCTTAAACCTTTTTCAACAGCAGGTATGTATTGACGAGGTACAGTTCCGCCGACTACCTGATCTACAAACTCAAGCTGTTCATCCTGATTATAGGAAGGCTCAAATGTAATAACGACAACACCGAACTGACCGCTTCCACCTGATTGTTTTTTATGTTTACCTTCGATATTTTCAGCCTTTTTCTTAATGGTTTCTCTGTATGCAATCAAAGGAACATCAAGTTCTACTTCAACATTGTATTTAGCTTTGAGTTTTGATGCAACAACCTCGATGTGCATTTCGCCCATACCCGAAATAAGGTTCTGATTTGTTTCCGAATTTCTTTCGAATACGATTGTCGGGTCTTCTTCTTTTATTCTCATAACACCCGAACCCATCTTGTCTTCGTCGCCTTTTGATTTCGGAGAAATAGCCATTGAAATATTGGCTTTCGGGAACTTGATAAGTTCTATTTCGGCAAATTCACCGTTAGCCGAAAGAACATGGTTCGTTGTTGTATCGGTAAGTTTGGAGAATGCCCCTATATCACCTGTTGCTAATTTTTCAACTTCGACTGTTTTTTTACCGACCATTGTATAAACATGACCGATTTTTTCTTTTCTCAATGTGGTTGTGTTGGTGAGTTCCATACCTGTTGCAATCTCGCCTCCGATAACCTTAAACAGCGACAATTTACCTACAAACGGGTCTGCGATGGTTTTGAATACATAAGCTGCCGCAGGCAAAGTTTCATCGCATTTATTTCTTTCAACATCAAGAGGTGATGGGAATATATCAACTATAGTGTCAAGAAGGTTTTCTATTCCTACCTGTTTGAGTGCCGATACTGTAACAACAGGAACCAAATCTGTATCCAGGACAGCCTGTTTGATACCCACATTAACTTCTTTGGCTGTGAGTTCTTCACCCTCCAGGTATTTTTCCATAAGTTCTTCGCTGGCAGAAGCCGCAATTTCAATAAGCTCTTCTTTGTATTCTTCTGCGATAGCATCGTTTGAAAGAACGCTAACTACCGTATCGAATCCTACACCTGCATTAACCGGAACTACCAAAGCTGCAGCTTTAGTGCCTGCAAGAGCTTGAATTGATGCATATGTTTTTGCAAAATCAACATTTTCACGATCTGCTCTGTTAACAACGAACATTGCCGGAACATTTGCTTCCTGAACAAGTTCCCATGCTTTTTCGGTCCCTACTTCAACGCCCGAAAGTGCATCAACAACGATTATAGCTGCATCTGCGGCTCTTAATGCGCAAAGCTGTTCGCCGACAAAATCAAAATAACCCGGTGTGTCCAAAAGGTTTATTTTTGTGTTTTTGTATTCCAACGGAATAAGAGCTGCAGATATTGAAAATGCTCTTGACTGCTCTTCTGCATCGTAGTCTGAAATCGTTGACTTATCCTCTATCTTACCCATACGGTCGATAAGCTTCGTTTTGTATGCCATAGCTTCCGCAAGTATAGTTTTACCGCATCCACCATGGCCAAATACAGCTACGTTTCTGATGTCCTTTGAATTGTAAACTTTCATGAAAAAACCCTCCTGTTTTTTTGATTAAATAAGCAAAATGAGAATAGCACGCACAAAAACATATGTACGCAACATATTCTCATTCCATTATCGTTTATTTTGTTTTTTAAGTTCCTTTAGTAATTGTTTAGTCCTGTTTTTTTCTTTAAACTGACTGATAAGCTTAATGCCCGATATTGCAAAGCTGACAAAACCTATTATGCTCTTCAAAGACTTATTATCCGCCGAATCATTCCCATTTAAGACGGAACTGTCCACTGAGCCTTTAGCAGGCACACATGAAGAAACAGCATCGCCGACTTGCTCAACAACACCTTTGGTCTTTGAGCATATATCGTTCACACTGCCGCTTATGCCCTCGACATTGGTTATTATTATGTTTATATTCTCGGAGTTACTATTTAAAAGATTATTGACTTTGGTAACTGCATTATTTACATTTTTCAATACCACAATCAAATAAACCGCTAATACCACAAAGGCAACTCCGATGGCAATTACAACATATTCCCAACTTTGCATATCACACCACTATTCTTCTATGTTTAATTCTATTGCGGAATCTTCGTTATCTTCGGGTTCATCCCACATCAATTCAGATGTAAGAGTATCTTTGATTTCGTTGAACTGTTCTTTGGCAAAATCAACATATTCACCGGCAACTTTGGTAACCTCTTCGCTTACCGTATTGATTTTTTCGTTGGCATATCCGGCAAAATCATTTACACCGTCTTTTACGAGTTGAACTTTTTCGGATACAACAGCTTTAACTTCTTCTTTATTATCAACAAGGTATTTTGCCGCAAATCCGGCAGCGACACCTAAAATCAATCCGGCACCGAAATTTCCTTTTTTACTCATTCACAAACACCTCCGTTTCATTTATAGTTCGCCTTAAATATTATAACATATATATTTGACAATTCAACAAAGAGTTTATGTCATAATATATAAAATTATTCTTCTTCGGCTGTATTTACATCATTATTTTCACCTATCGGGGCTTCTTCATCAATAACTTCTTCGTCTTTTGCAAATACGATTGCTCTGAATTCGTCCCCTGTTAAGGTTTCTTTTTCATATAAAGCTTTTACTACTTTTTCGATAGTATCCCTGTTTTCGGTAATTATTCTCTTGGCTTTTGTGTAGCAAGCATCAACAATACTTCTTACTTCGTTATCGATTTCAGATGCCAATTCGTTACTTATGCCTTTGCTCTTCATAAGGTCCTTACCGATAAATACATCCTGCGAATCCTCTCCGTAGTTTATAGGGCCGAGTTTTTCGCTCATACCGAATTCTGTAACCATAGCTCTTGCCAATTTTGTAACCTGCATAATATCCGAATAAGCGCCTGTTGTGATATCTTCCAAAATGACTTCTTCTGCGGCTCTTCCGCCAAGCGACATTGTGATATCATCAATTATAGCACCTTTGAATCTATGCTGATCGTCATTATCGGATACCGAATAAGTGTAACCTGCTGCCTGACCACGAGGAATTATGGTAATTTCTCTTACGGGAGCACATTTTTCACACAATGTGCCTACTATAGCATGACCTACTTCGTGATATGCTGTTATACGCTTATCGGTTTCGGTAATAAGAGCACTCTTCTTTGCTGGTCCCATGGCAACTCTCATAATGGATTCTTCCAAATCTGCCATAGAAATGCTCTTTGCCTTGTTTCTGGCAGCCATAAGAGCAGCTTCGTTCATTACATTTTCAAGATCGGCACCAGTCATACCGGAAGTGCTTCTGGCAATAGTTTTTAAATCTACGCTTGAATTAAGCGGTTTGTTCTTGGCATGAACTTTAAGAATTTCTTCTCTGCCCTTTACATCAGGAACTCTTACAGTTATCTGTCTGTCAAATCGCCCAGGTCTTAACAATGCAGGATCAAGAATATCAACACGGTTTGTTGCCGCTATGATGATAATGCCCTGATGTTCGTTAAATCCGTCCATTTCAACCAAAAGCTGGTTTAATGTTTGTTCTCTTTCATCGTTTCCGCCACCGAGGCCTGCACCTCTTTGACGACCTACAGCATCGATTTCATCAATAAAGATGATACACGGCGAATTTTTCTTTGCACTGTCAAACAAATCTCTTACACGGGAAGCACCCACACCGACAAACATTTCAACGAAGTCCGAACCGCTTATCGTGAAAAACGGTACTCCGGCTTCGCCTGCCGTGGCTCGAGCAAGAAGTGTTTTACCGGTACCCGGTGAACCTACAAGCAAAACGCCTTTAGGGATTCTTGCACCCAGCTTTTTATATCGTTCAGGGCTTTTGAGAAAATCAACGATCTCGGCAAGTTCTTCTTTTTCTTCATCAGCGCCTGCAACATCTGCAAAAGTTGCTTTTTTATCTGCAGCTGTATACATTTTGGCTTTATTCTTGCCGAAATTCATTACCTTTCCGCCACCCGAACCTTGCTGACTTATAAGAAAGAACATCACGAATCCGATAACAACGAAAGTCATTACCGTCATCAAAATATTTGACCAACCCTCTTCGGATAAAACATCATACGAAACCTGAAGTCTACCCGGGTTTAAGTCGGTATAATCGGAAAGAAGTGTCGTTACTTTTTCCGACGGTGCATACAAAAGCACTCTACCTACACCTTCTGATGTCGGTGTTTTCAATTCGGCTTCTATGAATGCGGTATTGTTTTTACCGAGAGATACTTCCACCGAATCGAATTTGGAATTGTTCAAATATTGAACAAATTCAGTATATGTTATACTCTCCGAAACTCTTCCTCCGAAAAAGCTCTCCCCTGAGGCGCTTGTCATAAACATGATTGCACCGATGAGAATTATAACGTAAAATATAAGTGTTCCAAACCCTCTCTTTTTCAAATCCAAACTCCTAAGTTTTAATAAATATTATTTAGTTTAACAGTATTAATAATCCGATAAAACACTTTCTGAGC
>CAZXWI010000052.1:0-10804 GCA_964644555.1 uncultured Lachnospiraceae bacterium | reverse complement strand
GATGAGAGGAACGAAATGAAAAAAATAATATCAATCGTAATGATAACAGCTTTAGTGTTCGCCTGTGTATGCGGCTGCAATGCCAAAGATATAGGCGGTATGGAAAACTATAAAACAATAATTGACTTTTACGGTAGAGAAGTGCAAATTCCCGCAGATGTAAAATCCGTAATATGCGTAGGAGTAAATTCACTCCGATTCACCACATATTTACAGGCAAATGATTTAATTGTGGGAGTGGAAGAAAACGAACTTAAGGCCACCGTTGCAAAGCCGTTCAGCTACATTCATTTAAGCGATTACGAAGATCTCCCGCTTACGGGCAATAACGGCGTTACTTACGACGAAGAAATTATTTCGGCTCAGCCCGATGTAATAGTTGCTTATCTTGACCAAGATGCCGCTCAAAATTTGCAGGACAAAACAGGTATCCCGGTTGTTTGCATAGGGCATGTTGAGGGCATTACAGATGATTTGGTATATGATACCATCAACCTTTTAGGAGAAGTATACAATAAACAAGACAGGGCCAAAGAGCTCACCGATTACCTTGACTCAATCAAACAAGATATCGCATCCAGAATGGCAAACATTCCCGATACGGATATTCCCACAGTATATTTGGCAGGCATCAACTACAAAACAGCCCACGGATTCGAAGGAACCGAAGCTCTTTACGGGCCGCTCACGGAACTTAAAGCAGTCAATATTGCAGATGCCACAGGTCAAAGCACTCCATTTGATATGGATATAGAAGAAGTTTTATCTCAAGACCCTGACTACATTTTCATTGATTTGCAAAACTTATCGCTCATCAATGAACAATATATGCAAAATCCCGATTACTTCAACAGCTTATCGGCAGTAAAAAACAATAATGTATATTCACAGATATGTTTCAGGTTCAATGCCACAAATACGGAAATTGCATTAAGCGATATGTACTATATGGGAAAAGTGTTATATCCCGAAGAATTTGAAGATATAGACATAAAAGACAAAACAAACGAAATAATAAATATGTTCCTCGGTGTTGAAGATTACTACACCCTGCTTGAAGAAAGCGGTTATTATTTCGGAAATGTGCTTATAGGAGAATAGTTTTGACAAAAGGAACCGAATACGCCAAAAATAAAACTAAAAACATCATAATATTAGCTTCAATGGGAGTGCTTTTGGCACTCCTTACAGTGTTCTCTCTCAAATCAGGTTCATATAAAACTCCCATAATTCAGCTTATACAAGGTATATTCGGCATATGCGAAGATAATAAAGTAAATGCCGTTGTACAAGGGCTTCGACTTCCCCGAATATGCACAGCCATAGTCTGCGGAGCAGGGCTCGGTGTATCGGGGTGCGTTCTGCAGTCCATACTCAATAACCCCCTTGCCTCAGCTTCTACCTTGGGCATATCGCAGGGTGCAAGCTTCGGAGCGGCATTTGCCATAATCGTTTTGGGAGTCGGCTCAAGCACTGTAGGAGGCAGCGTTATGCTAAGCATATGTGCCTTTTTATGCAGTATGTTGGTAGCTTTCGTTATCTTGGTATTATCCAAAATAAAAAGAATAGCCCCGGAGGGAATGGTTCTTTCGGGAGTGGCATTAAGTTCCATGTTTACAGGAGCAACCACCCTGCTTCAATACTTTGCCAGCGAAACCGAACTTTCCGCATTTGTTTTCTGGACATTCGGAGATCTCGGCGGAACAACATGGAAAGATATAAGATTTATAAGCATTGTAGTTATGGTATTTTTAGTATTCTTTATTTTCAACCGTTGGAACTACAACGCACTCGAAGCAGGTGAACACACGGCAATAAGCCTAGGAATCAATGTTGGCAAAACCCGAGTAATAAATGTTTTGGCTTGTTCTTTCGTTTGCGCAGTAATCGTATCATATATAGGACTTATCAGCTTTATCGGATTGGTCGCACCGCATATAGTCAGAAGGTTAGTCGGCAACAACTATTGTTGGCTTATTCCCGGCTCTGCAATGATGGGTTCGGTTCTGCTTTTATGCGGAGATTTGGTTTCCAGAATCCTCATCTCCCCCGTCATACTGCCCATAGGAGCAATAACCTCATTCCTCGGAGCTCCGATGTTCCTTTATTTATTGTTTAAGGGGGCAAAACGAAATGCTTAAAGTAGATAATCTGTCATTCGGATACGATAAAGGCAAAAAAAACATTTTAAATAATATTTCATTTGAACTCCATCAAGGACAATTTCTTGCAATACTCGGCAACAACGGCGCAGGTAAAAGCACGCTTATGAAATGCATAAACCGCATTTTTCAGCCGCAAAGCGGATGCGTAACCATTGACGGCATCAATATATCGCAGCTTAACAGAAAAGAGCTTGCTCAAAAGATTGCATATGTGGCTCAGAACAATCACCCAACACACATTTTGGTCTACGATGCGATAATGCTCGGAAGAAAACCCTATATCAAATGGGGCATAACGCAAAACGATGAAAAAGTAGTCGAAAAAGTTATGGATATGCTCAACCTCAACGAATTTGCCACACGCTACCTTGATGAATTATCAGGCGGTGAAGTGCAAAAAGTCATGCTTGCAAGAGCGCTCGCTCAAGAACCGGAATTCCTACTTTTGGATGAGCCGACCAGTAACCTTGATCCAAATAACCAGCATGAAATGCTTCATGTTATAAACAAGATAAGAAACGATGAAAATATAGGCGCCGCCATAATTATACATGATTTAAATCATGCCATGAGCCACTGCGATAAATTCTTGTTTTTGAAAGATTCAAAAGTCTATTCGTTCGGCGGTGTCGAAACGGTAACAGCCGAATCAATAGGTGATGTTTACAATTTGCGTGCGGATATCATTACGCATAAGGGATACCGAATAATAGTACCGTATTAAGAAAGGAAATTTGCAATGGACGAAAAAGAACTTTGGAAAAAATGTGCTGAATTTCACGGGCATGAATGCGGAGGGCTGACAATAGGCTTTAAAGCTGCATTATATGCCATAGAATTATTGGATCTGCCCTTTTCACGAGATGAGCAGGTGGTATGCATCACCGAAAATGATGCCTGCGGAATAGATGCCATACAAGTAATCTTAGGCTGCAGTGCAGGCAAAGGCAACCTTATATTTCATATGAGAGGCAAAACAGCATATTCGTTTTACAACAGAAATACAGGCAAATCGGTAAGGCTTGTGCTAAAGCCCCGTCCCGCTGAAATAACAAAGGATAAATCATTCGAATATTATCAAGCACAAGACCCGAAAGATATGTTTGATGTAAAAGAAGCCACACTCCCGCTCCCCGACAAAGCACTTTTGTTTAACACTATAGAATGTGATTGCTGCCACGAGAGCGTTACCGAAAATTACATCAGACTTCAAGAGGGCAAAAAGCTTTGCCTTGACTGTGCAGAGCATTACAGCAGATTGGATTACTAAAACACATTTAATACGCATTTTGAAATTTCATTATGCGTATTTTATTTTACTTAAAACAAAGCGTAAATAATGTTTACAAGCCTTAAATGCAAATAACCTCATGCTTTAATATAATTAACATGCTATAATAAACTCAAATTATAATCTAAAATATTGGTCAAATGAAAAAAATACTTTTTAAAACAACTTTGGCAATACTGCCTGTGTTATGCATAATACTCACATTGTTTACAGGCAGATATGCGATGAATTTCAATGAAATAATACAAAGCTTATTTAGCCCAAGCTCGGCAAAAGAAGAATTCTTCACGGTAATATGGTATCTTCGTATGCCCAGAGCCATTGCCGCCGTATTTTGCGGTGCGGCTCTTGCCATGTCGGGAGCGGCATTTCAAGGGGTGTTTCGAAATCCTTTGGTAAATTCGGGTGTACTCGGAGTGTCAAACGGAGCAGGATTCGGTGCATGCCTTGCCATAGTATTTTTGGGAGGCGGAATATATACTTATATATGCTCATTTTTAGGAGCGATTCTTGCCGTAGTGCTAAGCTATGTATCGGGCAGAATAAACAAAAGTGCCACATCTATAACCCTCATCCTCGGAGGTGTTATAGTGTCAAGTTTCTTTTCCGCACTCATATCAATTCTAAAATACATTGCAGACCCTTACAGTCAACTTCCGAGCATAACATTTTGGTTTATGGGAAGTTTTGCCTCGATAAATTATACGCATTTTTACGCACTCATTCCCATGACAATCGGAATGGCAATGATACTTATATTCCGAAGAAAAATAAATGTGTTATCTATGGGCGATAAGGAGGCACTATCCCTCGGAGTTGATGTAAAAAAATGCAAAATAATGATAATCGGAGGAGCATCTTTGGCAACAGCCTCCGCCGTATGTATAAGCGGCACCATAGGCTGGGTAGGCTTGGTTGTTCCGCATATAGGCAGAATGCTTGTAGGAAACGATAATGCGAAATTAATACCTGTAAGTATGTCATTGGGAGCTTGTTTTATGAGCATTATGGATTTATTGGCAAGAAATTTATCCACATCGGAACTTCCGATAGGCATACTCTGCTCGCTGATCGGAACACCGTTTTTCGTATATCTGCTCAAAAAGACCAAAGGAGGTGGCTGGCAATGATTCTGAATGTCAAAGACCTTTGTTTTGCATACGGTTCAAATCAAGTGCTTAAAAATATAAGCTTTGATATAAAAAAGGGAGAAATCCTGTGCCTTATGGGGCCTAACGGAAGCGGCAAAAGTACACTTATCGACAACATCATGGGCATACATAAGCCCCAATGCGGAGAAATACTCATAAACAAAAAGCCCATCACATCATATAAAAGAAACGAACTTGCTCAAAACATAGCATATTTGCCGCAAAACCACAGCATAACATTCCCATATACGGTAAAAGAGGTGGTAATGATGGGGCGAACGGCTTACTCATCACTGCTTGGCGAACCAAATAAAGAAGACGAAGCTATATGCGAAAATGCGATGAAAACAGTAGGCATACATAAATTCGCCGAAAGAGCATACACCGAATTATCGGGAGGAGAACTCCGATTGGTACTGCTTGCAAGGGCACTTTGCCAAGACTCGCCTGTAATTATGATGGACGAGCCGACTGCACACCTTGACTACAAAAACGAAATGTTCTTTCTGGAAACCGTAAGCAAGCTATGTAAAGACAATCAAATCTCGATTCTCATTGCAACGCACCTTCCCGAGCATGCATTTTATTTCCAATCACAAAATGTAGCCACAAAAGCCATGTTTTTAAAAGACGGAAACTGCATAGCATACGGCACACCCGATGAAATAATCACAGAAGAAAGATTATCCGAAGTATATGAAGTATATACCCAAATAGTGGAAAAAGACGGATACAAAACTATTTTGCTTAAAAAATCAATGTATAGGGAGTAAATATGAAAAACATTTTTAAAAAGCTAACGGCATTATTATTAGTAATGATAATATGTACCTCACTTTTCGGCTGTGTCGGCAACCGAAAACAAAACACAGATGATTACATTACAATAACCGACACTGTAGGCAGAGAGGTAAATGTGCCGGCAAATGTCGAGTCAATAAGCTGTATATGTCCGTTCTCGGGATTTTTTATAGTCATGTTCGGACATGGCAACGAAGTAACGAGCCTATGTAACAACATGGCAAGAAGCACCCTGCTTAACAAATTCTGCCCGTCAATCAAAAATGCCGTAGTAGTCAAAAACAGCGGCTCCGTTAATGCGGAAGAATTACTCAATTTAAAAACCGATTTGATATTCGTAAACGAAGGCACTTATCAAGACAGCAACGAACGTGCAAAACTTGATGCACTGAATATTCCGTATGTGGTTATCGGATTTGGCACATTGCAAGAGCAGATGGATGCGGTAAAAGTCATAGGAAGTGCCTTAAATCAAAACGAAAAAGCGGAAAAATACCTTACTTGGTATCAATCAATAATAAACGAAGTAAATGAAAAACTCATAGATTACAATGAAGCGCCAATCGATTTGTATCACGCAGTCAACGAGGCAACCCGCACCGACTACAACGGCAGCATTTGCGCAGAATGGATAAATTTGTGTAAAGTAAATAATGTATCACTAAATTCTTCTCTTTCCATTGAGGGGGAAAAAGCTTATACCACACTAGAGCAGATATACCAATGGAATCCGCAAATCATCATTTGCAATGAACCGGGCGTTTGCGAATATATCTTAACGGACGAAAAATGGGCAGGGCTGGAATGCGTCAGAAATGAAAATGCATACCAAATACCCGTAGGGATGAGCCGAATGGGACACCCGACAAGTCCCGAAACGCCTCTTGCCCTTATATGGCTTTGCGAATTATTGTATCCTGATATTTTTGATTATGATGTAAAAGAAGAATTTTATTCATTTTATAAGGATTTTTACGATTTTGAATTAGATGATGATACGCTAAATGCCATAATACAAGGTGATAATATGAGAATAGCCAAGGAGGATATGTGATTTTGAGCGAAATACTTATATGCATTGACGATACCGACAATTTAGACAGCATAGGCACAGGTGCGTTGCTTGGAAATATGTGCGAAGAAATGCACACCAAAGGATTGGGAAATGCCGGATTTATCACACGGCACCAACTTTTTATCCATGAGGATATACCCTACACCTCCCACAACAGTTCAATGTGCTGTAAATTTGAAACAACCGATATAAGTGAGGTAATAAAATTCACCAAGGACTACCTTAAAACCAACTCAGCCGAAGGCTCCGACCCGGGGCTTTGCATTTATAATTTCAAAGAAAAAGACACATCCCTTCTGAAAGAGTTCGGGCTTAAAGCAAAGGAAGAAATAGTTACAAAAGAAGAAGCATACGCATTGGCAAAAATGTATCCAAACGAAATATACCTTTCGGAACACGGAGGAGACGGCATAGGCGTTATAGGTGCAATTGCGGGAGTAGGGCTAAGGCTCACGGGAATGGACGGAAGAATCAAAGGTAAAATTTATCCCGAAACGCAGGGAGAAAAATTAACGATTAGCGAATTTTGCGAAAAATACAATATAGCAAATGCCATAACAGAAGATTACAAAGAAATTGCAAAAGACGAAATTATCACCTTTACAAACCCAACAAAAGCAATACTTTACCACAACGAACCCTCATGCATACTTATTAAAGAAAAAGATGGCTGGATTCCGAAACCAAAGAAAGTAAAGGATAAAAATAAATAATATGTGGATATACGAAAACAGTAAAAAAATATTTGCATACGGTCAGGACGATGCCGAAAATGCCGTAAAGGCAGCTCAAGAATGCGATTATTACAAAAAAGATTATGACGAAGAATGCTTTGAAGACGAAGACATCACATGTTATAATTGCCGTTACAGACGTTGGACAAATAATAGTTTTCAATGCATGAAAGGAGAATAAAATGAAAAAAACATTAGCGGTATTATTAACCTTAGTATTAATTATGTCTATCGGTGTTACAAGCGTATTCGCAGGTAACGGCGATGGAAGCGGCGGAGGAGACGGAGAGCCTTTAACTTTGGATGATGCGATCATTAGCGAAGATTCAATAGTTTTGACATTCTCAAAGAATGTGGTAAACATGAAAGTTAAAGATAACAACATGAACTGCTTTGAACTAAAAGACGAAAACGGAAGTGATGTTGAATTCGAAGTAGAAATGGGTGATGATCAAGTAGACCCCGACAGCAAGAGAATAATCACAATAAAACCCACAGACGGAATCGACCTTGCCAAAACATACACTCTTACGATAAAATCGGATCTTACATCTAAAAGCGGTGTTGCATTAGGCGAAGACAAAATTGTAGAATTCCCTGCCGAAGGTATCGCAGATGATGCTACAGACTGCACCGAACCGATAACTCCGGATACCGATACAACAACACAAGAAGAACCAAAAGAAAACAATACATTTTTGTATATCGTAATTGCAGCAGTTGCAGTAGTTGTTATTGTGGCAGTAGTGGTAATTAAAAAGAGAAAATAATAAAATTACAGCACACAAAAAATCAATCAAGCTCTGATTGCAAGTGATAGCTTATGGAGCGGATTATACGCAGGAAAACGAAAAGGAATAATATTCACCTCCGATGAAGAAATCAGAGATGCAACAGATATAGCACGATGGACCTACTTAGGGCTTTCGGAAGAATATGTTAAAGCAAAAATAAAAAAGCTTATGATATTCTTAATGACATCCCCGTTGAGGGAATTAAAATATTATGATATAAATTATATTTTACTATTTATCAACCTATGCACCACGCATGGGTTGATTTTATAAAAAAGAACATCTTCCCCACGAAGATGTTCTTTTAAACTAAACATTTTACTCTACAGTAACACTCTTTGCCAGGTTTCTCGGTTTGTCAACATCGCAACCTCTTTGAACCGAAACATAATAAGCCAAAAGCTGCAAATTTATAACTGATGGGATAACCGTCATTTCATCGGGCATATCATCAATATAGATTATCTTATCAAATTCTTTTTCGAATACTTCTCTGCCACGTCTTGTCAAAACAATCGAGTACGCTCCCCTTGCGGCAACCTCTTTAATATTGCTCAAAGTCTTTTCGCAAAGTTCTTCGTTCTGTGTGCAGAGTGCCACTACAGGCACACCCTCTTCGATAAGTGCGATAGGACCGTGTTTCAATTCCCCTGCCGGATATGTTTCAGCATGAATATACGAAATTTCTTTCATTTTCAATGCACCCTCAAGAGAAATGTAATAATCAAGTCCTCTGCCTATATAAAATGAACTTGTGCATTTTGCGAAGTTTTGGGATAATTCCTTTAATTCCTCTGCGTTGTCCAAAGCTTTCTTTGCGCTTTCGGGCAATTTCATGCAATTATCTCGAAGAGATTCAAGTTCCTCCTGCGAAACTTTTCCTATCATCTTGCCGAATTTGAGAGCCAACAAATACATACATAAAACCTGTGTGGAATATGCTTTGGTGGAAGCAACGGCAATTTCAGGACCTGCCCAAGTGTATACAACACTATCGGCTAATCGGGCAACATTACTTCCCACAACATTGGTTATGGCAATGACTTTCGCACCCTTTTGTTTTGCTATCTTCATACTTGCCAAAGTATCTGCGGTTTCTCCCGATTGACTTACGGCTATAAACAAAGTCTTATCATCGGTATAAGTGTCGTTATATCTGTATTCCGATGCGATCTCCACATCTACTCTGAGTCCTGTATATTTTTCGATAATTTTCTTTCCGGCACATCCTGCATAATATGCCGTACCGCAAGCAACAATAACAATATGAGAGATCTTTTCCATATCTTCTTTTGTTATGCTGAAATCATCAAGACATACATCGGTCGAATCAGCTGAAAGTCGACCTCTTAATGTATTTTCCAATGCTTGAGGCTGTTCATATATTTCCTTTATCATAAAGTGAGGGTAATCGCCTTTTGCAGCGGCAGCTTCGTCCCATGTTACATGGAATATCTCTTTTGGTATAACATTTTTATTATTGTCGTATACAGTTACGCTGTTCGGTGTTACATCGCACAATGTGTCATCATCCAAAAGGTATACATCTCTTGTATAATTAAGAACTGCAGGAATATCCGATGCAACAAAATTCTCTCCATCGCCAAGCCCTACGATAAGCGGGCTTGCTTTTCTTACAGCGATGATTCTTTCGGGTTCGTCGGCACACATTACGCAAAGAGCATATGCACCTTTGAGCATGCCTATAGCTTTTACTACTGCGTCCAAAATATCACCGTTATAAAAATCTCTTATGAGATGAGCAATGGTTTCAGTATCGGTAGCACTTACGAATTTGTATCCCTTTTCAGTGAGCATTTCTCTGAGTTCGGTATAATTTTCTATTATGCCGTTATGCACAACGCTGATAAGCCCATCTTCGCTTGTATGGGGGTGTGCATTCACCACATTGGGTTCTCCGTGAGTTGCCCATCTGGTGTGTCCTATTGCAGTATTTGTTTTATAATTTTTCTGTGAGATATTGTTCTTTAATACTTCCAGCTTGCCGCAGTACTTTTCAACAACGGTTTTGCCGTCAATATTCATCGCAATTCCAGATGAATCGTATCCACGATATTCAAGCTTGCTGAGTCCTTCGATAACAATATCTACTCCGTTATGTTTTTCTCCTACATAACCTACTATTCCGCACATAATTACTATCCTCCGTTTTCCGCACACATACAAGCACACATGTGCTTTGCGTGCTGAAATTTTCGATTATTATAATATAACGGAACAATAAAGGCTTTGTCATACGATTACTCATATGGTTTAACCGTTTATTTTTCGATTTCCGTAAAACCGCAGGGCATCCGCCGAATTTTCGATAACCCTGTCCTCGTTAACCGTTATCCCAAACGGTGCATGGCGCTAATGTTTCAAAACATTTTAAAATATTATATCATATGCAAAATCTATTTCAAATATCACAGATAAAATTAATAAGATTGCAATGATTTCGGCATATAGTGGCAATATATTCGCAAATAAACTCTATTATCATAAAAGCCGCTATACTGTAAATAAACCACAAAAATTAGATTTTACACAAAATCAATATAAAAGAAGTGCATACCGATAAAAGCATGCACCTCTTAGAGGGGGTACTGTATAGGTTAAAACAATAAAAATATGCGACTAAATGCTTAATTATGTTGCATTGATTTTAAACTCATTTAGTAAAATATTTACACAAGTTTGCTATTACTACCTTGCAACGAATATACGAGCGCCATAACCCTGATCACGAGCTGCGCGCTGGTGATTCCGGGCGCGATCAGTTCCGAGACC
>CAZXWI010000051.1:0-11093 GCA_964644555.1 uncultured Lachnospiraceae bacterium | reverse complement strand
TCGGGGTGTGGCTCAGTTTGGTAGAGTACTTGAATGGGGTTCAAGGGGCCGGAGGTTCGAATCCTCTCACTCCGACCATTATTTTGTAAAAATGCAGATTGATATCTGCTTTTTTTTAATTTCACAAAAACTTTGTTGGATTCGAACCGACATATCAGCGAACGAAGGTGAGCGCTTTCAATACGAGATGCAACGAAATTGCACAGTGCCAAAGGCACAGCGAGCCGAATCCTCTCACTCCGACCATTGTTTTGTAAAAATGCAGTTTGATATCTGCTTTTTTATTGCAATTTATATATGGGGATACCTCACATATATCCGCAAACGCAGTTTGCATAAAAA
Organism: uncultured Lachnospiraceae bacterium; assembly: GCA_964644555.1. GTDB lineage: Bacteria > Bacillota > Clostridia > Eubacteriales > Anaerofustaceae > RUG14186. The sequence goes on along the minus strand of CAZXWI010000051.1, from coordinate 10,751 downwards.
AAGTGTGATATTAAAAAGGCAGTGCGTCTTTTCGATGCACTGCCTAAAATAAGAAGGGTAATTATTATAAAGAAATTATTCTATGCTGATCATCTTTTTCTGTTCTGCTTCAGCTTCGGGGATAATAAGTTTTAATACACCGTCGGTATACGAAGCTTTGATATCGTTTTGATTTACACCGCTGCCGATGTAAAAGCTTCTGGATGTTTTTCCGTAAAATCTCTCTTTGTGGATAAAGTTCTTGCCGTCTTTATCCGTTTGTTCGTTGCTTTCCGATTTTGTGGCACTGATTGTAAGATAACCGTTTTTGGTTTCAACTGATATATCATTTTTATCAAAGCCCGGAAGATCCATGCTCATTTCATACCCGTTTTCGGTTTTTTCTATATCGGTTTTCATCATATAAGCATCTCTTGTTATAAGGTTAGCATTCGGGGACTGCAAGCTGCGGCTCGAACGAGCTTTTCTCGGTGCAAAAAACGGATCGAAAACATCATCAAACAAATCAAAATCAAAATAATCTTTATTAAACATATCATCTACCTCCAATATGTATATTTGTTTTTCTTTTTATGTCTACATTATAGCAAAATTATCAGCACTGTCAATAAGTGAGTGCTAATTTTAATCCATCCTTAATATTAAACACACGTTTTGTTTTGATAGAGTCTGTAATTGTGTTACTATAATTATTATGAACATAGAGTATAAAATTATTCGCACAAACAGAAAAACATTAAGTTTAAGTATAGATAAACAAGGAACTTTAATCATACGAGCACCGAAATTCATGCCTAATCAAATAATTTCCGACTTTGTTAAGAAGAACCAAGAATGGATAATAAAAACAATACAAAAACAGCAATCCATTCACTCGGCTTTTCCGCCAATTCAAGGAACAGATAATGAACAAATTTTGTACTTAGGGCATACTTTAACCGTAAAAATCACAAACACTAAAAAAACCGAACTCATCGGGGAAACTCTATGTATACCTCAAAATAAAGATGCAGTTAATGAAATACGCTCTTGGTATAAAACCAAAGCAAAAGAAATACTTCCCAAGCTTACAAAAGAATATGCCGATATTGCAGGATTTAAATACAACAGCGTAAAAATAACATCTGCAAAAACCCGCTTCGGCTCGTGCAGCAGCAAAAACAATATCAATTATTCCTACAGGCTTATGCTGTACGATAAAGAGTGCATCAAATACATAATAATACACGAATTGTGCCACACCAAACATAAAGACCATTCCACTAAATTTTGGGCGGAAGTCGAAAGACTCATTCCAAACTACAAACTTATCCGCAATACAATGCGACAATCAGGTGCAATAATGGATATGATATAATGAATAATAAGCTATTTATCTGAAATTCTTTACAATATTAAACAAAAGAAGCATTTTATTTAATATTGAGTAGGTTTTAAACTAATTTAAACGAATAATATTAATCAACACGAATTTTTCACATGACAGCACAAATTTGAATATGTTAAAATATAAGTACAGATATAATTTACATTTCGGAGGTACTTATTATGGGAATTAAAAAAGCTTATTATCGAACATTTCAAGCTGTGTTTAATATCGGTGCGAGATGCTTAAAATGGCGAAAAGCCGAAAGAGTGGAGGGGGCAGGCAGTATAAATAAAATCCCCGAACTAGTTGAAAAATGCAACATGAAAAAGCCTATGGTAGTTACCGACCCGGGGCTTATGAGTGCAGGTGTTGCACCGAAAATCATCGATGTATTAAAAAATGCAAATATAGAATATTCCCTTTACAGCGATGTTGAACCCAACCCATCAACCGAAACCGTTGATAAAATCAAGACTCAATATCTAAGCCAAAACTGCGACGGCATAATTGCCATAGGCGGCGGTTCTGCAATGGATGCGGCAAAAGGAGCAGGAGCTCTTGTGGCATTTCCGAAGAAAAACATCAATCAGCTCGGAGGCCTTTTAAAAGTATATAAGAAAATACCGCCTTTCATTGCCGTACCCACAACGGCAGGCACGGGCAGTGAAACGACCATTGCCGCAATAATTACGGATAAATCAACTCACCACAAATACGCAGTAATGGATCTTCACCTTATTCCGCTGTATGCGGTTCTTGATCCTGAAATAACCTTGGCACTTCCGCCACATATTACATCAACCACGGGCATGGATGCTCTGACCCACGCCATAGAAGCCTATCTTTGCTGGACATACAACACAAAAGAAAGCCTTCAATATGCCGAAGATGCCACAAAAATGATTTTCGAAAACTTGGAAAAAGCATACAATGACGGAAATGACATCAATGCAAGAACAAATATGCTTATAGCATCATTCAAAGCAGGTTTCGCATTCACCAGAGCAGGAGTCGGAAATGTGCATGCAATTGCTCACACTTTAGGCGGACTTTACAACACTCCTCACGGCTTGGCAAATGCAGTAATTCTGCCAATCGTTTTGGAAGATTACGGAGCAAAAGTTTATGACAAACTCGCCCACCTTGCCGAAATCACAGGAGTAGCTCAAGACGGCACCAACGAAGAAAAGGCAAAAGCTTTCATAAATGAAATCAGAGCAATGAATCAAAGAATGAATATCCCATCAGGTTTCGACTTTATAAAAGACGAGGACATTCCTCAAATGGTGCAATGGGCGCTAGCCGAAGCAAACCCGATATATCCGGTTCCCGTAGTGTTCGACGAAGAACATTGTGCTGAAGTAATAAGAAAGATAAAATTATAAATTCGGTAAAAACATGGCATACTTTATAAATGAAAACTGTAAAGGGTGTGGGCTATGCAAAAGCCTATGCCCCGTATATGCAATTAACGGCGAAAAGAAAACAAGACATATAATAAACGAAAAACGCTGCCTTGAATGTGGTGTATGTGCAAAGGTGTGCACTTCAAGTGCGGTTGAAGATGAAAACAAAGTTATTTTTGAAAAAATCCCGAAGAAGGATTGGCTTATACCTTTTGTAGATACCGATGTGTGCAGTGCTTGCAGTATGTGTTGTACGATATGCAGAGCCAATGCCTTGCAAATATCTTATCCCAAATTCAGAGGCGACACCGCCCTTCATGCATACTTAGACAAGCCCGACAAATGCGTAGGGTGTGCCTTATGCGAAAAAGAATGCCCACTTGGGGCTATAACAATGATCAGGCGGGAGGATTAAAATGAATACACCTTTATATTTAAAAATCGACCTGACAAACAATACATCTTCGGAATACCAAATCCCCGAAGAATACTTTAAAAAGTATATAGGCGGCAAAACTTTGGCTGCAAAATTGCTTTTGGAATTAACACAATCGGGAATCAATCCGCTCAGCCCCGAGGCTACGATAATAATAAACACAGGACCACTTAATGGCACAGGAGCGCCATCTTCATCACGCTTTAACATGAGCTTCAAGAGTCCGCAAACAAATATGATAGCTTCATCAAACTGCGGAGGTCAATTCGGAGTTATGCTCAAAAAATCGGGATATGACGGCCTGATAATCACAGGCAAAGCGCAAACCCCGATAATCATAGATATTACGGATAAAACCTTAAATATCAAAGATGCCACCGAATTATGGGGGCTTGACACCGAACAAACACAGGAAAAACTCCCCTCTCACTACGGCAAATTGGTAATAGGGCCTGCCGGAGAAAACATGGTTTTGTATGCAGCTACGGCATCGGGCGAGAGAATGGCAGGCAGATGTGGTTCGGGAGCTGTTTTGGGCAGCAAAAATATAAAAGGTATTATCGCCTACGGCACACAGAAGCCTAAAGTCGAACACCCCGATAAATATTACAAATTCATCAAAAAATGGGTAAGATTCATAAAAAAACACCCTATGACAGGCGAATCACTCCCCCACTACGGCAGCGCAGGCTTGGTCAGCAAGGCAAATGCGACCCACGCTCTCCCCACTCGCAATTTCCAAAAGGGATTTTTCGAAAATGCGGATAGTGTAAGCGGAGAAACACTAAGCGAAAAATATTTGGTGAGAAATTCAGGTTGTATCAGCTGCCCGATAAGGTGCGAACGCAGAGTTAATGTCGATAATAAGGAAGTAAAAGGCCCCGAATACGAAACACTCGGATTTTTCGGACCGAATATCGATTCCGATGATATGCCCACAATACTTAAACTCAATTACCTATGCGACAAATTGGGAGTCGATACCATATCCTTTGCAAGCACATTGGCATTTGCAATGGAACTTAAAGAAAAGAATATGGCTGATTTCGGGATTGATTTTTCCAATATAGACAATCTCGAAGAAGTCCTTATTAAAACTTCACACAGAGAAGGCATATATGATGAACTCGCCAACGGTTCTCGGATTCTCAGCGAAAAATACGGCGGCAAAGACTTTGCCATGCATGTAAAAGGGCTGGAAATGGCATCTTACGAACCCAGACGCAGCGTGGGAATGGGGCTTGGATATGCCGTTGCCAACAGAGGCGGATGTCATCTTAACGGTGGATATTTGGCTCTTTTGGAATCAGTGGGAGTTCTTTCTACAGATGCACAAAGCCCGAAAAGCAAAGCAGAACTCACCGTATTTATGCAGGACGCATTGGAGGCGGTTTCCGCAGCGGGGTGTTGTCTGTTTTCGGCACAAACATTCATTCCGTCAATATTCTTTAAATTAGGCCCACATCACCCGATAACAAAATTAACGGGAAAAATATTAACCCATGCCGGAGGTGTGGTAAAACTTTTACTAAACTGTACCTCACTGCTTCATTTCAATATGCTTATTCTGTTGCCCCATGCAGAAGCACTTCGTCTGGCAACAGGCTTTAGCATATACACAGGACAATTCATAGATATAGGAGAGCGCTCCTATAATCTGGAACATATGTATAATGTGCGTGAAGGCTGGACAAAATCCGATGACACACTACCTAAAAGGCTCACCGACACCCCTCAGGAAGAAAACAGAGCTGACACAGTCGTACCTCTTAATGAAATGCTTCCCCAGTATTACAAAACAAGAGGCTGGGATCAAAACGGTCATATAAGCAAAAAGAAGCTTAAAAAGCTGAAATTGCTTTAACCGCACAATCGACTAATCTTAATTAATTAATACCGGAGGTAAAATATGACAGAACTCAAATACCACGGCGACATAAAAAATCTTACAAAGAAAGATTCAGATACTTGCAATGCAAAAGATATAAAAGAAGTGCTTAATTTTCTAAAAATGACCTACGGAAAAGCTTGCGCAAAAGAAGCAGAGAGAATGCTTATCGTGGTAAACGGCACAAGCATACAATTAAAAAACGGCTTTAAAACCACGCTTTCCGATAATGATACAATCAGCTTCCTTCCCGTTTGCGGAGGCGGTTGATTAAATTAAACGGATACTAAAAACTGCACCCTTTTCACTACAGTAATTACCACCTGTAATGAAAAGACGGTGCAGTTTTTTGATTTTATAATTTAATATTTGCTATATTATAAATTAAACCTGCAAATTCGGGAATTTTTCGTTATCGCCCTCTTTTTGAGCGCTGAAATCATAGTCCTTGCCGGGGAGTATGGCATTGCAAAGAATACCTACTATAGAACCTACTGCAAGACCCGAAAGGCTTATTGAAACATTGCCGATATTGAATACGATTGCTTCTGCAGTACCTGTACCGTATTTGATACCGATTGATAATACCAAGATAAGTGCTGCAATGATAACATTTCTGTTGTTGGTGAAGTCTACCTGATTTTCAACAACATTTCTTACACCTGCTGCCGAAATCATACCGTAGAGTACCAATGAAATACCACCGATTGTGGCTGACGGCATTGCCTGAATAAGGGCTGCAAATTTCGGTGAGAATGATAAGATGATTGCAAATATTGCGGCAAGTCTGACAACAAACGGGTCATAAACCTTTGTGAGGTTGAGTACACCTGTGTTTTCGCCGTATGTGGTATTGGCAGGTGCACCGCAAAGAGCTGCGAATGATGTTGCAAGACCATCACCGATAAGTGTTCTGTGAAGACCGGGATCTTCTACGAAGTTTTTGCCTACTGTTGAAGATATAGCTGAGATATCACCGATATGTTCAACGATTGTAGCAAGTGAGATGGGAACAACCGTAATGATTGCGGAAATGAGAAGTGATGTGTCTGCATTGCCGAAAAGCGAGAATACAGTATGATTTTTAACGATGGGAATACCAATCCATGCAGCTTCTTTGATGATTGTTGTATCAACTTCACCGATGAGTGCGGCAAATAAGTATGAAACGAATACGCCTACAAGGATAGGAATAATTTTGAGCATTCCTTTACCCCACATATTGCACGCTACGGTAGCGATGATTGCAACTGCTGCGATAAGCCAATTTGTTTGGCAGTTTCCGATAGCACTACCCGAAAGAGTAAGACCTATTGCAATGATAACAGGACCTGTAACAATCGGAGGGAAGAATTTCATTACTTTCTGAGCTCCGAATGCTTTAATTAAAGCAGCAAGAACAACATATACTAAACCTGCACAGAATACACCGAATGATGCATACGGAATCATTGAGGGGTCATTTGGAGTATTGAATGCAAAATATGCACCGAGGAAAGCAAATGACGAACCTAAAAATGCAGGAACTTTCTTTTTGGTAACCAAATGGAAGAACAATGTTCCCAAGCCTGCAAACAAAAGTGTTGCGGAAACACTCAATCCTGTAAGTGCGGGAACGAGTACTGTTGCTCCGAACATAGCAAACATATGCTGAAGTCCGAGAACAAGCGTTTTGCCGATACCGAGAGATTTGGCATCATAAATTGCTTCATTGTTGTTTTTCATGTTTTATTGTTTCTCCTTTTTATTTGAACGGACTACACTTCGTATAATTCTACGCATGTAGTACCGTCGCATTCTTTTAACTTAACGGATATGCTCTCTTTTTTGGAGGTAGGCACATTTTTGCCCACATAATCCGCACGAATGGGAAGCTCTCTGTGTCCGCGGTCTATCAAAACCGCCAGCTGTATCGACGAGGCACGTCCGAGCTTCATTACAGCCTCCATAGCTGCCCTTGTGGTTCTGCCTGTAAACAAAACATCGTCCACCAAGATAACATCTTTTCCTGTAATGTCAAAATCTATTTCGGTTGTATGAATTACAGGATCGGAAGAAATAAACGAAAGGTCATCTCTATACAAAGTAATATCCAATACTCCCACAGGCACAACACTTTGGTCTATTGATAAAATATTTTCGGAAAGTATCTTCGCAATGGGCACACCTCTTGTTTTGATGCCCAAAAGTACGATATTTTCGCATCCTTTGTTATTCTCCACTATCTGGTGAGAGATACGCTTCAATGCTCTTTGAACATCGGCTTCCTCCATCAGTGTAGCCTTGAAATTCATAACAACCTCCTTATATTCGGGCAAAAAAAACGCCCTATCGGATATGCGATAAGACAAGTCACAGTTATAGCTATACTATAGTTAGGGTATAATTAATCTTATCGGCATCTAAAGTACCAACTTAAAGATTTATCCTTGCATATAATACAACAATACGAAAAATTTGTCAATCATTTTATTGATTTTAATGCGAAATTTCGGCATTTTATATTAAATTTTAAAAGGAATTAAAACACTCTACATTAAAAATCCACCGTATTAAATACGGCAGATTTTACTTTAAATATTTAATTAAATGCACAACTACATCTCTTTAAAAGTTAAGGTGATATTCGTTCCCTCACCTTCACGACTTTCAAGATTTATCGTTCCGCCGTTACATATTACGGCATGCTTTACTATTGAAAGCCCAAGCCCCGTACCACCGGTTGATTTGGAATGGCTCTTATCCACACGATAAAAGCGCTCAAAAACTCGTGGCTGATCTTCAAGCGGGATTCCTATTCCCGTATCGCTTATTACAATAATCGCATTGCCGTTTTCCTTTTTAAGCGTTATTTCTACCTTGCCGAACTGCCTATTATATCTAATCGCATTGTCGCACAAATTGTAGATTGTTTCATAAAAATATCTTTTTACGCCGTATGCTACACATTTTTCGCCCGAAACTGAAATACTCACATTATTTTTTTCCGAGTGTATACCAAGAGAAGCTACAACATCATTTACGACTTCGCATAAATCAACCGGTTCTTTCATCTGTTCCTTGTTTTCGTCCAATTCCGAAAGCCTGATTATGTCGTTGATAAGTTCCACCAAACGAAGAGCTTCGCTTCTTATGTTATCCACAAATTTTACGGTATCATCAGCTTTCACAAGACCACTTTGCAAAAGTTCGGCACTTCCTATAATGGACTGCAGCGGAGTTTTCAATTCGTGGGAAACATTAGCCGTAAATTCTTCTCTGCTTCTTTGCGAAAGCATAGCTTCGCTCACATCAATGCACAAAATTACCGCACCGATGATTTCTCCCTCGGACTCAGTTGGCGTTATCAAAACTTGATATTCCCTATCTGCTATTTGCTTTAAAAAATCACTATGTTCACCCGAAAGAGCCTTGCATACAGCATTATTCATATCCGAGCTTCTATCCACAATTAAAAAGTTTTGACCCTTGATTTCATCTTTTACTTTGAAAAGCTCTCTTGCGGCATTATTAATGCTTATTACCATTCCCTTTTTATCAAGAAGCACCAAACCTTCTTTCATGGATGATGTGACAAGCTCAAATTCATCGGATTTTTGTTTTTGCTCACGCATTTGCCTTAATATTTGATTATGCTGCCTATTAAGCCTTGATAACACGGGAGTCAATTCTTCGTAGGTGTCTTCGTTATTTTCAGGATCATCCAAATCCAAATTTTCCAATGGATTAACTATACTCGATGCAATCTTTTGAGAAAGCAGCATGGCAATAACTATCGAAGTTAATACTATAGCGCATATTGCAGGAGCCATGCCCATAATGAGAGTGCCTATGGTAACCTGAGTTGCGCTTATTCGCAAAACATTTCCGCTTGATAACAAAACTGCCTCATAAAAGGTACGCTGTGTAAGAGTTGACGAATATCTGGCACTGCTGCCGCTGCCGGTTTCAAATGCTTGAAGTATCTCATCACGACTGCTGTGGTTATCCATTTCATCGGTATCCGAAACGGAATCATAGAGCACCTCTCCGTTTGGGGATATCAATGTAAAACGAAATATCGACGAATCAAGCTCGTTTAAATATTCTTCTCCCATATTTTCAACCCCTGCCTGCACCAGCGAAAGCTCATCTTTCAATCGTGAAACCTGCGATTTGTTGAAATAATCATATAAAAAACTATTGGTAATAATAAGCCCTACCACAAGCACTACCATAGACACTGCTATTATAGAGCGATATATTTTTTTACTCATTTTTTTCCTCCAACTTATACCCCACACCGATAACTGTCTGGATATACGTTCCTGCACTGCCCAACTTTTGGCGCAATGTTTTAATGTGCATATCCACCGTGCGGGATTCTCCCAAATAGTCGATTCCCCAAACTATTGAAAGAAGTTGCTCTCTTGAAAATACCATACTCGGATTTTTCATGAAAAGCTTTAATATTTCATACTCTTTATATGTAAGAATTACCTTTTCGCCACATACAGTTACAATGTGTTCCGTATCATTTAAATATATATTACCGATAGAAAAAACAGTTTGATTCTCATTCTTTTTACACCTTCGAAGCACGGCTTTAATGCGTGAAATCATTTCCATCACTCCGAAAGGCTTTACAAGATAATCATCTGCTCCTGTATCAAGCCCTTTGATTTTATCCATTTCGGTGCCTTTTGCCGTTGCCATAATAACGGGGATATCGGCAGTTTGCGGATTGCTTCTTATTTCTTTAAGCGCCTGCACACCATCTTTTTCGGGAAGCATTATATCCAGCACAATAAGATCAGGCTTTTGTTTTTTTAATTCATTCAGCATAGATACTGCATCAGAAAATCCCCTTGCCTCAAAGCCCGTCTGAGTCAAAGCATAGACCTCTATATCCAAAATCGTACTGTCATCATCCACACACCAAATCAAAATTTATTCTTCCTCCTTATGAACCCCCGTAACGGAAAATTCCACCCATTGTGCAATATTTACCGCATGATCTCCGATTCGCTCCAAATACTTGGCAATCATAAGTAAGTCCAATGCATATTCCCCATCTGCGGTATTTTGAGCAATGAGCGATATAAGCATATTTTTCACTTCGCAAAAATTGTTATCGACAACATCGTCATAATCGCAAACAGCTTTAGCCAAGGCAAGATCTTTATGCACATAGCTGTCTATGCTTTCGGTTACCATTTTCATCGTAGCTTCTGCCATTTTGCGAATAATAGTGAATTGCTCTATGGGATAAGGTCTAAGCGAAACTGATATTTCGGCAATATCCTCCGCTTGATCCCCTATGCGTTCCATATCGGTAATCATTTTCAAAGCAGATGATATCACGCGCAAATCCCTTGCCACAGGCTGCTGCTGCAATAAAAGTTTCAAGCAAATGCCCTCTATTTCTCGCTCCATTTGATCTATAAGGTAGCCTCTGTCTTTTACGCTTTCTGCGCCCTCTATATTTTTCGTAAATAATGCATCGATTGAAAGAGCGATAATACTTTCACATTCCGCACCCATTTCAATCATTTTCATATTCAGCAAATTAAGCTGCTCATCAAATCGACTTCTCAAATCAACCAAACCTCCCCGTGATATAATCTTCTGTTCGTTTATCTGTAGGATTCGAAAATAGCTTTTCGCTTTCAT
>CAZXWI010000050.1:0-11205 GCA_964644555.1 uncultured Lachnospiraceae bacterium | reverse complement strand
ATTATACATTAGTTAACAGTAGAGCTGATATATTAAATTAAGGAGTAGTTATGAGTTTCGAACTTATTTCAAAGGAAAAAAATGTAGCCAGAGTTAAACTTGTTATTTCAAAAGAAGATTTTGAAAAAGCTATTCAGAAGGCATACAATAAAAACAAATCAAAATTTATTGTTCCGGGATTCAGAAAAGGTAAAGCACCTTTAGCTGTAATCGAAAGCAAATACGGCAAGAGCGTATTTTATGATGATGCAATTGACGAAGCATTCCCCGATGAATACCTCGCTTGCCTCAAAGAAGGTGAATTTGAAGCAGTTGCCGCACCTACACTCGTTGAATTAAACGAAATCGGTGAAAACGGTGCTACGCTCACAATCGATATAGCATTACATCCCGAATTCGAAATTTGCGAATATAAAGGAATAAAAACAGGTCCTATCAAATACACATTCAAAAAAGCAGATCTTGAAGCAAAAATCAAAGAATTACAGGATAAAGACGCTCGTCTTGAAACATTGGAAGATGAAATCAGCAAAAAAGACGATACAGTTATTATCGACTTTGAAGGATTCGTTGATGATGTTGCTTTCGCAGGAGGAAAGGGTGAAGATTATTCACTCACACTCGGTTCAAATACATTCATTCCGGGATTCGAAGATCAGCTTATCGGCAAGAAAGCAGGAGATAATGTTGATGTTAAGGTAACATTCCCGAGCGAATACCATGCAGAAGAACTCGCAGGAAAAGATGCAGTATTCAAAGTAGCTGTAAAAGCAGTTCAAAGAAAGCAGCTTCCCGAAGTTGATGACGAATTCGCTATTGATTTGGGATACGAAAGCCTTGAAGAAATGAATAACACCTTGAAGGAAGAAATCAAAACAAGAAAAGCAGATGAACTCAAAAACGGTGCTATTAACACAATCATGGCAGAACTTTTGGAAAAAACACAAATCGATCTTCCTCCGATGCTCGTAAAAGAAAGAACAGAGCAGGCTAAAGAAGAAAACGACAATATGCTCAGACAGAGAGGTCTTGATCCGGAAACATATTACAAGTTTGTTGCTATGCAGACAGGAACTGATGATATCAGTCAGTTTATGGAAATTTTTGAAAAACAGGCAATCAGAGAACTCAAAACAGAGCTTATTTCCAAAAAAATCATCGAACTTGAAAATATCGAAGTTTCTTCGGAAGAATTAGACAAAGAACTCGAAAAATATGCAGAAGCTTATAAGCAGGATGTTGCAGCATTTAAAGAAACTGTAAGCGATTATGTAAAAGAATATATCGAATTTAATTTAAAACAGATTAAAATGTATGACTTCTTGCTTGAGAATGCAGACACATCAAAATAATCGTTAAAGTAATTAATATTCCCGTCTGTTTGACGGGAATATTTTAAAAAGGAGGATATTATGGGTTTAATTCCTATGGTTGTAGAGCAAACCTCAAAAGGAGAACGCTCTTATGATATTTATTCAAGGCTTTTAAAGGACAGAATCATAATGCTCACGGGTGAAATAACTGACGAAACGGCAAATTTGGTTATTGCACAGTTGTTATTTTTGGAATCCGATGATGCGAAAAAGGATATAAGTTTGTATATAAACAGCCCGGGAGGTTCCGTTAGTGCAGGTCTTGCAATATACGACACGATGAATTATATTTCGTGCGATGTATCCACAATATGCGTAGGTCTTGCTGCTTCAATGGGTGCATTCTTATTGGCGTGTGGCGAAAAGGGCAAAAGATACGCTTTACCCAACAGCGAAATTATGATACATCAGCCCTTGGGCGGTGCTACCGGTAAATCGACAGATGTTGAAATATATGCTAAGCGATTGTTAAACACAAGAGAACGCCTTAATGCTATTTTGAGCGAAAAAACATCTCAGCCTGTCAGTGTTATTCAGGCGGATACCGATAAAGATAATTTCATGAGCTCCGAAGAAGCTTTGAATTACGGTCTTATCGATAAAATAATGACAAAGAGGCAATAATTTATATGGATAATAATTATGATGTAAGATGTTCGTTTTGCGGGAAAACGAGAAACCAAGTGGAAAATATGGTGGCTTCGCAAAACGGAGTAATATGTTCTTCGTGCATTAAAATATTGTATGAAAGCTTGTTTGAGGACGGCACGCCCGATGATTATATAGATGAATGTATAAACATTGACGAAGTGAAGAAGCCTTCCGAAATAAAGGCGGTTTTGGACGAATATGTCATTAATCAGGACAATGCCAAAAAAGCACTTGCCGTTGCGGTATACAACCATTACAAAAGAATATATTGCGAGCAGGACAATAACGAAACCGAGATTCAAAAGAGCAATATTTTGCTTATAGGCCCGACAGGAAGCGGTAAAACATATCTTGCACAAACTTTGGCAAAGGCATTGGATGTTCCTTTTGCTATTACCGATGCCACATCGCTCACCGAAGCCGGATATGTGGGAGAAGATGTTGAAAACATACTTCTCAGACTTATTCAGGCTGCGGACTTTGATGTTGCCCGTGCGCAAAACGGCATAATATACATTGATGAAATAGATAAGATTGCCCGAAAAGGGGAAAATACTTCCATTACAAGAGATGTAAGCGGCGAAGGTGTTCAGCAAGCTCTTTTGAAAATATTGGAAGGAACAGTTGCAAATGTGCCTCCTCAGGGCGGGAGAAAACACCCTCAGCAAGAATTTATTCCGATTGATACGACAAATATTTTGTTCATATGCGGTGGTGCATTTGAGGGGCTTGATAAAATAGTTCAATCCCGTATCAGTACAAAATCACTCGGTTTTGAAGCCGATATATCACAAAATGCCGATAAGGATTCGGACGAACTTTTATCAATGATAACTCCGCAGGATTTGGTTAAATATGGGCTTATTCCCGAAATTGTAGGCAGACTTCCCGTTGTCAGTGCATTGGAATCTCTCGATGAAGATGCTTTGGTGAAAATAATGACAGAGCCTAAAAATTCTGTTATCAAGCAATACACTGAATTGATGAAAATGGATAATGTAGAATTGATATTTGAGCCTGAGGCGATATCGGCAATAGCTGAGCTTACCGTTAAGCGAAAAACAGGAGCAAGAGGTTTAAAAGGCGTTATTGAAAAAATAATGCAGCCGATAATGTTTAACGCACCTGATATGGACGATTTGAAATCCGTTGTAATCACAAAAGAAGCTGTCGATAATATTAATGAGAGCGAAAAATTCGTTAAATATATTAAATAACGCTTAATTACAAACCAAGCAGACTTTTTCATTGAAAGTCTGCTTGATTTTTTTTCGTATTGTTGTTATATTAGTAATAATTTATGTAGATTATTCGGAGGATTTTATATGATAAGTACGGAATATAAAACCATAGTTTCTCAAAATGACGGTGTTAAATTGGATGTTCTCACAATTAAGCCCGATACACCCATTAAAGGAATACTTCAATTAGCCCATGGAATGAGTGAATACAAGCAAAGGTATATTCCATTAATGGAATACCTTGCAAATAAGGGATATTTATGCGTTATCAATGACCACAGAGGGCATGGTAAGAGTGTAGAAAAATGTGATGATCTCGGATACTTTTATGAGGGAGGCGGCAAAGCTGTAATTGATGATTTGTATCAGATAACAAAAGAGGTGAAGAGCGAATACCCCGATGTTCCGTATTATTTATTCGGGCATAGTATGGGTTCTATGGCGGTCAGAGCGTATTGTAAAAAATACGATGATGAGCTTTCCGCCCTTATAGTATGCGGTTCTCCCAGCTATAATCCGGCAGCCGGAGTAGGAAGTTTTGTTGTAGATCTTTTGAGCAAAATAAAAGGGGAACGTTATAAAAGCGAGTTTTGCGAAAATCTTTTCGTGAATACATTCAATAAAAATTTTAAAAACGAAGGCAGTAATTTTGCGTGGCTTTCGGAAAATAAGGATAATGTGGCAAGATACGAATCCGATGAAATGTGCGGTTTCCCATTCACACTAAACGGCTACAAGGCTTTATTATATCAAATGAAAGAAGCTTATTCAAAAAACGGATGGGCTGTTAAAAACCCTAAAATGCCGATACATTTCATATCGGGAGAATACGATCCATGTATGACGAATATGAAAGCTTTTTTAAACGCCGTAGAGCATATGAAAAGTGTAGGATATGAGAATGTTTCGTATAAAGTGTATGAAAATATGCGTCACGAAATATTGCAAGAAAATAAAAAAGACGAAGTAATAGCGGATATAGGTAATCTTTTGGATATGTGGAGCGAAAATAAATAAAGGGGCTTTTATGAAAAAATCGTATAAAGGCTTTGTATTGTGGTTTATAGCTTTTACGGTGGTATGCTTTATGGTTTTTAAGTTGCCGATTGAGAATATGAAAATATTGACTCGCCTGTTTTTAAATGCGATCTCAATAAGCATTCTTGTTTTTGCCTATATGATTTATAAAAACGAAGCTGTTTATTGGTATAGCGGAGTGAGTTTTGAGGAAGCATTGAAAGCAGGTAGTGAACAGCGAAAGCAGTATGCACTATCCCATGTAGTGGTATTTGCAAAATTTGCTTTGGCTATGGTCTTATTTTCTGCTCTTATGCAGCTACTTAACTTATCGATAATGTGGGACATATGCTTTTGTGCTGTGGGTATGATTTACTCGGCTGCATCTACGATAAAAATAAAGTTATAAGTAATTAAAAAATAAATTTTATCTCCACCTGTTTAATGCATATATATGCATTGGATGGGTGGTTATTTTTATGCTAAAAAAAAGGATTAGTGCCGGTTAGTTTGTTAAATTGTTCTGTATGTGATTTATGTCAAAAAAATTGCCGTTTTTGCAGCAAAGTATAGAAATGAGTGTAAATTTCAAATTTTATTATTAAAAAAAACACATTTATATTGCATAAGGTGGGTAAAAATGCTATGATGTGTACAAAAATGGGGAGATACACGGTTTTGCTTAGCGGAGAATACAGATACTCGGTTGATGTGAAAGGCAGAGTCAGTATCCCGTTTCGTAACAGGGACGAGATGGGTGCTTTTGTAGTTGTGTCTAAAGGTATAGGTGAAAAGTGTCTGTATGTTTTCCCTGAATGCGAATGGAAGAAAATCGAAGAAAAGTTAAGCAGCTTTCCTATTTCCGATGCTAAGGCTCGTGCTGTTGCCCGTTTCTTCGCAGGTGGAGCTTGCGAATGTGAGGTAGACAAGCAAGGCAGAATAATTATCCCCGCATATTTACGAAACTATGCTAACATTCAAAAGGATGTGGTGCTCATAGGCGCTGTAACAAGGCTTGAAATTTGGGACAGCGATATTTGGAATGAAAAACTCGGGGAAAACGAAGAGTATTTTGCCGATATAGAAGAAGATATGAAAGAATTGGGTATTTAAAATGGCACATATTCCGGTAATGTATGAAGAATGTCTTAAAGGGCTTAATATAGAAGCCGATAAAACCTATCTCGATATGACCATAGGCGGTTTTGGGCATGGTTTGGGAATATGCAATCAATTATCCGAAAAAGGCACTTATATAGGATTCGACCTTGATTCACAGGCACTTAAGCGAGCCGAAGAAAAATCGGATAAGATAAAGTGTAATTATAAATTCATACATGATAATTTTCATAATTTCAAAGCGCATTTGGATGAGCTGGGAATAGACGGAGTTGATGGCTGCTTGATAGATTTGGGTGTGTCGTCGTTTCAGATAGACGAAGCCGACAGGGGATTCTCCTTTATGCATGACGGTCCTTTGGATATGCGTATGGATAACACAAAAGGGATTACTGCCTCTGAGGTTATCAATGAATATTCGTATGAATCATTAAAAGACATACTTTGGACCTACGCAGAAGAAAAATTCGCTCCTCAAATAGCGCGCGGCATAATAAAACAGCGTGAAATAAAAAGAATAGAAACTACATCAGAACTTGTTGAGATAGTTAAAAAGAGCATACCTAAGAAAATGCTTTATACGGGTAAAAACCCTGCTGTAAAGACATTTCAAGCCGTTAGGATAGAAGTTAATGGCGAACTTGACGGACTTAGTGAAACTCTTTCGGAAATGATCGATTCATTGAATATCGGAGGAAGGCTGTGTGTAATATCGTTCCATTCGCTGGAAGATCGCATAGTCAAGCAGGTGTTTTCCAAAAAGGCAAAGGGATGCGAATGCCCGAAAGATTTCCCCGTATGCGTATGCGGTAAAGTTCCTGAAATAAAAATAATAACCAAAAATGCGATTTTGCCTTCGGAAAATGAAGTTGAATCAAACCCCAGAAGCCGAAGCGCAAAACTCAGAATATGCGAAAAAATAGTGTAAATGAGAGGACTGCTGTTATGAACAGACACGAAAGCAGAAAATCGAATAAGAAAAAAGCTAAAAACATAAGCGTAAGTACAGCAGTGCTTTTATTGGTAATCGTGTTTTGTTTTTACAGTGTTCTGCTTATGTGCGAACACAGTTATATCTATGCTTTAAATTATGAATTAAGAGAACTCGAAAGCGAATACGAACTTGCCGTAAAGAAAAATGACGATTTACAAACGGAGCTTCTCAGAGCAGGAAGTTTGAACGATATAGAACAGTATGCTACGAATGTTTTAGGCATGATAAAGCCTCAGGGCTCATATATTTCTTATGTGTCCTATAAGACGGCAGAAAGCGAAGAAAAGGTTTATGCCGATAATTCGTTTATCGATTGGATAAGCTCATTATTTGACTGATTGGGTGGTGCGGTGTGAGAAACAGTTCATCGAAAAAAATGTATAACAGAATAGTGTTTTGTATATTGGCAATTTTTATTGCCTTTTTTGTTCTTTTTATAAGACTTTTCATTGTGCAGGTGATACAGGCAGATGAACTTTCTCAAAAGCAAACGACCTATATGTTTGAGAATATTTCCTTGAGTGCAGCACGAGGAAATATTTATGATAGAGATATGAATGTGTTGGTGCAGGATGCCGACTGCTACAAGGTTTATATTCACCCTAATGATATAGAAAATGATAAAGAAGTGGCGGAATTCCTTTCATCGAAATTGTCTTTATCATATGAAACCGTTTATGAAAAAGTTTCCGATAAAAGTTCAAGCTATGTTGTAATAAAAAATAAAGTGGATAACACAACGGCCTTCGAAATTGCATCTGCCGATTACGACGGAGTAGAGATAGAAGAAGACCATATCCGCATATACAGCGACCCTGAATTTGCTCAATATGTTTTGGGATTTACCGGAGCCGATCATACAGGACTTTACGGAGTTGAAGCCACATTCAATGATGTGCTTAGCGGCGAGGACGGAATAAAGACGGTTTTATTTGATTCGAACCGATTGGTGGTAGAATCTTCCTCAACTGTAAAAAAACCTTCCAAGAAAGGTGACAGCTTGGTTTTGAGCTTAGACAGCGTTGTGCAATACTATGCGGAAAGTGCTGTTCAGCAGGCTCAGATGAGATATTCTCCCAAGAGGGCTATGGCAATAGTTACCGATGTGAATACAGGTGCTATTTTGGGCATGGCTGCCTCTCCGTCATATTCTTTGGATGACCCATGGGAAGTAAATGAAGAGTTTTACAAAAACTTTTTTAAAGGTAGTGATTACACAATGTCCCAACAACAGTTGGAAATGTGGAATAATCCTTTCGTATCATTTATTTACGAGCCCGGTTCAACATTTAAAGTCATAACTACTTCCGGGGCGCTGGAAGAGCATGTGGTGAACCTCGATACCAATTTTTATTGCAGCGGCAGTATTGAAGTTGCCGGAATAACGATAAATTGTAATGTATATCCGTATTCGCATGGCAGTGAAAACTTGGTTGATGCCATGGCGAACTCATGTAACCCTGCTTTGGTAAAAATTGCCAATTTGATGGGTGTGGATAAATTTTACAACTACATATATAACTATGGCTTCGGTGAAAAAACAGGCATACAGCTTGACGGAGAAGAAAGTGGAATACTATCTTCCAACCAAAATGTCAATCCCGTTGATTTTGCTACATTAGCTTTTGGGCAGGGGCTTGGTGTAACGCCTATTCAAATGATTCAGGCACTCAATGCTGCTATAAACGGCGGATATTTGATTACACCTAGGATTGCCGAGCAAATAATTGATTCCGAAACGGGAGAATTGGTTTACAAATATGAGCCGCAAATAGTAAGGCAGGTTATCAGCGAAGAAACATCCGAAACCGTAAGAGGCATTTTAAACGAAGTAGTTAACAGAATGAGTGTTTTGGAAGAATATTCTGATTACGGAATGATGGGTAAGACAGGTACTGCTCAAAAATATGTAAATGGCACATATCAATCAGGCAAATATGTTACGAGTTTCTACGGTGCTGTGCCTTATGATGACCCGCAAATATCTGTAATCGTGATTTTAGACGAACCCACCGGATATGGAGTATACGGCAGCAATACCGCAGCTCCTGTAGGGGCTGAGCTTCTTGCAAGCTCATATGATTATTTGATAACCAAAAATAAATTGCAAGTTGAAGTATCGGCAAATTCACGTATAATAATTCCCGATGTAAGAGGAAAGTCCATAGAAGAAGCAAAGAGCATCTTGGACGGACTGAAAATAGAATATACCGTAAGCGGAGATGCTACAGGATATGTGACGAATCAGGATTTAATCTCGGTGGAATATACACAAGGCACTAAGGTAAACCTAAGCGTTTCTTCGGTTGATGAAGATAATTATGTAATCGTGCCGAATGTGTATGGAATGAGCGTGCAGAAAGCAAACGAAATATTGACTTCCGGTGGGCTTGTGATGAATGCCATCGGAGGAGGAATTGCACTAAATCAGGATATCGACTATGGAACGAGTGTTGAAAGAGGTACAATAGTAACTGTTACATTTGAATATGCAGAATAGTTGTATTAGGTAGGTTTTATGAAAAAATATCAAGTAGAAGAAATAGCCGAAATGATCGGCGGTGTAATTACAAAAAAAATAAATGATGAATATGTCGATAATGTGTTCATTGATTCCAGATTGGGTAAACCCAACGGAGTATTCTTTGCCCTCAGCGGCACAACAACGAACGGACATAAATATCTTAATCAAGCTGTAGAAAATGGTGCGGTTATCGTAGTTGTGTCGGAAGAAGTTGACTGCAGTGCGAACATAATAAAAGTAAACGATACATTTAAGGCATTGCAAGATCTTGCGAAAGCATATAGAAACAAATTCGATATTCCGTTTGTTGCCGTTACGGGCAGCAGCGGTAAAACGACCACAAAAGATTTGATATCTTGTGTATTATCTCAAAAATACAATGTGCATAAAACCAAAGGCAACTTTAACAGTTCAACGGGAGTTCCTTTGACATTGTTCGATCTTTGCGATGAAAATGAAATATCCGTTATCGAAACGAGTATGAATGCACCGAGGGAAATACTCGGCAATATGGACATCGTGCGCCCCAATACGGCAGTTATAACCAATGTGGGAACTGCTCATATAGAGTTTTTAGGCTCTCGGGAAAATATTTTTAAGGCTAAGTGCGAAATACTCACTTATTTGAAAAAAGGTGATTGCGCTATAGTCAATGCGGATGACGATATGCTTTGCACTCTCACATCTGATGTGTATGAAATAATTAAAGTAGGTTCTTCATCGGAATGCTCTCTTACATCTTACGATATAGAGCAATGTTCTGACGGAATAAGCTTTTATGTGGATATAAACGATAAAGCACATAAATTTGAATTTAAATACCCGGGTATGCATAATGTGCTTAATTGTTTAAGCGCCATTGCGGTAGGGCTTAGATATTCTTTAAATCCCGAGCAGATACAAAAGGGACTTTTATCGTTTGTTCCTGGAAATAACAGAATGCAAATAGAAGAAGTTTCGGGTATGACATTGATAAACGATGCATATAATGCAAATGAATCTTCTTTTAAAGCGGCTATTGATTTTCTTTGCACCAAAGCCAATGGCAGAAAAGTAGTTGTGGCATCGGATATGTATGAATTGGGCGAATATTCCGCACAGATACATTTTAAAACAGGTGAAAATGCCGCAAAACTCGGAGTTGATTTACTTATTGCCTGTGGAGAAAATGCCGAAAATTATAAGGCAGGGTATTTATCATGCGGCGGAAAAGAGTGCATTACCTACAACAGCAAAGAAGAATTGACAAATAATTTGAAAAAACATTTAAGAATTGGCGATACCGTTTTGTTTAAGGCTTCAAGAGGAGTAAAATTAGAAGAAGTGTTTAACCGAATTAAGGAGACGATTTAATTATGAATTTGCCTATCATTGCTACACTTATTTCTTTTTTAAGCGTCATATTGATATGCCCGATTCTACTGCCGGTGTTAAGAAAATTCAAATTCGGGCAGGCAGAACGGGAACTGGGGCCGAAAAGCCATTATAAAAAAGCAGGAACACCGACTATGGGCGGAATTTCTATCATAGTCGGGGTAATTATAAGCTGTGTTATCGTAAACAATGCAAATAGCATGAACCTAATGTTTGCGGTGGTTATTGTGTTTATTTACGGCTTGATAGGTTTCTTGGATGATTATATAAAAGTAATTCAAAAAAATGCCATATCTTCCGATAAAAGCGTTTCTTCCGCTTCATTGGGAATGAGAGCATCACACAAGATAGTGCTGCAGTTTGCAGTGGCTTGTGCTTTGGGATTTTATGTTGCATATCATCCCGAATTGGGAACGGATATAATAATTCCGTTTGTAATGAAGAGTATAGATTTGGGAATTATTTTTATTCCTTTTGTTATTTTTACAACTATTGCGGTTGTCAATGCTGTAAACTTATCAGACGGGCTTGACGGATTGGCATCGGGCATAACTTTGATAGTAATGATGTTTTTCTTAATTGCAGGGCTAAGTCTTGGGAAAAATGATATGAGTATTTTTTCAGGGGCTGTTATAGGAGCTTGTTTGGGCTTTTTATGCTTTAATTTTAATCCTGCGAAGGTATTCATGGGAGATACAGGCTCTATGGCACTGGGTGCTTGTGTGGTTGTGGCGGCAATATTTACTAAAACTGAATTATTTATTCTTATTGCCGGGGCAATTTATGTAATAGAGGCTCTTTCGGTGGTAATGCAGGTTGGTTATTACAAAATATCTCACGGGAAGCGTATATTTAAAATGGCTCCTATTCATCACCATTTTGAATTGTGCGGCTGGGAAGAAACTCGTGTTG
>CAZXWI010000049.1:0-11254 GCA_964644555.1 uncultured Lachnospiraceae bacterium | reverse complement strand
ACCGTATACATATCGGGTGAATTCAATTTGCCTGTTAATGCAATTCGAATAAACATGCTTATATCTGCAACCGAGCCTTTGTAATCGTTCGGGTTTTCTTTGTAAAGCTTCATATCGGAAGCAAAATCGAATGTTTGGGCGATGTCTTTGATTTTGTTAAACCATGTATTTTGGTCATCATTAAAATCGAATGTTTTAAGGTATTCGCTTAAAATGTCTTTTATGAGAGCTTTATCGAATTCTTCTGGATAATCATCATGTATTGTGAATAATTCATCGAAGAACAAATCTACATAATCTTTTACTTCGCTCCAAATTGCAATGTCTTTTCTGGGCTTTTTGCCTCCTCTGCCTATGGCAAAAATTTCGAGTGAGTAATTTTTGTCTTTAGTAAGCAGGTTAAACAATTCTTCATCGTACTTTTCAGCCCAATTTGTGCATAATTCGTAAACTTTTTCTTTGCTCATCATGGAAATGACATTTTTGGAAACATCTCGCAATTTTGCGTAGTCAAAAAGCGAGCCTGCCGGATTCATCTTCTTATAAGAGAATTTGAAATCGTTGACATCGGCATCTTTGTTTTGCGCTCTCCAATCTTCGAAATTGGAGTTTAAGATGGTCAAAACATATTCGTATACCGATTCCGAGGGAAAACCCTCTTGTTCGTAGTAAGTCAAGGCAAGTTCCGGGTCTTTTCTTTTGGAGAGCTTTCTTTTTGATGTGCCGTCCATCTTCATAAGAGGCCCTATGTGCAAATACTTCGGTGCTTTTAAGCCGAGTGCATTAAACAGCTGTAAATGTACTGGAAGCGATGGCAGCCATTCGTCCCCTCTGACAACATGAGTTGTTCTCATAAGGGTGTCGTCTACTACATGGGCGAAATGGTATGTGGGAATTCCGTCGGATTTAAGAAGAACTATATCCATGTTATTTTCTGTAAGTTCCATAGTTCCTTTTATAAGATCCGTAAATTTTATTTTGTTTTCAATGCTTCCTTCGCTTCTGAAACGCAATACCCATGGGGTGTTAAGTTCAAGCTTCTCTTTGATTTCTTCGATTGAACGATCTCTCCAGATTGCCCATTTGCCGAAATAGCCGAAATTATCTTTTTCTTCTTCCTGCCGTTTTCGTATGTCGGAAAGTTCATCTTCCGTGCAGAAACACGGGTAAGCTTTGCCCTCTGATACAAGCTGTTTTGCAAATACATGGTAAATATCTTTACGCTGTCTTTGATAATAAGGCCCATATATGCCGAGATCTCCGGTTGATGTTGCTCCTTCGTCGAAATTGATATCGAAGTTTTTCAGTGAGTTTATCAATACATCAACTGCCCCCTCAACTTCTCTTTTCGCATCGGTATCCTCTATTCTCAAAAACAGTATTCCGTCAGACTGGTGAGAGAGTCGCTCCGAGGTTATTCCCTGTACAAGATTCCCGAGATGCACAAACCCCGTGGGGCTTGGTGCCATTCTGGATACTATTGCACCCTCTTTGAGTTCTCTTTTGGGGTATTTATTTTGCATATCCTCAATCGTTTGGGTAACATTGGGGAAAAGCAGATTTGCCAAATATTCGTTGTTCATTGTATATCCTCTGAATTCAGTACTTAATTAACTATATGATGTTATCATATGTTAAACTTTTTTTCAAGAACGCAAATGAACTTATATGAGTTAATGTGGCAAAAATATACTTATTTTCTTGACAAATGAGTTATTTTAATATATTATTACTTAGTACTGACGGCCCCTTGGTCAAGCGGTTAAGACATCGCCCTCTCACGGCGGTAACACGAGTTCGATTCTCGTAGGGGTCACCATTCCGAATATATGCAGATACCGATTCGGTATCTGTTTTTTATTCTGTAATTTAGGTTAAAATAAAATGTGATTACCAATCGTTTGTGCTTTTTATACAAACTTCATCTATTTATTGAGTTTAGGTTGCCAAGAAAGTTATCGTGTAGTAGAATTATTGCAAATAAAGTTTATATCGGGAAGAATTATGAAGATCAAAACGAAAGAATTATCATACGAACAGGTTCTTAACAAGGTTAAAGCAAAACACATAAAACCAAAAGTGCCGAATATTGTATTAACCACGGCTATCAGACTGTTTGCCGAGGGAGAACTCAGAAAAACTCATTTTTCGTATACAAAAGAACGAATGGAGGAAGCAGGGGAAGGTCCTTATCTTATTTTGATGAACCACTCTGCATTTATCGATTTGAAAATAGCCTCCAAAATATTTTATCCTATGCCTTATAATATAGTTTGCACTTCCGACGGATTTGTGGGTAAAGACTTTCTCATGAGGCTCATAGGCTGTATTCCCACGCAGAAATTCGTAACGGACTTAACACTTATTTCAGATATAATGTATGCGATAAAAAAGAATAAGACCAGCGTATTGATGTATCCGGAGGCAAGTTACTCCTTTGACGGATGTGCAACGCCTCTTCCTCAGAACATGGGGATACTGATAAAAAAATTGGGAGTGCCTGTTTTGATGGTTAAAACATCGGGAGCATTCCTGCACGATCCGCTCTATAACTGCTTGCAGCTTCGAGATACCAAGGTCAGCGCTGTTTTAAAATGCCTTTTGACCAAAGATGAAATATCTTCAATGGATTCCCAGTCTATAGACAAAGTTTTAAATGATGCGTTTACCTTTGATAATTTCAAAGAGCAATACGATAACAAAACCGTGATAGACGAATCATTCAGAGCTGACGGGCTTCATCGCATTTTGTACCGCTGTTGTGAATGCAATGCGGAAAACGAAATGCACGGTGAGGGGACAACTCTCATATGCTCAAACTGCGGTAAAATATACGAAATGGACGAATACGGCAGGCTCTATGACCAAAATGGCGAGTTTAAGCATATACCGGATTGGTATAATTGGCAAAGAGAGTGCGTTATCAACCAAATCAATGACGAAAGTTATTTGATGGATTTGGAAGTCAGCATAGGTATGATGGTGGATCATAAGGCAATATACATGGTCGGTGATGGCAGACTCATACATAATAATGACGGCTTTACTCTTACTGGTTGCGATGGAAAATTAAACTACACCCAAAGCCCGGCTGCCTGTTACGGGCTGTATGCCGATTATTATTGGTACGAAATAGGCGATGTTATCTGCATAGGCAATAAAGATGCATTGTATTATTGTTTCCCCAAAGGCAAAAGTTCCGTTGCCAAGGCGAGAATAGCCGCCGAAGAATTATATAAAATGAATAAAAATAAGCGAAGAGCAGCCCGTGAATAGGGCTGCTCTTGTTTATTGAGGTATTTTATAAAAAGATATTATTTACGGTTTCTCGCATTGGATAAAGGCTGTATTTTTTATTGATTATTTTATTCATGTCAAACAGTGTGAATTTTATGAAATTATTCGTGTAATTTAGTGTAAATTGTAAGATAAACCTACTTGATTTTTACATGAACAGTCTATTTTTTGAATAAATGCCTCTTCGCCCTTTTAAATATTTATCTGTTTTAGCTAAAGCTAAAATTTAAAATTCATGCCGTATATGTCGAAACATCATCATAAAAATAAACTTGTCGAAATGAGAAGCAATATCTTTAAACTTAAGCTTTCTTTATCATTTCAACAAGTTTTTTATTTGGGAATAATTCTTTTTTAATGATTTTTACATGGAACCGTCTTTTTTAATTACCACCGCAACCGTTTTAAAGAGTATCTTTATATCCAAAAGCAAGTTCCATTCGCTGATATACTTTGTGTCCAAGCGAACTACTTCTTCAAAATCGGTTATATTGCTCCTGCCGCTTACCTGCCACATACCGGTTATTCCCGGTTTTATTGAAAGTCTGGCTCTATGGTGCAATTCATACTTTTCCCATTCGTCAATCGTAGGCGGTCTTGTGCCTACAAGGCTCATATCGCCTTTGAAAACATTGAAAAATTGCGGAAATTCATCAAGCGACAAATCTCTTATATAATTTCCTATGCCCTTTTTGGTAGTGCCGTCTGGTAGAACTTTACTGCCGATGATTCTCGGATCCCAATCCAGCTTAAACATCATTCCGTCTTTTACACGATTCTGTTTCATAAGTTCGGCTTTTCTTTCTTCAGCATCCATGTACATACTTCTGAATTTGTACATCTTGAATTTCTTACCGTTTTTGCCTACTCGCTCTTGAGTAAAGAATATCGGCCCCGGAGATTTTATATAGATAACAGGTGCAATAAAAACGAATAATATCAAAGTTATTACGCACCCTACGAATCCTCCGATTATGTCGATAAGCCTTTTTAAAAACAGCTGTGTCGGAGTTGCGAAATTAAGCCCCGTTGTAATAACATTCATTTCGCCGATTTGCTCAACGAACTGTTTTTTAACGTTTACACCGATTATATGCGATAAATCAAAATGCACAACTATGCCCATTTCAAAGAATTTGCCAATCAAATCTTTTTCATATTTAAAATCCTGCGGCACACTTATCAAGACCTCGTCAACCCAATTTCTGCATGCGTAGTCGATAGCCGATGATTCATCGGTAAGGATGGGAATATCATTAATTTCCTCGTCTATTGTATCAGAACCCAAAACGGCTATTGCATTAACCGAATAAGGCATTTGCGATGATTCAAGTTCGGCAAGACAGCTTTTGATGGTTTCTTTTGTGCATATTATCATAAGTGAAGATGAGTTCTTCTTTGCGCTGCGTTCGTGTTTTTTGCGTAGTTGCCTGAATATAAAGCTAAGTATGCAATACAAAACAGGCAAAAGGTATAAAACTATTCTTGAGTAAGTGATCCCTTCTTTTACCGAGAAAAGATAAAAGGTAGTAATAACTTCTACAAGGCAAACATGCTTTAATGTGGCGAAAAACTCCTCACGGGCGTTCCTTTTCCAAATGTTGTTCATGCTGCCGAATGCCATGCAAACTATCAGCGAAGTAATGGTTAACACCCCCGATATTTTTCGGTATGCCAAATCCATATATGGGTTTCCGATTCCGTGGCGCAATATATATGCCAATACCAATGCAATGTGCAGGCATAGGGTATCTATTATTATAAAGTCCGTATGTTTAGTCCAATTCTGCGAATTTTTTTTATACACTTTTGTATCCTTTATAAATGAGTTTATTTCGGATATTTATAATAACACAAAAAACAAATGATTCAAATAATTATTGCTTTTGCGCTTTGTTAAAGTTCTCTTTATCGGCTATGAGTTCATTGAGCTTTTTTATGGCGCTTCCTATAGAGCCGACTTCATCAATAATGCCCGCATCCACTGCCTGCTTGCCGATTAGTATTGAACCCACATCATTGGCAAGCTCTTTAGTGTTGAGCATAAGCTTGGTTAGGGAACGAGCGTCAATCGAAGAATGCTTCACTACAAAATTTACTATTCTTTCCTGCATTCTTTGTAAATAATCAAAACTTTGTGTCACTCCCACCACAAGCCCTGTGGTGCGTATTGGATGTATGGTCATCATGCCCGTAGGCGATATAAAAGAGTAATCGGCAGCCACCGCCAGCGGAACTCCTATGCTATGACCTCCTCCCAGAACGAGGGTTACGCAGGGTTTACTCATTCCCGCAATGAGTTCGCTGAGTGCAAGCCCCGCTTCTACATCACCGCCCATTGTATTGAATGTGAATAACACCCCCTCCACATCATCGTTTTGTTCCGCTTCGATTATAAGCGGTATGATATGTTCGTATTTGGTAGATTTTCTTCCTTCTCCCAGTTCCACATGCCCCTCTATTTCCCCTATTATATTAATGGGCAATATCTTTCGTTTTGATAAAACATCGCTTATCTGCCCGAGAGAGGTAAAACATTCGGAACTAAGTTTATCCGCACTTTTATTTTCTGTATTACAATCCATTAGCTTTCTCCTTTTGTTAAAAACAGTTTTGGCAAATGAAGGCTAAATTATGTATAATTCTGCGATTTGCTATGAAAAAAGCTTTGAAAATGGTAATATAAAATATTATGAAAGATGAATTTATGTTTAGGTGCGAAACGCATAATGAAGATGAAACTCACCTTCTTGGATGCGCTTTGGCAAATGTAATAAAACGGGGAGATGTCATTTTATTAACAGGTGATTTGGCGGCAGGCAAAACGACAATCAGCAGAAGTATTTTTGCATCAAAAGGGTATACCGAAGGCTTTTGCAGCCCCACCTTTGCCGTAATCAACGAATATAAAAAAGAAAACGACTGCGCTTATCACATGGATCTTTACCGCATAAGTGACAGCGAAGAACTTGAATATACGGGCTTTTTCGACTGCATCGAAAACGGTGAATTTTGCGTTATAGAATGGCCTGAAATCGCAAAAGGTTTAATACATAACGATATAATCGATATAGATATTTCTCATTCCAATGAGGAGAATTCACGGGTATTTATTATTAAAATGCCCGATAGAGAAAGGCTTGATAAATTAAAGGAGGTTTTTCATGCTGATTCTTGCGATTGATACATCCACGGTTGCGGCAAGCGCTGCGGTAATGGACGAAAATAAACTTTACGGTGAAATATTTACGGATTTAAAGCTGAAACATTCGGAAAAGCTTATGTTTTTGGTGGACGATTTACTCAAAAATCTAAGGCTTTCAATAAACGATATCGATGCTTTCGCCTGCGGAATGGGACCCGGCTCGTTTACAGGACTTAGGATAGCTTCTGCCTGCATTAAAGGCTTTGCACAGCCGCAAAATAAAAAAATTATCGGAGTTTCGTCGCTTGAAGCATGTGCCTACAATCAATATGCCCTTGAAAATGAGCGAATAATTCCCATTTTCGATGCTCAGCAGGATAGTTTCTACACAGCGGTTTTCAGGAAAAATCACGATAAGTTTGACAGAATGGGCGCTGATTGCGTTCTTAAAATAGATGATTTTATAAGCGTTTTAAATTCGTCGGAAGAAAAAAATGTGCTTTGCGGTGACGGTGTCATTGCACACAGAGAGTATCTTAAAGATTCTCTTGGGGATAAAATAGTTTTTGCACCGAATAAAGATATCCTCCCGAAAGCTTCCGCCGTTGCTTCTCTTGCTTTGGAAAAGGCACAAAAAAATATATTTTTTACATATGAAGATTTTATGCCGAATTACATTCGAAAATCACAAGCAGAGGTCAACTACAAAGCAAAAATATGATGATACAAATAAGGCAAGCAACCCTTGATGATGTAGGTGATATTGCAAAACTCGAACAAAAAAGTTTTAAGGCCTCTTGGAGCGAAGAACTTATAAAAAAAGAGATAATGAGTAATTCTTCATTTGCCGTGGTAGCAATGGATGGGGATACCATTTGCGGATATGCCATGTTTATGCTTTTGTATGACGAAATACATATCACAAAAATCGCAGTGGATGAACTTCATCGCAGATTAGGCATAGGAAATCTATTGATAAATGCTTTACTTAAAACTGCTTATAAGAATAATTATTTTGATATAACGTTGGAAGTCAGAGTATCGAATAAGGCGGCTGTTTCTTTATACGAAAAAAACGGCTTTGAATCGGTAGGAGTGCGCAAACATTATTATACCGACAATAACGAGGATGCCCTTATAATGTGGCTTCATATGAAAGAAGGTAATTCAAATGAATAAGACCAAGAATAAATTTTCAGTAGTTGTATTAACTGTTATTTTGTCGATAGTTATATTTATCGTTGGGGTTTTGAGCGGAATACTTATTTTGTTAAACAGCGATAACTATTTTGAGAACCAATTTATCAAATACGATGTTGTGAAAAATACGGGCATTGAACTCGATGATTTGATGAGCGTCAATAACGATGTTCGTGAATTCTTGCTTGGCAGGCGTGATGATTTGGTGGTATATACCAAAATCGACGGTGAGATCGGTCTGGTATTTAAGGAAGACGAACAATCTCATATGAATGATGTTAAGAATTTATTATTAACATTTTTACCCATATATTATATATGTATAGCATTACTTATGGGTTCGGGGTATTTCGGAGTGCGTAAGTCAAACAAAACGATTTTGAAATCATTGAAATATTCTTCGGTGGGTGCATTGATAATCCCGATTGTATTCGTTTCGTTCTTTGATGAAATGTTCGTGGTATTCCATGAGATATTCTTTCCCCAAGGCAACTGGATGTTCAGTTTGAGAACCAGCCTGATGGTTAATATTTATATGGAAGCTTTCTTTTTGAACTTCTGCATTAATTTGGCTGTAATACTTTTGGCTTTATGTATTATGGTATTTACATTGAGCAAAATAAAATTAAAAAAGGTTAATGAGGTAAAATAAATTGTCAAGTGTAAAAATTCTGGCGATAGAATCCTCCTGCGACGAAACCAGCGCCGCAGTATCGATTAGCGGAGAAATAAAATCAAATATTATATCGACCCAAATCGATATACATAAAATATACGGTGGCGTTGTTCCCGAAATCGCTTCCAGAAACCATCTTTTAAATATTTCTTCGGTGGTTGACGAAGCAATGAAAGAATCGGGTTTATCATTTTCCGACATTGACTGCGTAGCCGTAACCTGCGGGCCTGGGCTTATCGGAGCGCTTTTGGTGGGAGTATCGTACGCAAAGGCTCTTTCTTACAGCTTGGGTTGTAAGTTCATGGGTGTCAATCATATGCAGTCGCATATAAGTGCATCATTTTTATGCGGAGCAAAGCCTCCTTTTATTACTCTCGTGGTGTCCGGCGGACATACTATGATAGTAAAGGTCAATGATTATACCGAATTCGAAGTTTTAGGCTCTACTCGTGATGATGCGGCAGGGGAGGCTTTCGATAAAGTCGCCAGAGTCATGGGGCTTGACTATCCGGGAGGAGCTAAGCTTGACGAACTTGCGGAATCGGGATCGGATGATGCCATTGAATTTCCCTTGGCAATGCTCAAAGAGGATAACTACGATTTCAGCTTCAGCGGACTCAAAAGTGCGGTACTAAACTATATCAACATATCGAAAATGAAGGATACCCCTATAAACAAGGCAGATCTTTGTGCATCTTTCAGAAAATGTGTAGTTGAGATACTCACCGAAAAAACTTTGCGAGCTGCCAAAGAACATAATATTACCACGATTACCGCAGTCGGCGGAGTCGCTTGCAACAGCCGTTTAAGAAGAGAACTTAAAAGAAAGTGCGAAGAAAACGGTTTTGAGTTCTTTGTTCCCGACAAAGAATATTGCTCCGACAATGCGGCAATGGTGGCAAAATGCGCTTATTACAAATATTTAAAAGGTGAATTTTCGGGGCTTGATCTCAATGCATCAGCGTCTTTGAATTTGTAGTTTAATAGTTAATTAATATATCAAACGGCATCTACGGTGCCGTTTTGTGTTATAATGAAAACCATACACAAAGAAAGGAGGATACACTTTGAGAAATGCAAAAAACTTTTTAAAACATCTTTATTTTATGCTGGGCTTTGTTTTGGGATTTCAAGTCGGTTCTTATGCTTATGAACTTGGAATTGTAAAAAATATGTGGCCTGTTGCTGTTTCGGAAGGTTTTGCGAGTGCGGTTACATGCATTATATGCGGTTTATTATTTGGTATTATTTTTATTTTTATTATTCCCGAACTCGGAAAAATCTTTGAAAATGTATCACTTGATCTTATCAAAGAATTCAGAAAGATGTCGTTTGCGGAAGCCCTCACCAGAATGCTTGCGCTTATTGTGGCTTTGATATTTGCTTCGCTTCTTGCTACCCCCATATATAAACTCAGTTTTAACGATACCGTAAAAACTGTAATCGTCATACTTTTGTATAGTGCGCTTATATATATGTCAATGCTCGTGTGCAATAATCTCGGCTCCGATGTGGAAACATTCCTTAAATTTTCCATAAATAAGTTAAAAAACGAAAAGGAAGACAGTAAAACTTCAAAGCTCTCCCGAAAGAAAAGCAGTGTCATTCCTAAAATTTTGGATACGAGCGTTATTATTGACGGAAGAATATACGACATTTTAACCACAGGCTTTATTGACGGACCGATAATAATTCCTGCGTTCGTTGTAGAAGAATTGCAATTTGTTTCCGATTCATCAGATGCGGCAAAACGAAACCGAGGTCGCAGGGGGCTTGATTTGGTCAACAAAATGCAAAAAGAGTTAAATATGGAAGTCATTTTGACCGACAAAGATTACCCCGATATCCCCGAAGTCGATGCAAAACTTATCAAATTGGCAAAAGACATGAAAGCCAAAGTCATTACAAACGACTACAATTTAAATAAAGTTGCCGAGATTCATGGAGTTAAGGTGTTGAATACGAACGATTTATCAAACACCGTAAAAACCGTGGTGCTTCCCGGCGAAGTCATAACCATACATGTGCTTAAAGAGGGTAAAGAAAATAACCAAGGTGTGGCATATCTTGACGATGGCACGATGATAGTCGTGGAGGGCGGTAAATCGCTTATAGGCAAAACCATTGCCGCAACGGTTACCAGCGTATTGCAAACATCGGCAGGCAGAATGATTTTTGTTAAACCGGAGATGCAGTAATGGAACTTAGCGAAAAGAAAATAGAATCAAAGAGTATATTTAGCGGAAAGATAATCCGCTTATTCCATGATAAGGTGCTACTCCAAAATGGGAAAGAGGCTTTTCGCGAGATTATCCGCCATGGTGGTGCAGTATGCATTGTGGCATTGGACGAAAACGACAATGTCGTAATTGAAAAGCAATTTCGTTACCCCTATAACAAAATAATAACCGAAATCCCCGCAGGTAAAAAAGAAAAAGACGAAGATGCATTATTATGTGCCAAAAGAGAACTTTCGGAGGAAACCGGAATCTCAGCCTCCCAGTGGGAATACTTGGGCGAATACTATCCGTCGGTGGCAATATCCGATGAAGTAATACATATGTATGTGGCAAGAAAACTTACCTACAAAGAAACTCACCCCGATGAGGACGAGTTTATCCAAATTGAAAAAATCAATATAAAAGAATTGGTAGATATGATAATGTGCGGTGAAATTGCCGATGGCAAAACGCAAACTGCCGTGTTGAAAGTGTGGAATAAGTATTACAGATAATATTTATGTATTATGTAAACACTTAAAAATGCCCGGCAGGGTGAATTTTGTAGACTTATAATTTAATATATGGGTTGATAACACCATATTTATACTAAATATGCACGCAAAATGAATATTTTTGTAAAAATTCGATAAATTAAATCAAACCCCTTGACAATCCCCCAATATTAAATTATCATAAAATCAAATTTAATATATA
>CAZXWI010000048.1:0-12069 GCA_964644555.1 uncultured Lachnospiraceae bacterium | reverse complement strand
TAATCAGGGTGTCCGGGGTTCAAATCCCCGATGGATCACCATTTTTTATTTTTTGTAAAAAACACTCTCCAAGAGTGTTTTTATTTTGCCCGAAATGTTTTTGTTTAATAGTTGATGCACGAACAAATATTTAAACCGATTCTCAATGCTTTAATTAATTTGCAAAAAAGTGAAAGACCGCAATTACATTTTTGTAACTACGGTCTTTACAATAACGATTACTTATTTTGGAATAAAATTCCAAGACAATCTTCTCCGCAATGGCTTGATATGGTACAGCCTGCTTTGGTAACGATTACTTCCTTGAATGGGTGAATATTTGCTATCATCGCTTCTATTTCTTCTGCAATGCTTTGGTCTTTACATGAATGGGTAATGAATATTCTTTTGTCGTTGATATCGGTTGTGTCTTGTAATTTATCCTGCACATAAGATTGCAACGATTTATGAATATCGCCTCTGTATTTTTTCTTGGCGCTCATCTTACCGTCGGTAACCACTATCTCGGGACGAAGTTTGAGTGCATTTGCACCAAGTGCCGCTACACTTGAGCATCTTCCGCCCATTTTCATGTATTCTAAGGTTTGCAAAACGAAGCTGACATTCATTCTGTCCCTGATTTTACAAAGCTCGTTGATAATATCGTTTGTGCTTAGTCCTTTATTTACCATTTCACACGCTTCCAACACTAAATATCCCGAACCCGATGATAGGTTTTTGCTGTCAAAGGGAATTACTTTGCCGTCGAATTCCTTTGATGCTATGCACGCATTTTGGTGGGAAGATGATAATTCGCTTGATAAATTAATATGTATTACGCTGTAGCCCTCTTTTGTAAACTGCTTGAAGAATTCCATATATTCGCCCACCGAAACGGCTGATGTTTTGGGAAGAATTTTGTTTTGATTTACATAGTCGAATACTTCATCGACATTCACGCTGACTCCATCTTTGTAGGCAGTTTCGCCCAAAATTATGGTAAGCGGCATTACCGATATATTATATTTATCATAAATTTCCTGTGTAAGATCACATGTTGAGTCGCAAGTTATTTTTATTTTTTCCATTATTTTCTCCGAAGTTGTCAATATGCTTAATATTATGAAACAAAAATAAACTTAAAGAAAACAAAGGATTAAAAATAAGTTAAAATAAAAAGCCGCAAATTTCTTGCAGCCTTTTTATGTGCTAAAAATCTTTTTTCATAAATGCAAGTCCCAAACAGTTTGGACCGCAGTGGCTGGAGATGGTGCAGCCTGCTTTGGTTTGCAAAACTTCTTCGAATGGATATAGCGATTGAGTTAATTCTACGCATTTTTTTACAATCTCTTCGTCCTCGCATGAATGAACTAAAATAACTCGCTTTAAATCAATATATTCCTTATCTTTTAAAGCCCCTTTTATGTAATCGTGAATGGATTTTTCTATGTCGCCTCTGTATTTTTTATGAGGTGTCATTGTGCCGTTTGATACTACTATTTCGGGCTTTAACTTCAATGCATTTGCACCGAATGCGGCAACCCCGGAGCATCTTCCACCCATTTTCAAATAATCCAAAGTTTGCAAAACAAAACTCATGTCGATGCCGTTTTTTAAGATTTCGAGTTTAGTAACCACTTCCTCGGCATTTGATGCGTTTTGCGCAAGCTCGGAAGCCAAAATTGCAAGCATACCCGAACCTGCCGAAAGGTTTTTGCTGTCTATGGGGTATATCTTGCCCTTTGATTCCGATGCTGCTATATTTGCATTTTGGAATGATGATGAAAGTTCGCTTGATAAGTTGATATGTATTACGCTGTAGCCCTCATCGGTGAAGTTTTTGAAAAACTCTGTATATTCGCCTATGGAAACGGCAGATGTTTTCGGCAAAGTTTTGTGCTTTGAGGCAAATTTGAAAACGTTTTTCGCAGAGATATCAACTCCGTCTTTATATACTTTGTTTCCCAAAATAATGCTTAAGGGTATTACGTCTATATTATATTTTTTATAAAGTTCCTTGGTTAAATCGCATGTCGAATCGCATGTGATTTTTATTTTATTCATAATTATATTTACTCCATTTTACATGCATATGCATATTATATAAATTAAATCTAAACTGAAACGAAACATATTTTCAGATAAAAATACTTCATGTTTTGCATGAAGTATTTTAAGAATTACTTTTCTTTATATCCGCAGTCTTTATTGGCACAAACGAGTTTTTTGCTTCCTGCTTGTTCATAAAGAATTTCGCCGCATTCAGGGCATTTTTTATCGGTGGGTTTCTGCCAGCTTGCGAAGTCGCAATCGGGGTAGGATTTACACCCGTAGAATGTTCTGCCTTTTTTGGTTTTTCTAACAACCACTTCCGAATTGCACTTCGGGCATTTTGCATCTACTTTTTCCACAAGAGGCTTTGTGAATTTGCATTGCGGGTAATTGGGACAAGCCAAGAATTTACCGAATCTGCCCATTTTGATTACCAGATTTTGTCCGCAATTTTCACAAACTTCGTCTGTAACCACTTCAGGCAATTTGATACGCTCTATGTTTTCGGCATTATCAAGCTCTGTTTTAAGATTTTTGTAGAACTTATCGACAATTTCCACCCATTGTGCATTGCCTTGGGCTATTTCGTCTAAGTGATTTTCCATATCTGCCGTAAAGCCTACATCTACGATATCGGTGAAATTTTCTTTCATAAGCTTTGTAACGGCCTCGCCTAAATCCGTAGGTACGAACTTTTTATCTTCCATCTCCACATAATTTCTTGCCTGTATGGTGGATATGGTCGGTGCATAGGTGCTTGGGCGGCCTATGCCTAGTTCTTCCATGGCTTTTACCAAACTTGCTTCCGTGTATCTTGCAGGAGGTTGGGTGAATTTTTGTTCTGCTTTTATAGAGTCGAGTTCAAGGGTTTCACCCTCGGTTAATTCTGGCAGCATATTATCGTTTTGAGCTTCTTCAGAATCATACATTCTCAAAAATCCTGGAAATAAAAGCCTTGAGCCTGTTGAATGAAGTGTGTATTTATCGCATGAAATATCGCAAGCGATTGTATCATATACGGCTTCGCTCATTTGAGAAGCAAGGAATCTTCTGTAGATGAGTTTGTACATATTGTATTGCTCTTTTGTAAGCGAATCCTTTATATCATCGGCAATAAGATTTACATCGGTGGGTCTTATTGCTTCGTGAGCATCTTGGATATTCGTTTTCTTGCCGAAAACATTATTTGCGTGATATTCTTTGCCGAAGTTATTTAAAATAAACTCCTTAGCCTGTTCTTTTGCCACATCCGATATTCTGACGGAGTCGGTTCTGATGTAGGTTATTAAGCCCACTTGCCCCTGTCCTTTGATTTCAACACCTTCGTAAAGCTGCTGGACTATCATCATGGTTTTTTTTGTGGAATAGCCTAGTTTTTTGTATGCGTCCTGCTGCAGGGTGCTGGTGGTAAAGGGGGCGGCAGGTTTTCTCTTTCGCTTAGATGTTACTACGCTTTGCACGATGTAAGGGTTCTTTTCTAAAACAGCCTTGATGGTTTCGGCATCTTCTTTGCATGAAATTTCAAGCTTCTTGCCGTTCTCTTTGGTGAGTTTTGCTTCAAAGATCTCACTACCACCTGTCTTTTTCAAAAATGCACTGATAGGCCAATATTCGGTGGGAATAAAGTTTCGTATTTCTTCTTCTCTATCCACGATTATTCTCGTGGCTGCCGACTGAACCCTGCCTGCGCTTAGTCCACGCATTACTTTTTTCCATAAAATAGGGCTTATCTGATAGCCAACGAGCCTATCCAGGACTCTTCGTGCCTGTTGGGCATCAACAAGATCCATATCTATTCTTCGCTTGTTATCCATGGCAGAAGATATTGCCTTGGGGGTTATCTCATGAAATTCTATTCTGTTTTTTTCATTTAAGTCCAGCCCTAAGTAATTTGCCAAATGGTAACTGATAACTTCGCCCTCGCGGTCGGGGTCGGTAGCCAAAATTACTTCGTCGGATTTCTTCATTTTTGATTTTATCTCTTTGAGAAGTGTGGCTTTCCCTTTTATGGTTTTGTATTCGGGAGCGTAGTTGTTTTCTATGTCTATGGAGAGCTTCGATGATGGCAAGTCTATGACATGCCCCATAGTTGCGATAACTTCGCAGCCTTTCGGCAAATATTTTGTTATTGTTTTAGCCTTTGCAGGAGATTCCACTATAACAAGTCTGTTAGTCATTAATTTAAATTACCTCCGATGAGTTGCGTATACAACCCCCATTTTTACTGTTATTACTTGTTTTAATTCAAGCATGGTTATCAAAGTGCTTGTCTTTTGGGCACTGAAATTTAATTTTACGCTCAATGCGTCCGGGGTGTTGATACCCTCGGAAACTTCCTTAAGTAGTAAGTTTTCTTCTTCGCTTAACGCTATAGGTTCTTTTTTGTTTTCATAAGGCATGGCGATAGGTTTAAGCAAGCTGAATAAATCTTCCAATATGTCATTTGCACAAGTTATCGGTTTTGCACCCTCTTTGAGAAGGCGGTTTGTGCCTGCGCTAAGCGGATTTGTGATATCTCCCGGCACGGCATATATCTCTCGGTTTTGTTCAAGGGCGCATTTTGCCGTAATGAGCGAACCACTCGAATATGATGCCTGCACGATAACACTTCCGAAGGAAAGCCCGCTTATTATCCTGTTTCTTATTGGAAATAAGAAGTTAGTCGGTTCTTGAGTCGGGTCAAATTCGCTTATTATCATATTGCCGGATTGTATAATCCTATCGTATAAATATGCGTTTTCTTTCGGATATACCACATTAATGCCGTTACCTAAAACCGCTATGGTATCTCCGCCTGCTTCAAGCGCACCTTCGTGTGCGTTTTTGTCTATTCCACGGGCAAGGCCACTAACCACGCATACGCCCGAAGAAGCCAAATCTTTTGCAAGGCTTCGTGCCACATCATTACCGTAGGGAGTGGAGTTTCTTGCACCCACCACAGCCACAGCCGGTGAAGAGCCTTTAAACAGGTTTTCGCCTTTATAATATAATATAGGCGGAGCATCGTATATTTGCTTGAGAAGAACCGGATAAAATTCGTTCTCGTAGGTTATATATTTTACTCCATTTTCTTCAATATAGGAAAGCTTTTGTGATATTTTGCTCAAATCTTTATTTTTTGCTATATTGACTGCAGTGATATCGCCTATGCCCGATACTTGTTTATAAAGATTAGTATCATCATTTTCATAGACATTTTTCGCATTTCCGAAATAATTGATAAGTCGGGCAATATGTACTGCCGATATCCCCTTTATGGAATTAAGCCACAAATAATATTTTAAATTCATTTTTACCTCCGCAAAATATGTCGAAATTTTATTCATTATATATATTGTGCGTTTTTGCAAAAAATCCTTTAAAATTTTAAAAAAAATAAATTTTTAATGCTGCTTTTTTCATAAAGGTTTTGTCTGCCATATATAATAAGTGTTTTTTCGGTTTTGTGCAATAGCCTTTGGGATTTAATTTCGATTAAAATTTAGGTTATGATATAATTTATGTATCGTCAAATTGTAAATGTTTGCAAAACAATTTCTTGCAATCAATGCCGATATGATATAATTAAATCAAATACATTATTAAAGGAACAGATTATGATAAAAGATAAAGTTGAAATAGAAATAATTTCGGGTAAAGGCGGCGATGGTGCTGTGTCCTTTCGCAGAGAAAAATATGTGCCTAATGGAGGTCCTGACGGCGGTGATGGGGGAAGCGGAGGAGATGTAATTCTCATTGCTGATAGCTCCCTTAACAACTTGGGTGCATTTAAGTATAAAAGAAAATTCAAAGCCGAGGACGGGCAGAACGGCTCTTCGGGAAGATGCAGCGGAAAAAATGCGGAAAATCTCTTTATTAAGGTGCCTGTCGGGACTGCTGTGTTTGATAAGAGAACATCAAAGGTAGTTTGCGACTTGACCGAGCATGGCCAAAGCTATGTTGCGGCAAAAGGCGGACGCGGCGGCAATGGCAACCAGCACTATGCCACCAGCACAAGACAAGCTCCGTCATTTGCAAAACCGGGAGATCCTGCAGTGGAAAGAACTTTGATATTAGAACTTAAGCTTCTTGCCGATGTGGGGTTGGTAGGTTTCCCGAATGTAGGTAAATCCACATTTTTATCAAGGGTAACCAATGCCAAACCTAAGATTGCAGATTACCACTTCACTACATTATCACCGAATCTGGGAATCGTTAGATACAAAGACGCCGATGAATTCGTTCTTGCCGATATTCCGGGGCTTATTGAGGGAGCAAGCGCAGGCAGCGGATTGGGACATGACTTTTTACGCCATATAGAAAGAACCAGACTTCTTATTCATGTGTTGGACGCAGCCGGAAGTGAATTCAGAGACCCGAAAGAGGACTTTGATAAGATAAACAACGAGCTTTTCGAGTATTCCGAAAAACTCAGAGAACGTGAACAGATTGTTATGCTCAATAAAGCAGACATAGCTCAAAGCGAAGAAGAGTTAACTGAGCTTAAAGAATATTTCGAATCTCTCGGATATGACACATTCATTACGAGTGCAGCTACGGGAAAAGGGCTTAACGACGTATTGGACTGTGCTATCAAGAAACTTCCGGAAATAGAAAAGACACCGCTTTTCTTTACTCAGGAAGAATTGGAAGAACATATTTACGAAGACGAAGCGGACTTCGAAATATTTGTTGAGGACGGCATTTATTATGTGCAAGGTCCTATGATAAGAAGACTTACCGGAAGTGTAAACATCGACGATTACCAATCAATGGCATATTTCCAGAAGGTGCTTAAAGGCAAGGGAGTTTTTGACGCTCTTGAGAAAAAAGGCATCAAAGATGAAGATACCGTAAATTTAGAAGGATTTGAATTTGAGTACTATAAATAAAATCAGAACGGGGATATTCGGAGGCTCATTCAATCCTATACACAACAGCCATCTGTCGCTTTGTGCTTATGCCAAGATAGCGTTGAACTTAGATAGGATAATTCTCATTCCCACAGGAGATAATCCATATAAG
Source organism: uncultured Lachnospiraceae bacterium (assembly GCA_964644555.1). Classification (GTDB taxonomy): domain Bacteria; phylum Bacillota; class Clostridia; order Eubacteriales; family Anaerofustaceae; genus RUG14186. Next base: position 5,034 of record CAZXWI010000048.1, on the reverse strand, counting down.
CAGGACAGCGGCGTATCACGATACGACCGTTATCAAATGGCGCTTTTGGCTGTGGAGGGCTTAAGCGGATACGAAGTGAGCGATATTGAGATAAACCGCCCGGGTAAAACATATACAGTGGATACCATACGAGAACTCAATAAAGACAGGGACGATGCATATTATTTTATAAGCGGCTCTGATATATTAATGCAGCTTGGCGACTGGAAACATTTTGACGAACTCGCAAAGCTGACCAACTTTGCCGTGGTGAAACGAAAAGATACGGATAATAGCATGTATTTAATAGAAGCGGAGAGGCTTCATAATATTTACGGAGCGGGAATATATCTTTTGGAAGATTATATGCCCAAAAACCTTTCGTCCACTGTAGTAAGAGATGTTATAAAGTCGGGAGATGATTTCAAAGAATTGGTTCCCGAAAAGGTGTATGAATACATAAAAGACAAAGGATTGTATAAATAAGTGAATGTAGAAGAAATCAAACTTGATTTAAAAAACGAGTTAAGCGAATTTCGTTATGAACATACCCTCGGCTGCGCTCAAAGCTGTAAAGAACTTGCCGAAAGGCTCGGTTATGATTCCGATAAAGCATATTTAGCTGGGTTATTGCATGATTGCGCAAAGGAAATGGATTTTAATGAGCAACTTTCTCTTGCAAGAAATTGCGGTTACGAACCCGATGAGGTTACGCTGAATACTCTTCATATACTTCATGCACCCGTCAGTGCAATTATAGCTAAAAACAAATACGGCATCAATGACGAAGAAGTGCTTAGTGCCATAGCTTGCCACACTACGGGCAAGGAGAATATGTCTTTATTGGATAGGATTGTTTTCGTTTCGGATCTCATTGAGCCAAATCGAAAATACACCGGTGTGGAAGAAATTCGCAGTGCGGTAAATGCTAATTTCGAACTCGGAACGATTAAGGTCTTTGATAGGGCTATAATGTTTGTTTTGGAAAAGGGCGGACTTTTGCACCCCAATACAGTATACGCAAGAAACAGTCTTTTAAGAGAGCTGATGTAAATATGAACAGAACAGTGGTTATATCGGGTGGCTCCGGTGATATAGGTAAAGCTATAGTAGAAGCCTTTGCAATGCAGAATGATCGTGTGGCATTCAGCTACAAATCAAATGAAAAACGTGCTATGGATATTCAAGATGAACTTTGCAAAGAGGGGCTTAATGTCAAAGCTTTTTATATGGATTTAAACGATACCGAGAGCATAGAGCAGTTTCACACCGCAGTAAATGAGCATTACGGCAGAGCCGATATACTTATAAACAATGCGGCAATATCCGAAATAAAGCTTTTTTGCGATGTTACGGATTATGAATGGAATAATATGCTTGATGTAAACTTAACAGGTGCATTCAAGCTTACGAGAGCGTTTTTGCCGGAAATGATAAGCGAAAAATCCGGGAATATTCTTAATATATCCTCCATGTGGGGCGTGTGCGGAGCTTCATGTGAAGTGGCATACAGTTCCTCAAAAGCAGGGCTTATAGGGATGAGCAAAGCACTTGCCAAAGAATTGGCACTTAGCAATATCAGAGTAAATGCAATAGCGGCAGGATTCATTGATACAAAAATGAATGCTCATCTAAGCGAGAGTGAAAAAGAAGCTTTTATGGAAGAAATTCCGCTTAATCGACTCGGCACACCTTATGATGTGGCAAGGGGTGCATTGTTTATAACTTCGGAAGATGCAAGCTATATTACAGGGCAGGTAATAAATATCGACGGCGGTTACAATATATAAAAGGAGTGAGCTATGAGCATATATGTATCGGATTTCGGAAGTCTATCCGCAAACAAAAAGGCGCATTTGATAACATGGGAAAATACCGATGGTACCAAAGCGGAGTTTACCGATTACGGTGCAAGTTTGGTGAGTTTATTCGTAAAGAATAAAAACGGTGATATTGTAAATACTGTTTTGGGATATGACACATTTTTTGAATATGCAAATAGTAGCGGCTGTTTGGGTGCTACCATAGGCAGGTATGCCAACCGCATAGAAAACGCTTCTTTTGAGCTTGACGAAACTACTTATAAGCTTTATGCCAACGAGGGTGCAAACACGCTCCACGGCGGTAAGAAAGGCTTTGACAGATATATATGGAACTATGAAATCAAAGAAGATAAGGTGTGTTTTTCAAGAATTTCTCCCGATGGTGAAGAAAATTTCCCGGGAAATTTATTTGTTAGGGTGGAATATGAATTTAAAGATAACAAGCTTATCATAAGATATTTTGCCAAAACCGATAAACCGACTGTTGTCAATTTCACGAATCATACATATTTTAACTTAAACGGTGGCGGTAATATATTAAACCACAAGATAAAGATATATTCTAATAGCTTTACCCCCTGCGATGAAAATACTTTGCCTACGGGAGAAATTAAAGCTGTTGAGGGTACGGCTCTTGATTTCAGAGAATTTAAAGAAATCGGCAGGGATATAAATGATGGCGAGGTAATGCGCTATAAAGGATATGATCACAATTTCATACTAAATAATTCCTGCGATGATTTGGCAGCGGAAGTAATAAATGACGATGGTTCGCTAAAGCTTATGTGCTACACCGACCAGCCTGCACTTCAGTTTTATACCGCTAATTTTTTAGATGAGCGCCGTGGGTACTGTGATAGCATTTACGGAGTCCATTCGGGCTTTTGCCTTGAAACGCAGCATTATCCGGCAAGCCCGAGCAATGCTCATTTCCCAAGCACCGTATTAAGAGAAAACGAGTGTTTCACAAGCTACACCGTGTATGAATTTTGCCCTGTGGAGTATGATTTAAAGACGAAAAAAAAATTGCTCAGAAAAGAACTCTTGAAAAAAAGAGAAGAGATGAGTGATGAGTTTATCAAAAACACAAGCAATAAGATTTTCGATAAAATATCAATAATGGATTGCTACAAAAACGCAAAGACCATAATGATATATGTTACATACAATAAGGAACTTATAACATATGATTTTATAAACCGAATGATATCGGACGGCAAAAGGGTAATAACGCCTACTTGTCGCAGAGACCATACCATGGCTCTTTGCGTAACGAAATCATTCCCCGATGGGTTTAAAAAGACAAAATTGGGGATTTGGGAAATTCCCGAAGAGAGTGCCGAGCTTGTTTCGGAAAATGAATTGGATCTTATAATAAGCCCCGGCATTGCATTTACTCTTGAGGGAAAGCGCCTCGGATACGGAGGAGGGTATTACGACAGGTTATTTGAGAAAATAAGAGATGACTGTTTGATTTTGTGCCCAACTTTTGATAGCTTCTTTATTGAAGATATCCCCATGGAAGAACATGATAGATTCGCAGATATATTAATTAGCGAGAGTAAGACTGTGTTTGTGAATAAATATTTGTAGATAAATGAGGAACAAGCAGGCAATATGCCTGCTTGTTTTTTGTGTACTGATTTATAAAAGTTCAGAGCGTATGGTTGATGTTGCCGTTTAATAGAAAATGGGTATAACAACCAAAAGTATAGATATTGTAACTAATAAATGCACAATGCTGGCAATACTTCCGCATTTTATCATTTCTGATATGCTGACTTTGTTGGCTGAAAAAGCAGTTCCTGTTGCAGCTCCTGCCCAAGGAAGCATGATTGCCATGCCCGAAGCAGGAAGGATGTATGCAAAATATACCGGATTGATGCCTGCTGAAGCCGCTAAAGGCATAAATATGTTTGACATAATGCTTACTGTGGCAGTGCCGCTTATGAAATTAGATAGTATTGACGTTGCAAATGCGGCAACAAACAATAACTTAATTCCATGTGTGCCCGTGGGAATCAACGACTGCATCCATGCGATTATGCCGAATTCTTCCGACAGGGTTGACATCGCTCCACCTCCGATTATCAAAAATATGATATCCCAAGGCAGCTTAGTTTGGAAGTCGTCTATTGTTAAAACATTTTCGCCGTTGTCCAACGGAAGAATGTATAAAAGTATCGTTCCTACAACGGGCACCATCCAAATATTCAGCGGTTCCAAAACACTGATGAATCCCGGCAGAACCCACATCAATACCATAGAAATCAATACGAATATGGTATATTTTTCACCTTTACTCATTTTGCCCAATTCTTGATATTGTTTCTTAAATAATTCATTTGCATTATCTATGCAAATTTGCTTTGGTCTAATCATTAATTTAAGTAAGAGGAAGTAGATAATAAAGGAGAATATTCCGATAATTATACCTATTTTAGACCAATCTGCAAAAGTAAGGCTTATAGATGAGATTTGCTCCAATATTGATATTGAAATGGCAATATGGGGGATTCCCGCAACGGTCATTATTCCGCCTGCTTCGGCAGAATATAAGATGCCAAGGCTCATAAACACGGATAATTTTTTTATTATTAAGTCGGTGTTTTTATTTTGGGGTAATAAGCTTTTGATATGGTCTATGATAGTCATTCCTATGGGAATACAGATGGCAATGGTTGCCGCATCGTCTACGAATGCCGAGAGTAATGCCACAATGACAAGAAAACTGAGCAATATCCCTGATACGGTTTTAATCTTTATTTTTGATAAAAATGCCAAGGCGAGTCTTTTGCCCAAGCCGTGTTTATCTACAGCCAAGCCCAATGACAAAACGCCTATTAAGAAAAACAGTATTCTTTGCCCATATAAGGCACTTACATCTGCAATGCTCATCAAACCGCTTAACGGCACAACAATCAAAGGCAATAGAGAAGTCAAACCCCAAGGGATTGGTTTTGTAACCCACCAAGCGATTATCCAAATATACAATGCTAAAATGAGTTTTGCTTCAGGTGTAAGCGCACTGTTCGGTATGATGCAAAACAGCAAAAATAATACAGGACCGGATAGTATATTAAATAATTGTTTAAATGAAACCTTCATCAATTTTTGGAAATCTCCTAATTTTTATAAACATTATGCCTTAGAATATATTACAGAAATTAAAATTTGTCAATATGATAACTGAACAAAATCAAATTATTTTTATAAAAGTTATGGTTTAAAT
>CAZXWI010000047.1:0-12225 GCA_964644555.1 uncultured Lachnospiraceae bacterium | reverse complement strand
CCTTTATAATGTTCATTACTTCCAAAGAGTTTTTGGAGTCGAGATTGCCCGTAGGTTCATCGGCAATGATGATTTTCGGGTTTTTGACTATGGCTCTTGCTATGCCTACCCTTTGTCTTTCGCCACCCGAGAGCATATTGGCAGGGCGGTTTCTGTATTTGTAAAGCCCTACGGTTTCCAAAACATAGTTTACACTGCGTTTTATTTCTTCTTTGTTTTTGACTCCCAGCATCTTTAAAACCAAAGCCACATTGTCGAATACGCTCATGTTATCGATAAGCTGGTAGTTTTGGAATATGTAACCTATGTTTTTATTTCTTATGTTGTCGGTTTTGGAAGAAAAAATACCATTCATTCTTTTGCCGTCAACGAATATCTTGCCCTTAGTCGGTTTATCAAGCCCACCGATAACGTTAAGCAACGTGGTTTTCCCGCATCCCGAATTTCCGAGAATTGCAACCATGCCCTTATCTTCGAATTCAAGAGTTGTATTATCAATTACATGAATTTGATTTTTTTTGCCTCTGTTGTAGTATTTATCGGCATTTATAACCTTTATCATTTTACAACTCCTCCTTGTAAGTATTCATCGCTGTAGAATTAAAGAGCTGTTTTGCATATTTTAAGCATATAATCAGCGACATAAAGAATAATATCGCATAGAGTATTAGATAATCGCTTATTTTTAAGTATTCGACCAATCCATTTATAAAGGATATATTGATATATCCTTTATAAGCCGAAACAAATATGCCCATTGCAATAAGATAAGCGATATTAAGTACCGTTACCAAATCCACAGTAAGCAGCATTTTGCAATCGTTTTTAGTAGCTCCGAGCATTCTCATTGTCGAAAAATATACATTTCGTGATTTCATAATGAGTTTTATTATGAAATATGCCACAAAGAACAATGCTACCATCAAAACCGATGACCATACCATTCTGAATACATTGTTTATTACATCATAGGAGCCGTTGTAGGATCGCATTGCGTCTTTTATATAAAGAGGAGTATATCCGGCATCTTCCAACATGCCTACGGTATCCCTTGCAATTTTCGCATCTTTAACAAAGGCGCTTATTTGATAATTGCCATCGGTAAAGAACTTGTTATAATCTTCAACGCTTATCAATATTACACCGTTGTTCCAATAGTAGTCGGTAAGATCCGTTTTTTCTTCGAAATTCTTTTCGTTATATGTGGTGTATATGGTGAAAGTATTGCTCTTTGAGTAATACAAATTCTCTATGGTAACCTTAAATTCTTTTTCCACGCATTTGCCGTCGGTGAAATACCAATTCCATTCTTCGGGAACTATTGCATGCCCTGAGTTCAGCCACCATGCCGGCACTATCTTGTTTACCATGGAATATTGTTCGTTTTTAAATTCGTTTCCGTTGACATACACTTTTGTTGTGCTGAATGAAGCATTTATGCTGTAGCGTATCTGCGTGAGGATTTTATCCGGCACATAATAATCCAAATAGTAATGCTCTCTGTCTTTTTCTATAAGCTTGATTCCCGAAATTACCGTTTTACCGGATGAAATTACTTCACCCGTGTTGTCATCGCAAATGGTGAAGTTTGAATTAAGTATTTCGTTTATGCCTTCTTCGTTTCCTGCGTAGTGCTGAGATGATATAACGGCAATGATTTCGTTGTCAGCTTCGGGCATTCTGCCGTAATCGAGAGTATCATCAAATTCGGAAATATCATGTATTCTTCCCGATAAATAGTACATTTCACCCGATAGATACACATTTCTGTCAAGCATCAAATCTTCTTTTACAATATAGTCGATATTGTCCATAGCTTGAATAGCTGCATAATCTTCTTCGGTAAACGCACTTTGGTCATTCTTTTTTATGATGATACGCTTATCGCTTAAATTGTTGAAGTAGTAACTGTATCCTGCATTGGATTCCTGATATTCCTGCTTTCTGAGTGTCGCATAAAAAGATGTAACGGACAATGTGGCAAATAAGAATATGAACAGTAACAATAAGAATTTAGGCACAATGTTAAATGTGTTTCTCATTCCAAGTTTCAGTTTGGAAATGAGCCTCATTTTGCCGAAAGTCGGTTTTGTTTGTGTTTGGTCTTCTTCGGTTTTGTCAATATCTTTTAATTTAACATCTTCTACTATCTGCCCATCGTGCATGGTGATTTTGCGGCTTACATAATTTTCTACCTGTTCGTAGTTATGCGTAACCACTATAACGAGCTTATCTTTGGCAATGCGGCTTAGTAGCTTGATTATATTTTCCGCCGATTTCGAATCGAGGTTTCCCGTAGGTTCATCTGCAACGATTATCGGTGTGTTCTTAACAAGTGCTCTGGCTATTGCCACACGCTGTTTTTGACCGCCCGATAATTTTGAGGCTTTCGTGTTTCTGTATTTGTAAAGCCCTACCTTTTTCAAAACGCTGTATATAAGTTTTTTGTATTCTTTCTTCTTGTAACCGTTTATCAAAAGCACAGCTTCGATATTTTGATAAACAGTGTAGCTGTTTATAAGATTAAAGCTTTGGAATATATTGGATATGTATTTTCTTCTGTATATTTCGAAATCTTCTTCGGTGTAGGCGCTGGTATCCTCGCCGTTTATGAACATTTCACCTTCTTCGTAGCTGTCAAGGCCTGAAATAACATTCAAGAGCGTAGATTTACCGCTACCGCTTTCGCCTGTAATGGCAACAAATTCACCCTTTTTAAGCTCTAAGTTTATCTTGGTAAATCCGCTGCTTACAATGCCCTTGCTGTAATAGAATTTCGAAACATTTTTCAGTTTAAGCATGGTAATTCTCCTTTTTAATATATAAGCACTTTATATCTGAGTTCGTATTCGTCCAAGGTGTCATATCCCATGTTAAGCGTTATGAGATCACCCTCTTTTGTATAATTAAGTCCGTTTTCTTTTATATAATCCCATACATCATCGATGTGGGAGATTATTATAACATTGTATTTTCCGCTTTCCAGAGCTAACGAATATGCAAAAGCTCCTTCATGGCAGTTATCATCTATATATACATTGCCCTCTTCATCTTCAAGGATGATTTGAGTAAGTCCGCTTTGAGCCTTTATATCATAACTTAGGGTATAAATATTATATTCTTCGTTTATAAATTCTATAGTATCGACTATTGATGTATTGCTTTTAACTGAAACAATCTTATCAATATTTAAAATTTCTTCTCTGTTTAACATATCTGCACCCATCATCGAAAAGCCGATAAGAGCAAGGCACACCGAACTGATTACTATGATGCGGTTTTTCTTCGTTCTTTTTTCGTCTTTCTCATATGGGTTATAATAAATAAGTTTTTTCGGCTCTAACAGATTATTTCCCAAATTAAACACAAATGGAGCGGCGGCACACATTATAAAGACTACTCCCACACTTGATAATAAAATGCTTGTTTGTGCTTCGGAGGTAATGTAGGAAGGATCACTGCTTAACATCGAAAACGATGATATTGCATTATTTATAAAATGTAGCATCATCGGATAAAGCATATTTCCGCTTTTTAAATATACATATGCAAATAACATTCCCAATATTGCAGTGGGGAAGAATCTTATAGCATTTGTGTGGAACATCCCGAATGTTATGCCTATTGCAAGCACGATTGTGTAGGGTTTTAACCCTCTTAAGCCATAGCTCAATGCTCCTCTGAAAAAGAATTCTTCGCATATTGCAGGTGTTATCGATATCATAATAAATGCGACTATCGGGCTTACCCCATCTGTAAATGTGTACATCATATTTTCCGAAAGAGCAAAGTATTCTTCGGGAAACAAATATGCAATTAGCATTGTAACGCACATTATTATCATATAGGTTCCCACGTACATCGTTAAAGCACCGAAAGTTTTTCGAATAGTGGGTTTTTTAAATATAAAAGCATCTTTTATTTGCCCTTTATTAATGAGAACAAACGCTATTGCAAGGGTGATTAACATAAGCTGGGTTACGAGGGTTGAGTAAAACCCGAGTGTGCTATCAAGCGTAAGTCCTATTATTATGAGTAAAGCAAATGCTGCCACGCATAAAACAGCACATTGCCATATTTTCGGTTTTGAGTTATGTTGTTGCATGTTTCCTCCGATATGTTTATCATATGTTCGATTATATCATTTTGCATCTTGGTATTTAGCGATTTTTTTGTATTGCATATAATTTTGTACCGAATTTGGTAATCAGGAGAATATACACCGAATTATACAATACACCGAAAGTTGCTTCAATATATTATCGGTTGCGTTTTGTTTTTTTCGGTTGCGCTAATACAGATTATTTCGAATATACCGTTATTATAATGTAAAGTATGCTTATTTTCAGCGGATTTTAAGACTTTTAATGAGCCTTTAACCTGTTAAAGTACTTAATTAGGCTCTAAAATATTCAGAAATATGCGATTTAGTAGTATAATTATATATTAAACCGATTGATTTTATTAGGCAGGCAAGATGAATTACAAACAGCTTCAAAACGAATTGAAAAACAGAATAGTCAGCAGTGCGTATTTATTTGTATGCACCGATTCTTATATTGCCGAATCGTATGTAAAGCTTATAAGGGATAATTTTGTAAATAAGGAGTTTTTATCAATGAACCTAACCGTGGTGGACGAAGAAAAAATATCCCCCGAAGAACTCAGAGCCGAATTAAATAAGCTTCCCTTAATGAGCGACAGGCGACTTATCTTAATTCGCCCAAATGCATTCGACAGTATAAATAAAAGCAATTCATTCGTAAATGTCATAGAAAATTATCTTAAATCTCCGAATGAATATTGCACTCTCATTGCCATGACCGATAAAGCCGATAAAAGGCTGAAAATGTATAAAACATTCGAAGAAAATGCAAAAGTAGTCGAGTTTGACAAACTTCCAAATGCAGAACTTTCAGCCTATATACAAAATACATTCACAAAGAAAAAAATCAATATATCAAAAGAAGCTCTTGATATATTTATAAAGGCAATGGATTACAACAATCGAGAATCAAATGTGGATTTGGGATATGTGGTAAACGAAATAGACAAACTTTGCTTTTATATAAAAGGCAAAAAAAATATTACCGCTCAAGATGTCAAAGATGTGGTCAGCCCGAATATTACAAAAGATATGTTCCGCTATACCGACAGCTTACTTATGGGAAATATAAAAGAAGCATATGATAATATATCGCACCTTATGATAAACAAAGTGCCGTTTCCGCTTTTGTTTTTCAATATCGACAAGGTACTAAGAGAAAATGCCATATGTAAAAGCGCTTTTGATAAAGGCATGAAAGATTTTCAAATATCGAAAAAATATGCTATCCATAATTTTGTCGTAAAAAAATATATTAACGACAGTAAAATTTCTGCTGAAAAATCTCTTTTGGGAATAAAGTTTTTATCGCTTCAAGACGCAAAACTCAAATCCGGCGAAATAAAACCCGAATTGGCAATGGATATAATCACTCAATATATTTGTTCGCTTGTGTAATGCAGTATTAAATTTGAGTTAATAATGCGAATAGAAATGGCCATACAGTTGAAAAATCTTTCATTTTTATATATAATATTATCTTTAGGAAAGGAAGGTTTGACCGATGAACTCTGAGAGCAACAATGCCCAAACGGCAACAATCGAAGATGTAATAAAAACAGTGGAAGAATATAATCCCATGGTCGATAAGGCACAAATTATGCGTGCTTACGAATTTGCCAAGGGTGCGCACGAAAATCAGGTTCGTTTAAGCGGCGAACCTTATATAATCCATCCGCTTGCCATTGCCCTTATTTTGGCTCAGATGCATATGGATACTCCCACCATAATAGCAGGGCTTTTGCACGATGTCGTGGAAGATACCGACTACACATTCGATGATATAAAAGAACAATTCGGAGAAGAAGTAGCATCTCTCGTTGACGGTGTAACCAAAATTGCCAAATTCCAGTTTGATAGCAAAGAGCAGGAACAGATAGAATCATTCAGAAAAATGTTCGTTGCCATGGCCAGCGACATTCGAATAATTATTATCAAGCTTTGCGACAGGCTTCATAATATGCGTACTCTTTCGGCAATGCGAAAGGACAAACAAATACAAAAAGCCACGGAAACCCTCAATATCTATGCCCCCATAGCGCATAGACTCGGTATGTTTAACATAAAATGGGAATTTGAGGATTTGGCACTACGATACCTCGAACCCGAAAAGTATAAGGAACTTACACACAGCATAGTCCTCAAACGAAAAGAACGTGAAAGTTATATCGAAAATGTTATCGATATACTCAAAAAAAAGCTTGACGAAGAGGGTATAAAGTGCGATATTTACGGTCGCCCCAAGCATTTTTACAGCATCTACAAAAAAATGCAATCGGGTAAAAGCTTCAGCGATATCTATGATTTGATTGCCGTAAGAGTAATCGTTGATTCTGTAAGCGACTGCTATGCGGTACTCGGCTGGGTGCACACCCTTTGGAAACCCATCCCCGGAAGAATCAAAGATTATATCGCAATGCCAAAACCGAATATGTATCAGTCGCTGCATACGACAGTAATCGGACCGGGTGGCTCTCCCTTTGAAATACAAATACGAACAAAGGATATGCACCTTGTTGCCGAATACGGTGTTGCTGCCCACTGGAAGTACAAAGAGGGCAAAAAAGGCAGCGATGAACTCTCCGAAAAGCTTCAATGGCTTCTGGAAATAAAGGAACTTGAAAAGGAATCTGAGGGGGCTGAGGATTTCGTTGAAAGCGTTAAGACCGACCTTTATACCGACGAGGTATTTGTATTTACTCCCAAAGGCAAAGTATTCGAAATGCCGGCAGGCTCAACCCCCATTGATTTTGCATATCGTATCCATACTGATATCGGCAATAAATGCGTGGGTGCTAAGGTTCACGGCAAAATCGTGCCACTTACCTACAAACTGGAAACAGGGGATATCGTTGAAATAATCACATCATCCTCTTCCAAAGGTCCGAGCCGAGATTGGCTCAATGTGGTAGTAAGCCCACAGGCAAGAAACAAAATAAGAGCATATTTCAGAAAAACCGACAAAGACGAAAATATTCTCAAAGGCAAAGAGGCTCTTAAGAGAGAAGCCAAACACTTAAAGCTTGAATTTAACGATATTGTAAAAAACAACTATACCGAATTTATTTGCAAACGATTCAATGTGCAAAGTTGGGATGATCTCTTTGCGGCAATAGGCTACGGCGGGGTGCGCCCTGGGTATGCTATACAGCGTATTAAGGACCATTTCAAGGAAGATTTTCCAACGGTGGAAAAACTCAATACCGTCAAAGCACCTACAGGGGATAAATCAAAAGCTATTCATATTCAAGGGCATAATGATTTATCCGTTAAGTTCGCTCATTGTTGTAACCCTGTTCCCGGAGATAATGTCATAGGCTACATTACAAGGGGCAGAGGTATTACCGTTCACAGAGCAGATTGTGTAAATATAAAAAACAGCAACGAAATAGACCGCCTTATTCAGGTAAATTGGATAGATGATTCCGTAGGCGAATCAAATAAATTCGTTGCCAATATCTCCATTACCGCTGAGGACAGAACAGGCATAATTGCCGAAGTATCCACCCTCATCAGTAACGAAGGCATCAGCATTTCGTCATTCAAAACCAAAACCGCAGAGGACGGAATTGCACGAATGAGTATAGAGGTTGTCATCAACGGAACGAAGCAGGTTGATGCTCTTGTAAGAAAATTAGGTAATTTAAAAGGCATTATATCCGTTACAAGAACATAGAAAGGATTTGTATTTTGGAAGAAATAAAAATTCCCGAGCATATAGGGATAATCATGGACGGCAACGGCAGATGGGCGAAAAACAAAGGTATGATTCGTTCCATAGGTCATAAATTCGGCACCGAAACCGTCAGGTGTGCCATAGAATATTGCTCCGAAAAGAAAGTAAAGGTATTGACTTTATATGCGTTTTCCACCGAAAACTGGAAGCGCCCCCGTGCCGAAATAAATGCAATAATGTCGCTTTTGAGCGAATATCTGTATAAAGAAACGCCCGAAATGAACGAGAACAATGTCAAACTCAATTTTATAGGAGATTTAACTCCTATTCCCGAAGAATCTATGAAAGCCGTAAATTACGCTGTGGATACCATGAAAGACAACAGCGGTTTAAAGGTAAATATTGCTCTTAATTACGGAGGCCGTGCCGATATTTTACATTCGGTGAAAAGAATTGCCGAAATGGTTAAAAACGGTGAACTTAACCCGAACGATATTACCGAAGACATTATATCTTCGGGGCTTTATACCCATGATGATCCGGATCCCGACCTTATTATCAGAACGGGTGCGGAGCAGCGACTTTCCAATTTCTTGACATGGCAAAGTGCTTATTCGGAACTTTATTTCACAGATACGCTTTGGCCGGATATGACAAAGCCGGACTTTGACAAAGCAATCGAATACTATAACACCAGAAACAGAAGGTACGGAGGAGTATAATATGTTAAAGCAAAGAGTTATTACAGCGGCAGTATTGATAGCTGTTTTGGCAGGTGCCACGCTACTCAGCAAATATGCACTGATTGTTATTGCAGGCATATGTGCTGTGGGGGGTGCTTATGAATACAGCAGACTTATTACAAAAGACAATAAAATAAAAGCAAATCTTCTTTTATGCTCAATGAGTGCCATCACCATAATAATAAGCATTTTTTCCGATGAATATATTTTTGAGATTGCACTGATGAGCATACTCCTAATATTTATGGTAAGCATTTTCAACAAAGAACCGGATGCGTCAAATTGCGTGTTCCTCGTTTGGGGATATATTTATACAGGGCTTTTCATGGCACTTGCCGTAAGAATAATATTACATTCCTACGGTTACTACATCATCTTGCCTGCCATAGCCGCATGTGCTTTGTGCGACACCGCCGCATATTTCATAGGCTGTAGTTTCGGAAAACACAGGCTTGCTCCCAAGGTAAGCCCCAAAAAGAGCATAGAGGGTGCAGTTGCCGGATTTGTGGCAGCGGTATTGACATATTCGCTTAGTTACCTCATTTGTAAAAACTCTGGGGTGGAACTGCCTCTTACATTCTTTATCCTCGGAGGAGTAGTTATAGGCATCGTAGGGCAGTGCGGCGACTTGGCTGCTTCTTTGGTTAAAAGAAAATTCGATGTTAAAGACTACGGAACTGTATTCCCCGGTCATGGCGGATTCCTTGATAGGATAGACAGTTATCTGTTTGTTTTTGCTGCTATGTATATTCTTTGTAAAATTGTAATAAAATTATAAAAAACGGAAAGGTGTTTTTATGTCAACGGTTATTACAATAGTTGTATCGCTTCTTATATTCGGAGTTCTTATCGTTTCTCACGAATTTGGACATTTTATCGCCGCAAAAAAATGCGGTGTCGAAGTTTTGGAGTTTTCCGCAGGTATGGGGCCTCTTCTTGCAAAAAAGGAGAAAAACGGCACTCAATATTCGCTCAGAGCTTTGCCCATAGGCGGCTTTTGTATGATGAAAGGCGAAGATGAGGAAGATACCGAAGAAGGTTCTTTAAATGCGGCAAGTCCGTTAAAGAGAATCATCATTTATGCAAGCGGTGCATTGATGAATTTTCTGGTGGCAATACTTATTTTCCTTACTATATTTTGCATAAACGGAACTCATGCCACAACGGTTATATCATCGGTAAACGAAAACTCTCCTGCAATGATAGCAGGCATAGAGCAGGGCGATAAAATACTTCAAATAAACGGAAATGATATAAAAGAATGGGACGATATAACATCTTATATCAGACAGGGCAATGGAGAAGAAATAAATATTTCGGTTAAGAAGAAAAACGGTGAAATCCTAACCTACAGCGTAACTCCCGAATATTCCGAAACCGAATCGGCTTATCTTATAGGAATAACCCCGAAAGCCAAAGTAAATATCTTTACGGCACTTTATAAGTCGGTATATATGCTTGGTTATTATATTGTGCTTATAGTCGATGTGTTTGCAGGGCTGTTTCGTGGCAGTATAGGCTTGGAAGCATTCAGCGGACCTATTGGTGCTACCGTGGTAATAGGGCAATATATTCCACAAGGGATAGTTTATGTGCTTAGCATTGCCGCTTCCATATCGGTAAGTTTGGGATTTTTCAATCTTCTTCCCATTCCCGCATTGGACGGAAGCCGAATAGTATTTACCATAATCGAAATGATAAAAGGCTCTCCCGTAAACAGGGAAACTGAGGGGAAAATCCACACCGTAGGTATGATTCTCCTCATGGCATTCGCTTTATTTGTGGCATACAGAGATGTTATTACTTTTTTCTAAAGGATGAATTATGAAACAGACTAAACCAATCAAAATAGGAAATGTTACCATAGGTGCAGGCAACAAAGTGGCGATACAATCGATGCTCAATATCCCTTTATCCGATACCGAAAGGGTAATGGGTTCTATACAAGCTTTAGAAAACGAAGGGTGCGAAATACTTCGTGCCGCTGTACCGGATATGAATGAAGCCGAGGCTCTTAAAACAATCATACCGATGATGAATATTCCTTTGGTTGCGGATATACATTTTGATTACCGCCTTGCTATCAAATCGGTCGAAAACGGAGTTGCCAAACTCAGGATAAACCCCGGAAATATCGGCGGTAAGGATAAAATGCGTGAAGTATGTTCATGCCTTAAAGAATACCAAATTCCTGTAAGAATAGGTATTAATTCGGGCAGCGTGGAAAAGGACATTTTGCAAAAGTACAATCATGTCTGTGCCGAAGCATTGGTGGAAAGTGCAGAAAGAAGCATAGAATACTTTAACGAATTCGGTTACGATAATATCGTTGTGAGTATTAAAGCCAGCGATGTTGTAACAACATACAGTGCAAACAAGCTTTTCAGTCAAAAATATGATTACCCATTGCACCTGGGCATTACCGAAGCAGGTTCGGACTTAAGCGGAGTAGTTCGTTCAAGCGTGGGAATCGGAGCATTGCTGCTTGACGGAATAGGCGATACCATTCGTGTTTCATTAACGGGCGATCCTGTGCAGGAAGTTGTTGCGGCAAAGGAAATCTTAACGGCTTGCAATTTAAGAAAAGAGGGTGTCAGAATTGTGTCATGCCCAACTTGCGCAAGGTGCAAAACCGATACGCTCAGTATTGTGAAATTTCTTAAAGAGAACACCAAGCACATAAAGGAGCATGTTGTGGTAGCTGTTATGGGCTGCGTAGTCAACGGACCGGGCGAGTCGAAGGAAGCAGACATCGGAGTTGCTTGCGGTGACGGTAAAGGTGCGCTTTTCAAGGGCGGAGAAATATATAAAACGGTTAAATCCGATGAAATAGCGAATATCTTGTTGGAAGAAATAGAGTTAATAGCAAAGGCAAAGCAAAAATAAAATATGGAACTGATTTACGATTGTCATACACATACAAATTATTCCCATGGCAAAAACACAGCTGAGGAGATGATAGAATCTTCTTTTAGAAAGAATCTATCCGGCATACATATTACCGAGCATGGCGCATGGCACCATTACGCAAAACGAAATAAGCTTGATAAAGATATGTATCTTCGTTTGCGTGAAGAAATAGAGTCTTGCAAGATAAAGTATCCCGATATGGATATCAAATTCGGAGTTGAAGCCAATATAATTTCTACCGACGGTGAAATTGATGTGTTCGATAATTATGACGGTGTATTCGATTTTATAAATGTCGGATACCATATGATGGTTGTAATGAAGGATTTATCATCGAATGTAAATATTCAAGCAAAAGTCATCGCCTCAAGCAAATTGGGAATGCATTTTTTAGATAATAAATTCAGCGAAATATGCACCGAAACAATGCTCAAAACCCTTGATAATTATAAGATAAATATGATAACCCATCCTACTCGCAGTTATCCGATGGATATGATAAAAATTGCCGAAAAGTGTTCCGAAAGAGATACCCTGCTTGAAATAAACGATTCAAAGAGCCTCTTGAATGCCGAGCAGGTAAAAAGGATTATAGCTTCTAACGACACCGTCATGTTTGCAGTCGGAAGTGATGCTCACAATGCGAATGATGTGGGAAAATGCGATAATGCATTTAAGATAATTGATGAGTCCGAAATTTCGCTTGATAGAGTAGTTAATGTAAAGCTATAAAAATGGTGAGTCAGACTTAATCGATTTATAAAAATTAATTAAATAAAATGTAATTATGC
>CAZXWI010000046.1:0-12278 GCA_964644555.1 uncultured Lachnospiraceae bacterium | reverse complement strand
AATATATATTATAATATAACTAAGGACACAAACAGAAACGGAGGAAATAATGAAAGGGGAAATTTTATATAACGAAAATGCCCGTGAGGCATTATGCCGAGGTATAGACAAACTTGCCGATGCGGTAAGAGTAACCCTCGGACCAAAAGGAAGAAATGTGGCATTTGACCAAACTTACGATGTACCGTTGGTAACAAATGACGGTGTAACCATTGCCAAGCAGATAGAGCTTGAAGACTATTTCGAAAATGCAGGTGCTGCGGTAATCAAAGCTGCTGCCGAAAAGACCAACGAAAAAGCAGGCGACGGAACTACCGCATCTGTGGTTTTGGCTCAGGCTATAGTAAAGGACGGTATCAAAAATATCGTATCGGGAGCTAATCCGGTTATATTAAACAAAGGTATCGAAAAAGCGGTAAAATGCACTCTTGAAGAAGTAAGCAAGATATCTATTCCGGTTAAAGATAAGGAAGATGTAAGAAAGGTTGCCAAAATATCAGGCAACAACGATGATTTCATCGGAAATATGATTGCAGACGCATTCGAAAAAGTTGGGCTTCACGGTGTTGTAACCCTTGAGGACAGCCAGCTTTTGGAAACAAAGCTTTCGTTTGCCAACGGTATTCACCTTGAAAACGGATATTTGTCGGAACATTTCATCAATAACCCCAATAGCAAAACTGCAGAACTGGACAACCCCTACATTTTGGTGGTTGAGGACAGAATCAAGAACTTCCAGCCGCTTATCAAGGTTTTGGAAGAAGCTGCACAGCAGTCGGCAAGCCTGCTTATAATTGCGCAGGATGTGGAAGATGCGGCACTTCAGACATTGGCTCTTAATGTGGCAAGGGGAGTTATCAAGGCAGCAGCTGTAAGAGGCCAAGGCTACGGTGACACCAGAAAACGTAACAACAAAGCTATTGCTCTTATGACGGGCGCAACAATCGTTACCGAAGAAAGCGGACTCAAGCTCGAAAATTGCGGTTTGGAAGTTTGCGGACGAGCAGACAGGGTAGTTGTGGAAAAAGAGCAAACCGTAATCCAGAACCCTGCAGGAGCAGGCAGCGAAGAAGTTATCAAGATGACAAGACAGCTTCGTGAGCAAATCGCCGTAACAAAGGAAGATTACGAGCTTGAAAAGATGAATGTTACTCTCTCTCTCTTGCAAGGCGGAATCGCTCTTATTACGGTAGGCGGAATTTCGGAGCTTGAGATGTTTGAGAGAAAGTACCGTATGGAGGATGCAGTAAATGCAGTATATGCCGCAGTTGAGGACGGAGTAGTTCCCGGAGGCGGAAAAGCATTGATAAGCGCTATTCCCGCAGTCGATAAGCTCATCGAAACATTGGAGGGCGATGAAAAAACAGGTGCAAAAATCATCAGAAAAGCACTCGAAGCACCTCTTCGTCAAATCGCAGAAAATGCCGGAGTTGACGCAAGCGTTGTTGTAAGTAAGGTTTCGGAAAACCCCGATGTGTCATTCGGATATAATGCACTCACCGGTGAATATGCAAATATGCTGGAATGCGGAATTATCGACCCTGCAAAGGT
This sequence comes from uncultured Lachnospiraceae bacterium, assembly GCA_964644555.1. Taxonomy (GTDB): domain Bacteria; phylum Bacillota; class Clostridia; order Eubacteriales; family Anaerofustaceae; genus RUG14186. Next base: position 10,727 of record CAZXWI010000046.1, on the reverse strand, counting down.
TGTTAAAAATTCACTCACCAATGCCGCAAGTGCCGCTATGATGCTGCTTACAACGGACGCAGGTGTTTGGAAGTTCGAAAGAAAGTATTAATGATTTCTTAATGATTGAAAGCAGACCCGAAAGGGTCTGTTTTTTGGTGGCTGTTGAGGTTGTCTTATCTATTACCTCTTCTATGCTATCTATCATCTTTTATATTATCTTTTACCCCCTCTCTTAATCCCCGAATATTTACCGAATTTCCCTTTACATACACCGATTTTTGTGATAATATAAATATATTGATAATGAGTGGGGCTTCCCACTCATTAAATTTTGATACGAGGTTTTGCTCTTATATGAAATTTATTGATGAAATGATTGAACTTGCAATGCCTGCCATCGAGCAGAATAATTGCGAATTGGTGGATGCCGAATATAAAAAAGAAGGTTCTCAAATGATACTTCGTTTTTATATCGAGCTTATAGACGGTCGCATCGGTGTTGACGAATGTGCCGCAGTAAGCGAGCTTATCAGCAAAGCTATTGACGAAAGCGAATTTTCTCAGGAAAACTTTATCTTGGAGGTGTCATCTCCGGGGGTTGAGAGAGTTTTGAAAAAACCTTCCGATTATATCCGCTTTTCGGGCAGCAGCGTAGATGTGGCACTCTACAAACCGTATGAGGGCAGCAAAAAATTTACGGCAATACTTAAAAATTTCGAAAACGATACATTCACTTTCGAGCTTAACGCTAACGAATTCCAATTGCCGCAAAGCGATATCGCAAAAATTAATTTACATTTTGATTTTAAATTTTAACTTATAGATTGGAGGAAATAACAAAAAAATGAAAAAGAATAATGTGCAGAAAAATGCCATTTCGGAGGCTATTGAAGCACTTGACGAGATTGTAAAGACTAAAGGAATAAAAAAAGAGGAGATTCTTCAGGCATTCGAAGCTGCTTTGGTTTCGGCTTGCAAAAAGGACAACAGAGGTGTTTTGAATGTAAGAAGTGAAATCGACAGAGAAAGCTACGAAATCGAGCTTGCTATCCAAAAAGAGGTAGTCGAAGAAGTCGAGGACGAAGTTAACCAGATCAGTCTTGAAGATGCAAGAAAAGTAAGCCTTGCCTACGAAATAGGCGACATGGTCGAATTCCCCGTTGATCCGTTATCACTCGGCAGAGTGGCAACTCAAAACGCAAAGCAGTATGTTTTGCAGCAGCTTAAGGAATCCGAAAGAAATATCATCTATAATGAATTTGTCAAAAAAAGAGAAGAAGTTCTTGTGGGCGTAATTCAGCGTACCGACAGAAACAATGTTTTCGTTGATCTGGGAAAGGTCGAAGCTGTTATGTCGCCGCAGAACCAAGTCCCCACAGAGCAGTACCTTTACGGCATGAGAATGAAAGTATATGTAACCGATGTTGTAAAAACCAACAAAGGCCCGCAGGTTTTCGTTTCCAGAGCCAGCACAGGTCTTATCAGACGACTCTTCGAAATGGAAATCCCCGAAGTTTACGATGGAACTGTTCTTCTCAAATCCGTTGTTCGTGAAGCAGGAAGCCGTACCAAAATTTCCGTATTTGCCTACAACCCCGACATTGATGCAGTCGGCGCTTGCGTAGGTCAGAGAGGACTTCGTATCCAGAATATCTTAAACGAAATCGGCGGAGAAAAAATAGATGTTATCCAGTTCAGCAATGACCCTGTTATTTACATCACCAACGCAATCAGCCCTGCCGAAGTTTTGGACGTAATAATCCTTGACGAAGAGCAGAAAACAGCCGTTGCCATAGTCGATGATTCACAGCTCTCCCTTGCCATAGGAAAGGACGGTCAGAATGTTCGCCTTGCTGCTAAACTCACAGGCTGGAAGATAGACATCAAAACACCGAAACAGTACGAAGAAATGAAATCGGAATTGGAAGAAATGAAAAAGCTCGAAAGCGCCAATGCCATTTTTGCCGATGATTCAATCAATGATGTCGCTACAAACGAAGATGAACAGGACTTTGTAACGTTAAATGCCGAAGATATTCTCGCATTTGATGAAAATGACAGCGATGAAGTTTCACAAGAAAACGAAGAAGCCGCAGAAATAAATCTCGGTGAAGAAGTAAGCGAAACAGAAGAAATCGAAGAGGTATAAGGAGGCGAAATTTGAAAAAAACGCCTATGCGCACATGTGTAATGTGCCGACAAACGAAAGACAAAAGGGAACTGCTCAGAATAGTACGCCAAGATGACAAGGTCAGATTCGACCCCACCGGCAAAGCCAACGGCAGAGGTGCATATGTATGCACAAGTGAAGAATGCCTTAATAATGTAAAGAACCAAAAGAAGGTTTCTTCTGCTTTGTCTGTGGAAACCGATAAACAAAACTTGGAAGAAGTATTTGAGCAGATAAAACAGTATGTAAATGATAAAAAAGCATAAGGGGGAGTTAAATGACGAAAAAAGTATATGATTTGGCTAAGGAATACGACATTCCTAGCAAAGATTTTGTTACTTTATTACAACAGGCTAATGTTCCGGTAAAAAACCATATGAGTAACCTTACCGAACAGCAGGAAAAATATTTTAAAAACAATTACGCTATTTCAGCAGGAAAGCTGGTTAAAAAATCGGGTTCTTCGGAAGCAAAGGATCAAGCACCGACTGCTCCTCAGGCAAGAATAATAAAAAATGCCGATAATAAAAAAACTCAGCAACCGAATAAAGCACAAACTCAGCCGAGAACAGAACAAGGCAAGGGCAAACCCTACCCGAAAAACAATAACGGCGAAAATCAAAACGGCACATATCAGAAAAAAGATTCATCATCTTATCAAAAAAGAGATTCAAAAGACAATCCGTATAAGAAAAGAGATGATTCCAAACCGTCGCAATACCGCAGCAGAAATAATGACGCAAACCAAAGAGGCGATAAACCCGACTACAGACAAAAACGTGACAACCCCAACTATCAGCCTCGCCGAAATGACAATGCACCCTATTCTAAAAGAGAAGGTTCATCACCTTATCAAAATAAAGATAAAGACGGCTACAAGAGCAATTACTCATCTCAAAGAGGTGCAGGCAAGCCTGTAATCGAAGAAAAGCCTCTTGAAAAGCCGAAATCAGATAAATTCAAAAATAATGCCAAACAGAAAAACGACATAAAGGCAAGAAACAAAGAAAGCTTCTTTGATGAAAAGCCCATGGGCAAGCTCGACAACACCAAGAAAAAGAAAGGTTCAAAGAGCCAATACAAGGTTGAAAAAGCAGAAAAGAAAGAAAAGAGAGCTACAAGCGGTGTAACAGGTACGGTAAGCGTTCCCGAAAGCATCACAGTCAGCGAACTCAGCGAAAAAGTTCTTCTTTCTCCCACGGAAATCATCAAAACACTCATGAGCTACGGCATCATGGCAAGCATCAACCAATCCCTCGACTTTGACACGGTTTCCATCGTTTGCGAAGAATTGGGAATAAGCGTTGAGCTTGAAAAGGAAGAGGATCTCTACGAAAAACTCGAAAAAGAACATTTCGAGGACGAAAGCCTCCTCAAACCCCGTCCACCCATCATCACCGTTATGGGCCATGTTGACCACGGTAAAACATCACTTCTTGATGCCATCCGTCAAACATCGGTAACCTCGGGCGAAGCAGGAGGAATCACACAGCATATCGGTGCTTACACGGTTACCATGCGTGATAACCCGATTACCTTTATAGATACTCCGGGTCATGAGGCATTTACGGCAATGCGTTCCAGAGGTGCTTCCGTAACCGATATTGCAGTATTGGTTGTTGCGGCAGATGACGGTGTTAAACCTCAAACAATAGAGGCTATCAACCACGCTAAGGCAGCGGGCGTACCCATTGTTGTTGCCATTAACAAAATTGATAAACCTACAGCCAACCCCGACAAAGTTAAGCAGGAACTTACCGAATACGGTGTAGTATGCGAAGAATGGGGAGGCGATGTAATTTGCGCACCTGTATCCGCTAAAAAAGGCGAGGGTGTAGACAATCTTTTGGATATGATTCTTCTAGTTGCAGAGGTAGAAGATCTCAAAGCGAACTTTGAGAAAAAGGCAATCGGTACGGTAATCGAATCTCGTATCGACAAGCACCGTGGGGTTACCGCAACACTTTTGGTTAAGTCCGGTACTCTCAAAGAGGGCGACTTCATCGTTATAGGCACTATCTACGGTAAGGTAAGAGTTATGACCAACCACAACGGTCAGAAAGTATCTCAGGCAGGTCCGTCAATGGCAGTTGAGTTCCTCGGTCTTAACGAAGTTCCGGGAGCAGGCGATAAATTCTTTGTTGCCGAAAACGAAAAAGAAGCAAAACGCATTACCGACAAGAGAAAAGACCGTCTCAGAATCATGGCTGCAAAGGCAAGCGCATCCAAAACCCTCGAAGACATCTTCAAACAGGTTCAGGAGGGCGAACTCAAGGAAATCAGCCTTATCGTCAAAACCGATGTGGCAGGTTCTTTCGAAGCTATCAAGCAGGAGCTTGAAAAACTCAATGCCAACGATGACGGCATTAAAGTCAGCGTTATCCACGGCGGTGTAGGTGATGTAAGCGAAACCGATGCACAGCTTGCTTCCGCATCGGACGCTATTATCGTGGCATTCAATGTTAAGCCCGACAACAAGGCGAGAGCTTTCTGCGACAAAGAGGGTGTTGAAATAAGAACCTACAGCGTAATTTACGATATTATTGACGATATCACAGCTACCATGAAAGGCCTTAAAGAACCCGAATACGAAGAAATCGTTACAGGTCAGGCAGAAGTCAGAGCCACATTCAAAGTTCCGAATATCGGCTTTGTTGCCGGCAGCTACATCACCGACGGTTGCGTTAAGAGAAGCGACAAGGTTCGTGTTTTCAGAAACGGCGAAATGCTCCATGAGGGAAATATCAGTTCTCTCAAACGATTCCAAGACGATGTTAAAGAGGTTTCCTCCGGTTATGAATGTGGTATAGGAATCGAAAAATATGATGATATTAAGGAAAACGATACGCTCGAATTTTTCTCGATGCGTGAAATAAAGGAATAAATGACACAGCACAGAACAGAAAAAATTAACGAACTTATTAAAACCGAAATAAGCTCTCTTTTAAGCAGGGGTCTTAAAGACCCCCGCCTTGAGGGCAAGGTAATAGGAATAAGCAGGGTAAATACAACCCCCGATATGAAATATTGCAAAGTATTCGTAACGATATATTCCGAGAGCGAAGACGGTGAAAAAGAGGTAATGGATGTTCTGAATAAAGCAAAGGGCTTCATTCGTAAGCATGTGGCTGATGCTCTCACCACACGTTACAGCCCCGAACTCACCTTTGTGCATGATGATTCTATAAAAGATTTTATGTACATTGACAACATCCTAAAACAGATCAATGATGAAAAATGAGTTTAATTCAGCCCTTGATATGATAAAAAAAGCCGATAATATATTGGTTTTTGCTCATCAGTCCCCCGATGGCGATGCCATAGGCAGTATGTGCGCCGTGGGGCAGGGGCTAAAAAAATTAGGCAAGAATGTCGATTATGTTGCGGGAGAAAACCGCTACTCATTGGAGAAGATAATCGACGAAATGAAGTATTTTAACAAAAATATCAAAGACCACTACGAGCTTGCAGTGGTGGTGGATTCGTCAACCGTGGATTATATCCATGCAAACGAACACCTTAATATATGCGATAATATCATCGTTTTTGATCATCACGACACCAACACATACTACGCAGATGTGAATGTGGTGGATTCGTCTGCTGCGGCTTGCGGAGAAATTATATACAAATTTTTAAAATTTGCCGATGTTGAAATAGATAAATCCATTGCCGAATGTATCTTTACGGCAATAGTTACAGATACTGGTAATTTCGTCTATTCCAACACCACAGCAGCCTCTCACAGGATAGTTGCCGAGCTTTACGATAAATACGATGATTTTTACACCATAGCCGAATTTTTGAAGCTAAAGCCCATTGAGAGCGTTAAGATGCTCAGCATTGGCCTTGGCAATCTTCATATGTACCATAGCGGCAGGTTCATCGTAAGTGTTTTGTCATATGATGATGGCTTCAGCGAATCGCTTAACAAAAACACCGACACCTTAACCGATGTGATACGCTATGTTCACGGAGTCGATGTGGCTGTGGTGGCAAGGCAAGTAGACTTCGATACCTACAAATGCTCCATGAGAAGCTCCGAAGAAAAATACGATGTGAGTGAATTTTGTTTTGCGCACGGAGGAGGCGGTCACAAAAAAGCCGCAGGCTTTAATTTTATCGGCAGTGAAGATAAATTACTTAAATTATTGGAAGAATATTTTAACAGTCTATGAACGGTGTAGTAGTTGTAAATAAGCCCAAGGGCATTACCAGTTTTGGGGTATGCTCAAGGCTCAGAAGAATTTTCGATACCAAAAAAATCGGACATACCGGAACGCTCGACCCAATGGCGGAGGGCGTTTTGGTGGTGTGCCTCGGAAATACTTCGAGGTTAATTGATCATATAGATTCCTTTAATAAGCGCTACATTGCCGAGATAACTTTCGGCATTACCACCGATACTTTGGATATTTGGGGAAATGAATTAAGTAGTAGTAATCCCGACTTTACTTATACCGAATTTGAAGATGCATTAAATTCGCACAAGGGCTTAATAGAACAAACCACCCCCATGTATTCCGCAAGAAAGGTCAACGGCAGGGCGCTTTATTCTTATGCACGAAATAATGAAGAAGTCAATGTGCCTAAAAAGGAGATAGTAGTAGAAGATATAAAAATATTATCAAGCGATATACCACATACTGCCCTGCTTAAAATAGAATGTTCCAAAGGCACTTACATACGCACAATATGCGATGAAATAGGAAAATCCATAGGCTGCGGAGCAGTGATGAGTTCGCTGATCAGGGAATCCAATGACGGATTTGATTTGAGTGAAGCATACACCCTTGAAGAATTGGAAAGGCTTTACGAAGAGGGCAATTTAAATAAAGCACTGCTTTCTCCCGATGTATTGGTTAAGCATCTTCCTGCGGTTTATTTGAGGGGCGACTTCGATCATTCCGTAAGAAACGGTGCGCCCATAAAGTCAAAATACGCCCTTCTTCCCGATAATATTACTCAGGGGAGTTTGGTAAGACTTTATGTCAATGAAGAATTTGTTTCGCTTGCCGTTTTTGAAGATGAGAGGCTCAAGCCCCGAAAGGTGTTGATATAGATGATAATAATTGAAAATTACAAAAGCGAATACCCCTACACCGACGAATTAAGCTGCGCATTCGGCTACTTTGACGGTTTGCATTTGGGGCATATGAAAGTAATAGAAAAAACAAAACAGCCCCACTTAAAAAGAGCCGTGGTTACATTCTCAAACCGCCCTCTTAATTTTGTTATGCATACCCCTAAAGCCGATATGCTCATGAGCAGGGAAGAAAAAATTGCTTTTTTCGAAAAAAACGGTATAGATTATTTGTTTATATTTGATTTTAACGATGAAATAATGAACACATCGAAAGAAGATTTTATAAAAAATTTTATGGTGAAATACCATATTAAGCATGTTTCGGTTGGTTTTAACTACACTTTCGGAAAAAATAAAGAGGGTACTTCCGATAATATCAAAGAGCTTTGCGCACCATACGGCATAAGTGTGGATATAGTTAGCGAAGAAGAATCATTAGGGCAGTGCATAAGCACCAGCCTTATTAAAGAAGCCTTATCTCAGGGCAATATAGTAAGAGCTAATCAAATGCTCGGCAGATGCTACAGCGTATCGGGCGTGGTGAATTACGGTAAGCAGCTTGGCCGCAGAATCGGTTTCCCGACAGCGAATTTGTTATGCGAAGAAAACCGAGTGCTGCCCAAATGGGGAGTATATGCCGCCAAATGCACCATTATGGGAAAGACATATTACGCAGTAACCAATGTGGGCAACAATCCCACCGTGGAGGACGGCTCAAAAGTAAGCGTTGAATCATACATATTGGATTTTCACGAAGAGATATACGGAGAGGAGATAAAAATCGAGTTTCTGTTCAGAATAAGAGATGAGCATAAATTCGACAGCATTGAGGAGCTGACAAAGCAGATAAACCGAGATGCCGAAACTGTAAGGAATTTAAGATGAAATTCAGAATTTTTACATTGGGCTGCAAGGTTAACAGCTGCGACAGCGACATAATATCGAGCGTATTAAAATCCTGCGGACACAGCGAATGTGCTAATGATAATGAAAAAGTCGACTTTGCCGTAATCAACACCTGTGCCGTAACAGCTGAGAGCGAGCGAAAATCACGCCAGCTCATTCGAAAAATAAAGACTCAATATAAAGACGCATATGTTTTTGCGTGTGGCTGTTGGAGCAGGGTGGGCAAATCTCCCGAAGATAGCGTACCCGAAGCCGATTTAATAATAAAGCACAAACAGCCCGAAGACATTGCCGGAGAAATATTGAAATTCTTAAATCCAGATATGGATATGGATTTTCTTGATAACCTTGCCTGCATGGGGGGGACTCTGTCCGAAACCAAAGTCAGAAGCGCCCTCAAAATTCAAGATGGCTGCAACAGGTATTGCACATATTGCATAATCCCTTACGCACGAAACAAAATGAGCAGTGTGCCCATGGCAAAAGCCGTTGACGAGGTAAATTCCTTGGTAAAGCGTGGCTACAAGGAAGTGGCTTTAACGGGAATTCACATCGCTTCCTACAAAGACGGCGATAGCACTTTAATCGATCTTATCGAAAAAATATCAAGCGAAACTTCAATAGAGCGAATCCGCCTCGGCAGTTTGGAGCCCAAACTCATCACCGAGGAATTTGTTGCTCGCCTTAAAAAGGTGAAGAATTTCTGCCCGCATTTTCATTTGTCGCTTCAAAGCGGCAGCAGCACCGTTCTTCAGAGAATGCACCGCCGCTACAGTGCCGAGGAATACCTTTCGTACTGCCGTCTTATAAAGGAGCATATCCCGAATGCCGCCTTTACCACCGATATCATAGTGGGTTTTCCTGGTGAGAGCGAAGAAGAATTCAACCAAACCCTTGATTTCGTTGAGAAAGTGGGATTTTCCCATGTGCATATTTTTCCGTATTCCCAAAGGCAGGGAACTCCCGCAGCGGAGTACCTTGAGCAGATTAGCAAGAGTGTGAAGCACGAAAGAGTAAAGATTCTCGAAAGAAAATGCGATGAAGTCAGCACGAGAGTTCTAAGCGAGTTTATCGGCAAAACGATGAATGTGCTTTGCGAATACATTAACGATGACGGTCTTGCCGAGGGCTACAGCGAAAACTACATTCGCACATGCTTTGCTTCGGGAGTGGAAGCGGTTAATCAAATATGCCCCGTTACCATTACCAAAGTGTGCGGCAATATGCTCTTTGGCGAAGTGAGAGCGTAAATATTTACATTTTAATAAACATAGTAAAATAAGCAGCAAAATCCGAAAGGGGAGGGTTTTGCTGTTTTTTAGCGGATTGCTTTAAGGCTGAGTTTTTACTTTGAGAGATGGGCTCAAATTATCGCCCCCCCCAATTTCACCTTATCCCTAACTACCTTGCGGTTCTTAATCTTATCTCGCCCCATATGCCGCCTTTTTTTCCTTACCACACCCACTACCCCCCAAACAACGCCTTTTCAAGCAGTTCAATATCGTAATCATGTTCTGCTTCCAGTCGGGTTTTATTGGTTTTTATGGGGTTAAATATTCGCTCGTTGACATAATTATCGAAATGCTCCTCCTTAAAAAGCGTTGACGGGCGCAGATACTTTTCTTTATCGGTGTTGTACCAATCTTCGTATTTTGCATCTATGGCATGGATAAAGTCCTCCTTTTGATAGCCTTCGGATAATCTATCGAATATCAAAGCAAAGTTTTTGTTGTTGAGCAGGAAATTCTTCTTCGTTTTTTTATTTAAATAATCCAACACCTCACACGCAATCGTAATATGTGTATTATTATTCTCAGTCTTACTCAACTCAGTCTTATTAATCTCTGTCTTATTAGGGGCGGTTTTTTCGTCATATTGATGACTGTTTTTTCGCCCTCTTGAAGTCGGTTTTTCAGCCCTGTTGATATCGGTATTTTCGTTTGGTTCATCAAGCTTTGTAACATAAATTCTATTTGGCGTTCCCATTCCGACCCTTTTTCGACAAATCAGAGATGCACTCTCCAATTCACTTAACAATTTTCGTACAGAATCCTTACAGCATCTCAAATCTTCGCATATTGCTTTGATTGAGTAGTAAATAAAAATTTCACCGTTTTCGTCCTCCCAAGCATTCGCTTCCGACAGACTCATCCTGTCGCAAAGCATTGCATATAAAAGTTTTGCCCCGTAACTTATGTCCTTGTAGCGCTGTTCATATATTAACTTTTTCGGAAATTTAATAAACGAGTTCGATTTTTCGGACTCGTTTTGTAAGGTAGTGGTATTCATGTTGTTCCTCTTTGTTTTACAAACTATTTATGTGTGGGAAATTCCCTCACGAACCATTTTTATGTAAACTCCGTTTGCCATGTACGGCAAAATATAATTGTAATTATATGAGTTATTGCGTATATAGCTACAAACTATCATTCGAGATTGTTCCAATCTCTCATTTGGCAAACCATTTGCCATATACGGCAAAATATAATTGTAATTATATGAGTTATTGTGTATATAGCTACAAACTATCATTCGAGATTGTTTCAATCTCTCATTTGGCAAACCATTTGCCATATACGGCAA
>CAZXWI010000045.1:0-12468 GCA_964644555.1 uncultured Lachnospiraceae bacterium | reverse complement strand
ATTATATATATGTAAAAAGAGGTGGCCTTTATGAAAATTTTAATATTAGGCGGATTCTTAGGTTCGGGGAAAACCAGTGTAATTTCCCAAATTGCAAAGAGAGTTATAGGAGAAGGCAATGAACCCGATAAAGCTCGGGTCGTTGTAATAGAAAACGAGATAGGTGAAGTCGGAATAGACAATCAGGTGCTTGGCGCAAACGGATACAAGGTCGAAAATATGTTTTCGGGATGTATTTGCTGCACCATGGGAGGCGAAATTGCCGACAATGTAAAAAGAATTCAAAATGATATATCACCCGAATTGATAATAATAGAAGCATCGGGAGTCGGGTATCCGTTTAATATAAAGGAAAATATTTTAAAAACACTCGATGTTAGGTGCAAAATATGCTGTGTGATAGATGCAAAACGCTGGAGAAGGCTTATCGTGCCTATGGGCATGATACTAAAAGACCAGCTTAGAGAAGTGGATATTATAATCGTCAACAAAACAGACCTTGTTGACGAATCCGAAATAAAATATGTAACCGATACGGCAAAAGAGTTTAATGCTTCCGCCGAATATTTCTACGCCAGTGCTACACAGGGCTTAAATGATGAAATAATCGGTAAGCTGTTAGGCGAATAATGCATATGGAGGGCAAAATGGATAAATCAAATTATGATATTGATGAACATATAAGCGAAAATCATTCTCATTGCGATTGCGGCTGTGGAAAATTGCATAGCGAACATGAACACCACGAACACCATGAGCATCACGAAGGATGTTCCTGTAATTATGAACATCACCATCATGAGCATGAAAAGAAAAAAGAGTGTAATGTGAGCATTTCGTATCACGACCAATCGGTTATCGCATCATATAAATTCGATATCAATGTAAATGAATTGTCATGTTCCAATGAAAAATTAGGGGAATTTTTATTGGATATAGGCAGATGTGTTGAAGCTCTCGGGGGAATCATAGGGCATATTAAAGCTGTGGTTTGCTTTAGCGAGAGTGGGAAAATGTTATCTGTTACATATGACGGTGAAGTAAGTGAAAACCCCATTGAAATAAAAAAGGTATTTATAGAGGGTGTTGCCATTGTGTTTAATGTGGACGGGGATTCCCTTGAAAATATCATAAGTGAAAGCTATGAAACGCTGAAAAATAAATTTAATCAATAAATTTTAAGGAGGAAAACTATGGTTAAAATCCCTTTTAAAGAAGAAGAATTAATTCCGGTACAAGTCGTACCAAACAGAATGAATCCGAATGCTCCCGGAATCGCAATGTATGATACTCCCGTAAGCGGAAAAGAAAACATTTTGGCAAACTACAGAAAAGAGCCTGTGTATATGTATATGTCGGGCGATACGGGTATGTTTGCTCCTAAAGTAATTCCCGATAATGTGGCAAGGGGATTCGTTTTCGAAAAAGAAATGATGGATCCTGCTCTTTACGGTGGAAAAGATATGTTCGGTATCGAATGGGAATATGTTCCCGTGGCAGGCGGCAGCATGGTTCGACCGGGCAAACCCTTTATGGAAGATGCCAACGAATGGTATGACAAGCTCGTTTTCCCCGATATCGACAGTTGGGATTGGGAAGGCAGCGCAAAAGCCAATAAAGATTTCTTAAACCCGAACAAATGTAATTTTGCGTGGCTTTTAAACGGTGCATGGTTCGAAAGATTGATTTCGTTTATGGAATTCGAAAATGCCGCAGTTGCTCTCATTGACGAGGACCAGCAGGACGCAATCAACGATTTATTTGAAAAAACAACTGATCTTATGTGTCGCATAGTCGATAAAATGCTCGAATATTACGATAATATCGACGGTTTCACAGTGCATGATGACTGGGGCAGTCAGGCTAACCCGTTCTTCTCGCAGGACACTGCTATGGAAATGATAGTACCGCATATGAAAAAATTGGTAGACCATATTCATTCTAAAGGCAAAATCGCAGATTTACACTCTTGCGGACATATCGAAAGCAGAATCGAAGCCATTATTGCGGCTGGTTGGGACAGCTGGACTCCAATGCCCATGAACGATACCCATAAGCTTTACGAAGAATACGGTGATAAAATACTTCTTAATGTTTGCCCTGCTACACAGCTAAATTTGGATTCATCGGAAGAGGAACAAAGAGCAGCAGCAAGAGAGTATGTTGATAAATATTGCAACTACGACAAGCCTTCACAATGCACGATGTATGCCGCAGAAATACAATATCCCTACTTCAGAGAAGAAGTATACAAACAAACTCGTATTAAATTTTCAAAATAGCTAATTAAGAAAGGGAAACTGAAATGATTATAATCGGTGAAAAAATTAACGGCTCTATTCCTTCGGTGGCAAAAGCGATTGCCGAAAGAGATGAGGAACACATCAAGAAATTGGCAATAGCTCAATCCGAAGCAGGCGCTACCTATATCGATGTATGTGCTTCCGTTGAAGATGAGATAGAAGTAGAAACGATGAAATGGCTTATCGACTTGGTACAGTCGGTAACGGATACACCCATTGCCATAGACAGCCCCAATGCGAAAACTTGTGTAGAATGTATTCAGTATTGCAATAAACCGGGTCTAATCAACTCCGTATCAGGCGAAGGTGACAAAATGCAGGTTGTTTTCCCCGTAATTGCCGATACAAAGTGGGATGTGGTAGCGCTTCTTAACGATAACAGCGGTATCCCCAAAACTGCCGAGGACAGAATAAAAGTATTTGATGATATCATGGCTGAAGCCGAAAAATACGGTATCAAACCAAACAGAATCCATATTGACCCATTGGTTGAAATGCTTTGCACTTCAGAGGACGGCATTGCCATGGTGGAAGAAGTTATGCATTCTATCAAAGAAAAATATCCGACTATTCACATTACCGGTGCGGTATCGAATATTTCATTTAACTTGCCCGCAAGAAAGCTCGTTAACCAGGCATTTGTCGTATTAGCAATGAAAGCAGGTATGGACAGCGCTGTATTAGACCCGCTCAACAGAGATATGATGGGCATGATTTATGCAACGGAAGCTTGCCTCGGAATAGACGAAATGTGTATTGAATATATCGGTGCTTATAGGGAAGGTATCTTCGGTACTAAAAAATAACAATTAAATAATGGAAGGTATGTTTATGCACCCTCGTGAAAACGCACAAACCATATTGGACTGAAAAGTTCCCGAATATTACGGAAATTTTATGTCGGCATTGCATCTTATTTTCCCGATCCTGTTATGGCGGAGCATTGCCGGCTTGAAGTAATTTTCTACCACGATGACTGGGGTTCAAAACAAAACTTGTTTTTACCTCCATCGGTATGGAGGGAGATAATCAAGCCTTTGCAAAAGGAGATAGCCGACACTATTCACGAATGTAGCATGATATATATGCATCATGCGGATTGCATTTGTCAGCCCATTGTCGAAGATATGATGGAAATAGGTGTTGATATCTGGCAAGGTGTTATAGCTCAAAATGATATAGTAAAAATTCAGGAGATAACAAAAGGCAAACTTGCCTTGGTCGGCGGTATTGACGGTCCTAAAGTAGATATTGAAAATATAACCGAAGAAGAAATTCGTGCCGAAGTAAGGCGCACTATCGATACATATTGCCCTGCAGGAAGATTCTTACCGTCAATCCCCAACAGCGTATGTTTCAGAGAGTGGAATAACAGTATTGTCATGGACGAACTCGCCAAATACGGCAGAGAGTTTGCTCAAAAATATCATGCAAATAACTAAAATAGAAAATGTATCCGTTAATTCGGATACATTTTTTTTAAATTTGCGTAAATAGCTTGGTATTTTGTAGCGTTCACACCTATTTGCAAACGAAGTTTGCATAAAAAGGTGGAGTCTGTGGGCTTCCCCCACATTTACTTTCCAATAACGCTAAACCCATTTTCTACGGTAATATTGATTTTATTTGCAAGCTCTGCCGATTCATCTATTAGCTGTTGTGTTCGTTCTTCAGATAGGCCGAGCATGAAGAATAACAGTTTGAGTGAGTATTCTTCCAGATGTTCTATGGAGGCACTTGTGTATTTATCGCTGTATGCATTTGCCAGGGCTTGGTTGATGGCTCTGCGGCAGACTTCATAAAGTCGCATATCTTCATCGCTGATATTCGGGTTGATAAGGTGCTTTTGCATACCGTAATATTGGGCTTTGATTTCGTTGTAGTCCGTAGAATATTGCACTTTGGAATATTCGGATATAAATTTACTGAGATTTTTATTGCTTATATTCAATCGGAACAGTATTCTCGTTTCCACCGCAATGGACAGTGCCAATTCGAAATCGCCGCATAAATTACGAAGTTGTTTTGCCAATTCATCACGAAGATCGAATATGAATACGGTGAATATCTGGCTTGCCAAATTGGCTTTTGTTTTGAAATAATAGGTTATAAGCCCGTTATTTACTCCCGATATATTGCTTAGCTGCACAAATGTGGTGTCGTTGTAGCCTTGTTTGTAGAAAAGTTCTTTTGCTACCTTTTTAAGCAGGTCTTTTTTATTGAGTTTGGTTTGTAGTGTGTTGTTTTCTTGCATATTGTTCCCTCAGTGTGTATTTATACCATAAACTCATATATTTTGCAAATATAAGTTGAGTTTCTTACTTATTTGCAGAGGCTGATAAATGCGAATGGCGATGTTTAATTTTATATCGAATAAATTTTGCACAAAATTCATATTTTTTTATTTAAACTATTGACTATTTAAAAAAAAGTGATAAACTAAAGATGTAAAATTTAGGTACACCTAAATTTACTGCTTGAGAATCCAATAAAAGAAAAGGGACTCGTTGAGTCCGCTTTTTCTTTTTTGTTGATTTTATCTTATGAAGCTCGGCACCATAGCCACATATTTTTCATATTGCTCTTTCATAAGTCTGTCTGCCAAATCGTTTACCGGCGGATAAAGTTTTTTGTATTCATCCCAGCTTACAATGTATTTTGATTTAAATTCGGGATATTTATCCGAATATTTAACTACGCTGTCCTCAAATTTTTCGTTTATCGAAATTTCGCCCGGATTATCGTATTTTGCGTTTTCTAAAGCGAATTTTTGAACTGCAACATAATTCTCTGTATTGATATCCGAAATGTTCAATGTATGCTTATCGAAATCAAAGAAGAAGTTGCCTCCCGGTGCCATAATGTCGATAAGTTCTTTTGCTTTGTCGATACATTGCTCTTTTGTGCCGTTTTTAAGAAGCGTAAGCGGATATAAACCACCGAGAATGTAGCGGCTGCCAAGTTCGTCTTTGTATTTTTGAGCATCACCGTATTCGAACCATAATCTTGCACCAACGGGGAGTTCTTTTAAGTTGTCGATAAATCTGGTCCAATCGCCTTCGCAGAAGATATACATTCTTTGTCCTCTCTCGCCTGCAATGTGGCAAAGCTTGTTGAATGTCGGCCAATAGAATTTTTCGAAGTCTTTTTGTTTTAGGAATACGCCCATGTGAGTCATAATTCTGCTTGCACCCGTAATATCCACAATCGGTGTTTTCTGCTGATATATAGCCAAGGGCATCAATGCTTCCATTGCATCCAAAACCTTTTGCGGGCATCTTCTTATATCAAGGGTGATATTCGTAAATCCTCTGTTAAAGTCAGCCAATGTGTCAAATGGAGGGCTTGTCATTCCCGTTGAGCCTGCAACAGGCTCGAAGAATCCGTATTTATCGCGGATATATGCATTTGCTTCGCCGAACATACGCATTACTGCGGTTGATGCCATATATTGCCTTGCAAAAGCAAAAGCCATTTCCGCCTTTGTGCCTGCGTAGGCAGGGTTAATTCTCGGAGCTACCACATCGGTTAAAAATTCGTGGGGGTTCTTGATGAATTCATCGTATTCGTCAGCCGAGAATCCCGAAACTTCCGGATGCTGCACGAATCCTGTGTTGCTCATAACATTGCCTATGTTTCTGGAGAAAATAAGAGCTATTGGGTTTCTCGGCCATGATGCGGAGAAGTTATCACCGTTTGTGATTTCCATGGCTTTTTCCAAGATCTCGATGATAAGCTCTGTTGAGTATTCGTACTGGGTTGCCAACAGGTCTTTGCCTGCGTATTGAATGAGAAATTCTACGCCTAAGCCGTCATTAACGGGGAATCTGTCAGGGATAATTCCCGAATACAAGTCGACATAATTTTTGGTTCTGTACTCTTGTAATTGTTTTGCGTCCATAGTTTACCTCGCTTTTTTACATATGCATAATTATATAACAATTATAATGTTGATACGGCTGTCAGTCAATAAGATTTTGTTAATTTGGACTAATATTTAATATTATTTTTATATATTCGGTAAATAATGTTTGTAAAATTGTGCTTGTTTGTTCAGCAAGCGTTATACTGTAGGTATTAGCAATAATGCAAAGCACCTCTTTAAGTTAAATTTATTGCAAAGCAGAAAAGATAAGCAAAGCATTGCAGAAACACTTGAGAGATAAATATTCAGATGAATTTTGCGACAGATGAATGTAACGAAAATGTAATGTGATCTAACAGTAAAGTGCGTTAGCGAATGTAGACCAAAAGATATTATCAATCTGTTTGAGACAGCCTTTTCAAAGATTACTGCCTACAAAGAAACTGACGATAACGGAAAGACACATAAAAAAACAGAACGGGGAATCACTACAACTAAACCGCATGAATGGGTTTTGAAAATGTACGATAAAAGTTATCAGCAACGAAAGGCAGGGAATTTAAAAGTTGAATCCAATATGATTTGCGTGAAACTTGTTTTCCTTGATCGAATGCTTGTGCAAGTTTGATCAATTATCTGGGAGTCAACATCATTGAAAGCTCAAAGACTTTAAGACATTCTATCTGTTACACCACAATGAACATTTATACTTACAGTTTTGACTAACAGCAAGAAGTGGACGCAACAAAGGTAAATGAGTTTTTACGAATGAAAACATAAAATAAATCGAGAGCCAAAGGGCAAAAATTCAAAGGCTTTTATTTAGTCATTACATATGTTCATTACTCGTCTTTAAGTTCCATGTGCTCAAGAGCATATTTCAATGCCATGCTTATCAGTTCATTACGAGAGCGATTCGTTTTGGCGGACAAGTCGTTATATTCCTCTTGCAAGGCTCTATCTATACGAATCGTCATTGTGACGGTTTTATCTTCCTTTGGTGTAATGATGAATTTATCCATAATGCAGTGCCTCCATTGATTTTAACTACATTATAGTATTGACAGCACCAATAAAACTATAACACATTTTTACATTAAAAACGCAATGCGAATATGAGTTGATTTTTTACTATACGCCTGATATAATGGATGCACAAAGCCTTAAAGCTTCAGTAAAGTTAATATAGAAAAAGGAGAAACAAAATGCAACCCGTTTTTACAATGCAGTATGGGGAGTTTGCAGTTGCAAATTATCTCTCAAATAAAATCAAAGGAGCTTCGGTATTTGTTCCTGCCTCAGCACAAGAAAAAGGGATAGACTTATTATTATATCGACATGAAAATGGGTGTAACAAATCAAATACGATTCAAGTAAAAATGTCCAGAACATATTATGACGAAAAAGGAACCACAAGCTTTCCATATTATTTATGGTTTAACCGTTTTCCTATTCAGCAAAATGCTAATTGGTACATATTGGTCGGCATTTATGCAAAACATCCAAGCGATGAACTAAACGCAAAAGCCAAAAGCACCGTATGGGACACCATTATGTTAGCATTTACAAACAAGGAAATGTCTTTGTTCATGTCAGAAGTTAAGCAAAAGAAAGACAGCACAAAAGATGATAGAATGTTTGGATTCGGTTTTGATGATACCAAAGCAATTTACCAAACAAGAGGATATGCTGAAAATCGAGATATGAGCTGTTATCTTATAGAAAACAGATTAGAAGAAATAAAACATTCTTTTCTCTAAAAAAGGTAGAATATGAAGCAATATGAATCACTAACAAAATATTTGCCTATGCTGAAAGTAAACGGAAATGAATTGGAAAGTTTTATATATGATTTATATTCATTTATCGACGCTCACTCGGAATACGGTTTGAACAAGTATATAGATATTCTCAAAGAAAATAATATCGAATGGGGAATGGTTTCCATGGAAAGTGCTGATATTTCCCAACTTAATGAAAAAGCTGTCTTGGCCTTATTGGTAGGAGCTGTTCGAGCAGAAAGGTTTTGTGAGGGTGCGATGCGTTCCTTTGTGGAAAAAGGACAGATAAATAAATGGTTGACAAAACTTAGTGAACTTGACGAATATTAAACAAAAAGAGCCTTGATGGGAAACTAAACCAGTCAGGGCTCTTGGTTTATACTAATGTGATACTCAATTTACGGCGTGTTATGGTGTAATAGGGTGAATTAGGGAAAGCAAAAATCCCAAAAGGTAACAACGAGAACACTTGTGAATAATTACGGAGAGATATGTGTTAATCTTTACATAATAAAAAACTGCGTATTTTCGATTTAGCTGCCTTTATTCGGCAGTTTTTTTCGAAACCGCAGTTATAATGATGAATATGGTTACATAAAGTAAACGGAATGGAAATTATTCGATAATAAAATAATCTTTAAGTGTCAAATCAAATTGTTTTGCTATTATCAAGCTTTGTTCTTTCAATTCTTCTATCTTTTCATTGGGAAGTTGGAGCAAATTAAAACATATTTCTATGAATTTATCTCCCATATAATCCGTTGAACATTCTATGATTCGATCGTGCATAGCCGAAATAAGCGCATTGGTTGCCGCAACGCCTGCTGTTTGGTACACATTTAAATCTATATCCGATATATTGGGGTTGATAAGCCTTTTCTGAAGCTGATAGTAATGACCACGCTGCGATGTATGCAAGCTGTCTTTTGCACTCATTATGTCCTCATATGACATATCTTTATGAATCATGACATCGGAGTTTTGCTCTATGGTGTAGCGTCTGAGCTTTGGCTTTTGGGAAAGAAGCTCCAAATTCTTTCTGTATTCCACAGCAATGCCCATCGCCATATCGTAGCACTTGTCGATTTCAAACATATTCTTTGATATAGCATTTCGAAGGTCAAGTCTGAACTTGGAGTTGATGATATTTGAAAGATTCGTCTTAGTGCCGTAATAGTAGGTAAAGAGTCCGTTATTTACCCCTGCTTTTTTTGTGATTTCCGCTACTGTTGTTTTGTAGTAACCCTGTTCGTAGAACAGTTCCTTTGCTGTTTCCAATATTTTTTCGGCAGCAAAGTCTCCTTTTTTTGTTTTTGCCATTTTTTAAACCTCACACATAATAATTGTAGCAAATATGTAAATTTGTTGCAAGATTTTTAAATATTCAAATCTCTGTATTTTTCCTGCAAATTTTTTAAAATATCTTAGTCGGGATAACATTTAAAATTATAGTAAATTTTATCAAACTATTTTACAATACATTCAAAAAAAGCTTGACATTTTGCATTTCTTAAAATATAATGTGTATGTAATTTATGTGTATGTAAAAAATATAAAGAAAGGTTTATTTACTCCTGCCTAAGCAGGAAAAACACTAAATCATGGAAACTCAAGCAAAACAACAGAATAAGAAACTCCTCTTATGGGGTGTTGCAAACGCAGGTGAAGGATTCATTTCCATCATTTCAAGTACTTATCTTGCAATCTTTCTCACCGATGTTGCAATGCTTCCTCTCGGTCTTTCAAGTGCCGTTATGCTCATTACAAGCATCGTTGCATTTGTAATGGCGTCATTAACAGGCGGTATCATTGCTACCCTCAAACCTATGAAATGGGGCAAGCTCCGTTCATGGCTTTTGGTTGCACCGCCGTTTGCGGTAATCGGATTTGTACTGCATTTTTCATCAGTCCAGAATAATCCGATTCTTTCTGCAATCATCATCACACTCGGCTATATTATCGGCGTAAGTGCATGGAACTTTGCTTATGCGGCAAATACTTCACTTACCAATGTTCTTGCCAAGAACCAACAGCAAAGAAATATGTTCAACTCACAAAGAATGATGGGTTCTAACTTAGGTCGTTTGATGGGCAACTATCTCACACCGGTAATCGTTGCTTTCTTGGCTCCGCTTGTAAGCGAAAGAGCATCTTATCCTATTTTGGTTCTTATTGCCGGTGTATTCTACATTGTAGTTGAATATATCCACTTCGGTATCAGCAAAGGCTGCGAAGACGACTACTACAAACCTGCCGATGACACACATGAAGAAGAAGGCACCGTAAGCATAAAAGAAATCTTCAATTCAATCAAGAGCAATCATCAGCTTTTGGTTACATTGATAATCGACTTAACAAGCAATATGGCTGGCTTGGCACTCCCTTCATTGGCAGTTTACTATTACAGATATGTATTCGAAACACCGAGCATGGTATCAATTCATATGCTTTGCATAGGTCTTGCAGGTTTTGCAGGTTCGACATTCGTAAGATTCTTCGGTAAAAAAGTCAAGAGTTACAAAACATTCTTGCTTTGCGTATATGTCATTATCGCTCTTTGTCTTTTTGCCACAAAACTTGCTCCGAACGCAACGGTATTCCTTTTGATCAACATCGTTGTTCATATGTTAACCGGAACAACTCAGCCGTTCGAACTTAACCTTTATCAGGATAATGTTATCTACAGCGAATGGAAAACAGGCGTTAATACCAACAGCTTCATAATGGGTCTTAGCGAATTACCCGTAAAAATCGCAAGTATTTTGAAAAGCGTAATTATATCCGCCGCACTCATCAGTGCAGGTTATGTTGCAGGTGCAGATCCGACTCCCCAACTTAAAGCAGCTCTTGCAAACGCTTATGCGATTATCCCTGCTTGCATAGCATTCTGCGGATTCATATTCCTTAAGTTTTTCTACAAACTTACACCTGAAAAAGTCGATCAGATGAAAAAGGAAATCGAACAAAGACAATAATTTAAGAACTAAACATACTTAACTACATATAAAACGGAGGTATATATGAAGGACGTTTTAGAACTCAAGCGTGAGCGTACACAAATCATGCACGATGTGTACGACAACAAAATTCCTCAAAGGGTTCCTTTCAATTTCGGCCTTGGTCTGACAACAGTTGCGGACTACGGCAATGTGGACAGAAAAGAAGCATATTGGAATCCTGCATTATTGGAAGATGCGGCAGCAGAACTTTGCGAAATAGTTCCTTCCGATTCATGCATGTATACGGGTACGGTTTACACTCCGTATTCGGCTCAGTCATTAGGGGCAGTAAATAAAATCATGAGTAACACCGGCTATATGCAGCACCCTAACACAATGTGCCTTATGCCAGAAGAATACGATGAATTTATCGAAGACCCTTATGCAACGATTATCGAAAAATGTTTGCCCAGAGTATACAAAAATCTGGATTTTGTCAATAACCCGGTAAGGTCGATGTTTGCTCTTTCTCAGGAAAGTTTTCTCAACCAGAAAGTAGCTGCAAGACAAATGCCCATGTTAAAACGCCTTTCCGATAGATTCGGTTACCCTGACAGTGAAGGCAGAGGCGGTGGAGGAAGAGTGGCTCTTGACTGGATGGCAGATCAGCTCAGAAGCTTTGACGGCATTTGCATCGACTTAAGAAGAAACAAGCAAAAAGTGCTTGATGCATTGGAAGCCACATACCCCATGGTTTATAAATCGGGTCTTGCTCCTGATGTTAATAATATCAACCGTTATGCTATAGCAATGTTCCAGCTTCATATGGCTACATATTTAAGAGAAAAGGATTTCGTGGATGCTTGGTATAAACCATGGTCCCGTCAGCTTAACGACTATGCATCGTTGGGTATGCGCTGTGGTGCTTTCCTCGAAGAAAACTGGACGGAAAAAATTGACTACTTGCAGGATCTTCCTACAGGCATGTACTTCCAATTCGAATTCGGAGATCCGAAACTCTTTAAAGAAAAACTCGGTAATAAATTCATTCTTACAGGTGGATTCCCTCTTCAGAATCTCACCACCTGCACAAAACAGGAATGCATCGACCGTACAAAAGAGTGGCTTGATATCATGGCACCGGGTGGACAGTTCATATTCGGATTCGATAAATCGGCTCTCACAATGGGAGATATCGATATCGAAAATCTTAAAGCTGTTGCCGAAACAGTTGTTGAATACGGTGTTTACGATAACGCAGGAGAATCAACCGGCGAAGTATTCAACAAAGAGGATTACACATTCTCGAATCCGCCTGAATTCAAGAGCCGTCAATACCGCAGCTGGGATGAATACAAAGCATTGTATCCCAATACTCCGGAATCGGCTAAAGAATTGGTTATGGCTTCGGAAGATGCAATCTTCAGCAGCATATGGTATATGAGTTGTTAAACAACTTTAAATAGCTCCGATAGGTACTATCCATCGGAGCAGATTTAAATCATAATTAACTTTTTGGAGAGGAAAAATGGCAGATTTAAACGAATTAAAACAGTTGGTATGTAAAGGTAAGAGCAAAA